>JAFZSQ010000068.1 GCA_017619295.1 Lachnospiraceae bacterium
AAAGTAATCCAATATGTAACCATCTTTCCCGAACAATCGTAAGGCGTGTTGTTGTGACATTCCATGTCTTTCATGTAGTCGCGGATTTCTTCGTCCGTCCAATCCTGTAAGCCGTCCTCAATCCAAAACTCGGTGATTGACTCCTCATACTTCTTGTCGGTTACAATAACGTGCTCGTTATCCATAAGACCGCCGATTTCCTGTTTAGGATGCTGATTATGTATACTTTTCATAACCCGTCTTGTGACCATTTCAAACTTTTTATCCTGTGACTTTACGCGCTTAATCGCGCTAATGTTTGTTTTCATATTTACCCTCCTATCGGGAGGGGCTTAAGCCCCTCGCCTGTTATCTGCACCAATTCTCCGCGTCCTTACAAATCTCTATCATTTCCTCGTCGGTCAAAGGAATAAAGTTGCAATTTCTGATACAATGGATGTCTACTTTGCCAACCTTGTAAAAACTGTTAAGGACGAACTTGTTTTTCTTGCTGTATAAGGATACGACTACTATCTGTCCTTCCTTAATTCTAGGGGCGTTTGCTCCGATGCTTAATGAAAGCATGTCGTTAAATCCGAAACTTGCTGATAAACAAGCACCTCCGCCCGAGATTCCCCAAGTCCCTTTATCGCAAATCAATTCGCCGATGCTGAAATGCTCTTTATTTCTGTAACTCCAAAGCACTCCAACCTTGCCAAAGATGTTGTAACACTCTTCCTTAAATTCCTGTTCCTTGTCGGCGTCTGCCATAAGGATGGGATATTTCATTGAGTTGCAAGTGTAAGCGTAACCCTGTCTGCCTGTAAGGTTATTACCAAATGCCTTGATGTCAAATTTCTTGGATGTGAATGTTGCGTTTGTCATTGTTGTTACCTCCGTTTGTGACCCTAACCAATGGTTAGGAAGAATGATGTGTGTGTGCGTTGTTGTGTTGCTATGTCTATATTGTAACTAACTTTTGGTTAGTTGTCAACCATTTTTTTAAAAAAATATAACTTTTTGTTAGCTTTATACTTGTGAAAACTTCCAAAATGTCCGATAATTAGGGCATGGAGGTGATTTTATGATAAACGAAAAAATTATAAAAACTAACTTTTGCAAGAACTTTAATAACCTATTACAATTAAATGATAAGAAACAAGTAGACGTTGCTAAATACCTTAATGTGTCTACCGCTATTGTTACTGAATGGAGTAAAGGGCGAAAAATGCCCCGATTAGATAATATTCATAGAATCGCCAAGTTTTTTGGCGTGGAGGCTAACGATTTACTAACTGATAGACCTATCCCCGATTATAGCCCCGATTATTTGACCCTTATAGATTTATACTCCCGACTTGATGATAAAGGTAAGCAAGCCGTAATGTCACTTGCTAAGACCCTCTCCGAGTGACGAAATGTCGTATCGACTAATTGCATCTTCTAACATATAAAAGATAAAGCGCAAAATCTTTTCGCTTTCTACTTTATATAGAAGTTCGATAATCTTTGCTCGGTAATCCATTATAATTTCCTCCCTCTATCTGTAAATTGTCTCGGCAAGGGCTTAAGCACTCGCACGTATA
The DNA here is from genome assembly GCA_017619295.1 of Lachnospiraceae bacterium. GTDB lineage: Bacteria > Bacillota > Clostridia > Lachnospirales > Lachnospiraceae > G11. The sequence goes on from JAFZSQ010000068.1 coordinate 1,566, forward strand.
CCTAAACCCTAACCAAGACTCGCAAGACTCTTTTACTTTAACCCTATTACAAAGGATGTGAAATATGAAAAACCAAAAATTTGAAAAGAGATTTAATGTCAAGTTAACGGAAAGTCGCGGTAATACTCGTGAGGATTATTTGAACTCGCTAAGAGATAACGTGCGCTCGTATATGCTCGAATGTGGCTACACCGCCGAAGAGTTAGCCGAAATAACCGAAACTCCCGTTAGCACATTTAGGGATTTTCTGTACGGAAATACGGCAACTGTCAAACTTACGCCCGTCATTCGATTAGCTAAAGAGTTTGGCGTAAGCATTGACGAACTAATCGGATCTGATACGATGCCGACTGAAACCAAAGAATCATTACAGATATTAAGAAGGTTGCCCGAACATTTCCGTTATTTCTGCCGTTGGAATATTAGACAAATCGAAAAGCAAAGGTTACGAACGGGCGTAAAATACAAAGCCGTTAATATGATACGTCCCATATGCACCAATAGCGGGGGGTTAAAGCCGACGGAAACCTTTGAAATCTTAGATATAAGTCATTTTGGAATTGATGTGCGCCCAAAAGTATTTATGGCGGTAAAAATGCCCTGTGACCATTACATGCCTCATTACAGCCCTTACCACGTTCTTTTAATCGCAAATGACCGCCTCCCGAAAAGGCATGAGCATTGTTTGGTATTCTCTAGTGGCATGTTTTGGATTTTGACCCGCTCCGAGGAAATAGAGGACGGGGAGAAGGTCGTTAAGTATTACTCGGTTAGAGACGGGAAATTTAGATGTTACGAGGAACAGATAGACGAATTAGTCGGCTATGTGGCTTCGACTCACTTGTTAGAATCCATGTAACGACAAAGGACGGAACTTTCGTTCCGCCCTTTACAACAATGACATATAAAGAATTGTGGTTTGTAACCACCATTCGCACACACATATATTATAGCACACTAACGGAAGGTTAACAACAATGACAAAGTATAAAAGACAAGCCGACGGGTATTTTCATACCCGAGTATGGGACGGAACATACGACGACAAGGGACGGAAACACTATAAGGAATTGAGGTCTAATAAATCCTCGAAAGACTTAGAAAACAAAGTACAATTACATAAAGAGGCGATAAATCAAGGGAAATACGTTGTTAAGTCTGATGTGCTGTTTAGAGACTACGCTCTCCAATGGCTACACACGTACAAGGCGAACGCATCATACAACACAAGGCGGATGTATCAGAATATAATCGACAAACACCTAGACGTTATCGTAACGCCCGTTAGCATGTTAAGCCGTTCTTGCCTCGTAACTGTGGCGGACGCGTCAAAAGGTATGCGAACCCGTCAACAAATCGTGCTAACGCTTAAACAAATCTGTAAGTGTGCCTTGCGGGATAAGTTAATAAGCCAAGCCACCTTTGACGACATCTTTACCGATACAATCAAGGTTAAGTATAAATCGCCCGAAAAACGCGCCTTATATGACTACGAAAAAGACGCCATAAAAAAAGCCCGCTTTGACGATACCGAAAAAGTTTTTGTTACTATCCTTTATTACTGTGGCTTACGTCGCGGGGAGGCAATAGCCCTTACGCGAAAAGATATTGATTTCAAAACCAACTCATTGACTGTAAATAAGGCGGTATACTTCGACGATAATACCCCTGTCATAAAGGATACCAAGAACGGCGTACATAGAATTGTTCCCATTCCAAATGAGGCGATTTTGACCCTTAAAAGGTATTCCGATAATTTAGCCACCGAGAACTTGTTTCATATGTCCGACGGGCGGTTAATGACTAAATCATCATTTACGAAAATGTGGCGACGGATCATCAACAAATTAAACAAGGTTGCAAAACAACCGATAGAGGATTTAACCCCTCATATATTCCGCCATAACTATTGCGCAACCTTATGCGGACAAATCCCGACGATTTCCATTAACAGAATAGCCGAATTGTTGGGAGACTCTAAACAAATGGTAATTGAGGTATATAACCACGACATCGCACCGAAGGAAAAGGTATTTGACGTAATCAACAACGTCTTTTAATTTTCCCTCAATCTGACACGAAAATGACACGAATACTTTGTATTAGTTTGTATTACTTTGTATAATCAAGGCGAAATCACAACCGAGAAACAGGCAAAAGAAAACCCCGAAAACCTAGCAAAATCAAGGCTTTCGGGGACTTTTGTTTTCGTGAGCGTGGCGGGGCTCGAACCCGCGACAACTTGATTAAAAGTCAAGTGCTCTACCAACTGAGCTACACACCCAAATATTATGTTTCTAGCAGGGCTAGCTGGATTCGAACCAGCGAATGCAGCAGTCAAAGTGCTGTGCCTTACCGCTTGGCGATAGCCCTAAAATGCACAGACACAATCAGAATAGGGTGGATAGAGGGGCTCGAACCCTTGACATCCAGAACCACAATCTGGCGCTCTACCAACTGAGCTATATCCACCATAAAGACCGAAGTCTTCAAACGTGCCCGAAGGGATTCGAACCCCCGACCCACGGCTTAGAAGGCCGTTGCTCTATCCAGCTGAGCTACGGACACATAGCAATTGGTTGCTTGCGAACGCTTATGCCAAGCGCTCGACTTAAACGATTATAAAAGAATAATCTGCCTATGTCAAGCGCTTTTCTCAATTAATTTTATTCGTTTGTTCTAACATCGTGACGTCTTAAGTAAACAATCGAAAGTACAAGGAATAAAGCTATGCAAAGAGCTGTCGAAAAGACGAAGCAAAACCCTTCTGCACTGTAGTCTCTCTGATTCATTGCAAGGTCAAAAAGCGAATAGGGAGTAAGGTAGTAAAAACCCTTCGCCATACAGCCAAGTCCGGCGATTCCACCTAGGAATGCAATGATTACCGGAATAATAAAGTTTCTTATTATAAGGGAGATAAAAATCTGGAAAGCGCAAATCGCCCACGCACCTACTATTCCCATTATAAGCCATCCGATAAGGCCTTTAGGCAATTCCCCCTCCATTTTAACAACCTTTCCTGCAAAAAGATAAAGTGCTGCAATCCATAAGATAGAAAGCGAAGTAATAGCACAGGTCGCACCAAACTTTCCAAGCACGATTCGAAGGGGTGTCTCGTGCGTCATAAGGATATTCATGTTGGTCCCTGCATGCTCGACTCTCCAGATGCATCCCGCAAATATACCGATTATTACAGGCATAAAGAAGTAACATGTAAAAAGGGTATGTTGCGTCCAAAGCGAATACCAGCCATCGGTCAGAATTTCGATGTTACCAAGGTAATTAAATGTACCGATAACCGCCGATAACACGGGGACTATAATAAACGCATACCAGGCAGGTGAGCCCTTAAGCTTCATAAGCTCGACGGGGCGTCTGTGAATCCGAACACTTCCTGTGTGCTTTGCGTACTCTCTCCTCTCGCTCTCCTCAACCCCTGTGTTATTAAGCATCACGAGTGAAACGATTATTAAGATTGCAATCCAGCCTATATTAATTAAGGTTGAGGAAAAATCAAACTTTTCAAGTATCCATGCGGACTCTCTCGTCTCCCTGTCCCAATCAAGCCTTATAAAAAGGGAAGTCGCAAATGTTCCCCAGGGAAGAAGCTTTTGAAAAACAGACTCGGGAAGATAAGCGCTAAAAAGTCCAAGGAAACTTCCAAGGATTCCTACTGAGATTCCAAGTGCCTGATTCTTGTGAAAGAACGATAGAATCATATGAATGCTAAAGAGAGTCATACATGTAACAAATGTAGCCATCCCGTAAAAAAGCATATGCGTCATACCAAAGTTTCTTGGGAAATCAAGCATGTTCATCATAAGAACCATCGAAGCGCACTGCATCACTACAAGGGCAAGGATTGAGAGCGCCCCATATATATACTTGGTGAAAAAGAGCCTTGCAGGCGTGGTAAACGTATAGAGGCACTTAAGCATATCGCCCTTGTGTTCAAGATCCATAAGTCTTGATGCGAATCCGCCAACCACTACCGGAAGGAAAAGAGAGTTCATGATGGGCATGTTATAAAACATAAGCATCCACCCATCCTCTAATCCCCTTTGCTTTGAGTAATTTCCAAACACGAAAAACATCTCGGCTAGCACGACGCCAATAAACAGAAGAAGGTTTTTGCGACGCTTTTGCTTGTTTATCTCAATGGAATAATCTTTAATTAAGTTCATCGCCTACGCCTCCTTAGTCATCTCAAGGAATACTTCTTCCAAAGTCGCATCGCCTCTTTCAAGCTCAGCCAAAGGTCCCTCATAAATCATCTGGCCCTTATTGATGATTCCGACATAATCTGCCATCTGCTCGACCTCTGATAAAAGATGGCTTGAAATGATAACCGTTGAGCCAAATTTTTCCGGGATACTTTTAATAAGTTTTCTTATCTCATTAATGCCCGCAGGGTCGAGGCCGTTTGTAGGCTCATCAAGGATAATAAGCTCAGGCTTTCCCATAAGCGCCATCGCAATGCCAAGGCGCTGCTTCATGCCAAGCGAGTATTTTTTGACCTTATCATCCTTTCTCTCATAAAGGTTAACTGTCTTTAAGGCTTCCTCGACATCTCTTGCCCCAAGGTTTTTGTACTTTGCGATAATCTCAAGGTTTTCCTGTCCTGTGAGATGACCGTAAAAGCCGGGGCTTTCGATTAAGCTTCCTGTCCTTTTATTAATCATGAACCTTGTTGAAGGCTTCATAACCTTCCCAAGGATTTCGACGCTTCCTCCATCAGGCTTAATCAGTCCAAGCATAAGCTTCATTGTTGTGGTCTTCCCGGCTCCGTTAGGTCCAAGGAAGCCATATGTCGCGCCCTTTGGAACCGCGAGGTTTAAGTCTTTAACACGGTATTTTTCACCGCTTTTTTTACAAAGGTTAACAGTTTCTATAACGTATTCTTTCATTTTGTGTCCTCCAATCTGTTGTTAAGCTTAGGTTAAAGGGCAATTCTTACATGAACATGACGCCTACCTTACGTTTACATTACAAAACCCCTTTTCCCCTTTTGGCTTTGCGAAAACAATGTATAATAAGAAAGAAGTGAGGTAAAAGAAATGGTACTTTCTGAGTGCAGGATTCTTCTTGTAGATGATGAAAAGAAAATATTGGACCTTAACGAAAAGCTCCTTCGCGAAAACGGTTTTAACAACGTTTTTACCGCTACAGGCGGATACGAAGCCGAGCTTATTAAAGATAATGAAAAAATAGATTTAGTCGTACTCGATATCATGATGCCTGAAATCGATGGCCTCAGTCTTTATGAATCATGGCAAAAAAGAGGCGAAACCATCCCCGTAATCTTCCTGTCCGCAAGGGATGAAGAGGCAAGCAGGCTTAAAGGTCTGGGGCTTGGCGCAGACGATTACGTGACAAAGCCCTACACTCCTGAAGAGCTCTTACTTAGAATAAAAGCGGTTTTGCGCCGCACCTATCACCTTACGGAAAATAAGGTGGTTGAGCTTGGAAGTGTAAAGGTTGATCTTTCTTCAGGGATAGTAAAAAGACCTGATGGCGACGTCGAGCTTACCGCAAAGGAGTTTTTACTTTTTTCAAAGCTATATGACAACCAGGGTAAAATCGTTTCCTTAAATATACTGATGGACACCTTATGGCCTGACGGAAGCTACGGCCTTGAGAATTCTTTGATAGTTCATATAAGAAGACTTCGTGAAAAAATCGAGGAAGACCCATCAAAGCCTACTCACTTACAGACTGTAAGAGGTCTAGGCTACAGACTAAACATCGGAGGATGATTTAATGAAGAAGTTTTCCGGATATCTCTTATCGATGCTGCTTGTTCTTATAGCGCTTGCGATAGCGGATATGGGAATTTTAGCTTTTATAAGTGTTAAGACGAGAGGAACCAACACAATTCTAAGACCGGAGGCGGTATCGGCTGCGGTTACAGATTCCGATGACTCCTATACGATTGATGAAAGCATGGAAGCAAAGCTTGATAAATACTCAGCTTTTGCGATGATTATAGACAACGATGGGAAAGTGGTTTGGGAGCATAACTTACCTGCTGAGGTTCCCACCACTTACGAATTAAAGGACATCGTCTCCTTCACACGCTGGTATCTTAACGATTACCCCGTGTACACCTGGATTCGTGATGACGGAATTCTCGTTCTGGGCCTTCCAAAGGACTCAATCTGGAAGTATCCGATAGAATTTGGTATGGCCACGGTAAGCAGCTTGTTTTCCGTCCTTCCATACCTCTTTATCATTAACATAGTTATCCTTATACTCCTTCCAATCCTTATTACGAGGCATTGGCTTAAGGCGAGGGAGCGCTCTAGAACCGAGTGGATTGCGGGCGTCTCACACGATATAAGAACCCCTTTAAGCATAGTTATGGGCTCTGTTGAAAAAGGAAGTGTTGCCGAGAAGCAGTGCTTTAAGATAAGAGATTTAATCGGAAACTTAAACACGGAGAATAAGCTTGATTCCGGAACCGGCAAGTGGAACGATGAAAGGATTGAGGTTGCGCCCCTGCTTCGTGAGATTCTTTGCGACTACATAAATACTTACGAAGCCGACTACACCTTTAATCCCGAGATTGACGAAAGCCTTGAAGGCTTTGCCATAAATGCAGATAAAACCCTTGTAAGACGAATGATTGATAACCTTATTACAAACGCGATCGTTCATAATGAGAAGGGATGTGAAATAAGTGTTGCACTGGAAAAAGCAGGGAAAGGTAACGCCAAGCTTACAATCCTTGATAACGGCGAAGGTGCTAATGAAGCAAAAATTAAAGCCTTAAATGCCAATATCAAAAATGACTACCTTCCCGAACACGGCCTTGGAATCCGCGTGGTTAAACAGGTAGCCAAGAAATATGGATATCCTGTTAAATTTTCATCTATCCCGGGCAAAAACTTTAAATGCGAAATCACTCTAAAGTAAGCAACAAAAAAGCCCCGAGAAATCGGGGCTTTAAATATGAATCGGGGTGACAGGATTCGAACCTGCGACCTCCTGGTCCCAAACCAGGCGCTCTAGCCAAGCTGAGCCACACCCCGTGACGAAAATCGCAATGAAAATTATATATCAGCGCAATATCACTGTCAACATTCTAGAGGTATTTTATCTCGGCAATAGCTTCGCCGTCTGAGTACACATATAAAGCAGCATAGCTGGGCCTTCTGCCCTCCTGTCTGGGGTAGGTGAGACTTCCGGGGTTAATGGTTATAAGACCCCCTTCGTTTTCCACCAGAGGCTTGTGGGTATGGCCATACATAAGTATGTCGATGCCCCTTGCTCTTGCTTCCGCTTTAATGATTCCATTTCCCATTGAAACATAGTAATCATGTCCGTGGGTAACCAGAACCTTTTTGCTTCCTATATAGAACTCTCTTTCTCTGGGAAGTGCAGAAAAGAAATCGTTGTTGCCCATTACCATCTCCACTCTGCAGTTCACGGCTCTTGTGTAGGTTAACTCGCTCCCTTCCACGTCGCCGCAGTGGATTATCATGTCGAAGTCCTTCTCCACTTCCAGAACCTTGAAAAAGTTATCATTTTGTCTATGTGTATCACTTATAATGATTACTTTCGTTCTGCTTTCCATGCTTCGACTTCCTGTTTCATTAATCTTAAGGCATTACCCCTGTGGCTTATGGCATTCTTGTCCTCAGGAGAAAGCTCTGCCGTAGACACATCTCTGTCGGGAAGATAGAAAATGGGATCGTATCCGAAGCCGTTGGCTCCTCTTTCCACATATCCTATTCTGCCTTCGATTTTGCCCTCAACAACCCTCTCTGTGCCGTCAGGGAAGCACGCTGCCATGGCGCACACGAATCTTGCGCTCCTCTTTCCTTCAGGTACACCTTCAAGTCTGTCTATGAGGTTTTTGTTCTTTATACGATAGGAGGTATCCTCCCCCATATATCTTGCGGAAAAAACTCCGGGCTCTCCATTTAACGCATCAATTACAAGGCCCGAATCGTCTGCCATAACTATGGTATCGCCATCTTTTACAAGCTCGGCTATTCCCTTTGCTTTAATAAGAGCATTCTCGGCAAAAGTCTGCCCATCCTCTACTATATCGGCTTCGATACCGGCTTCCTTCATGGACAAAACTTCTGTGTCGGTTTCTCCAAGTATCTCGCGAATCTCTCTCATTTTGTGGGCGTTGCCCGTGGCGAAAATAATTCTCATTACTGTTCCTCTCGGTTATATATCTTTAAGATTCCCTCGTAAAGGCCCTCGGCAATTCTGTCACGATAGCTTTCCTTATTAAGTAGAAGACTTTCCTGAGGGTTGCTGGTATAACCCACCGTTATAACAGCCGCAGGAATCTCGGCACAATCCAGTTCTGTATAATCCTCGGTGACGCCTATTGGTGTGTGTCCCGTGGTGAAAACCTTAAGAACCAGACATCTTTCTATTGTATCAGCCAAAACGGCCCCGTCAAGTTCCGGCGTATAGAATTCCCCACTATAATAGGAATCAACTCCGTAATACTCCGTGTTAAGATCTGTATCGGTTTGAATCTTTAAGTAAAAATCAGCATTTATTCCATTGGCGATTCCCAGCTTCTTCGCAGCAGGCAATGCCTTTGACGCCTTGGTGAGGTTGTAGACTCTGATGTCGTCATTTTCAAGCTTTTCTTCAAGTTTGGCAGCTATGTCACTGCTTATGACACCACTGTCACAATCAATGGCAACCACCTTATCATACATATCCTTGGGCCTTCCGGTGGTTATGGAAAGGACTCCGTCCTCAAGGGTACTCAAGCATTCATAGAGTCCGTTCATTCTAAGTTTAAACCAGACTCCTCCTCTTACCTCCTGAAGATATGCGGTAATAATTCCGGAAACATTTCCTTCTATTACTTTCTCCGGGTAATCGAATGCCTCGGTTCTGTCCACGTAAATCCATATTTCCCCGTCTGCAATCTTGTTGTCTATGAGTACGTCCTCAGCCTTTACAGTTTCAGGAACCTTTAAGGTAAAAGCAGAAGAATCTACATCCGTATTTGAAAGGGTAAGAATCGTAACGTTTGAAGGCTCACCATCCTCGTCCGCGCTTTTAAACTGAGACGCAGAATTGGCAATAACAACCATTTTGTGGGTAGCATAAAAGACCATGGCGCCCATAAGGGTCACAGTCAAAATGAGACTCCATATTAAGGTTTTCGTTGCCAATGACTTGGACATGTGTTATTTCTCCCGTTTGGGTGGTTTGGGACCCATATACTGATAATAATACGTCTTCATCATGCCGTTGTAAATCTTTCTGTTCTTATCAGCTTTTTTACCTATGGCTTTTTCTGCTTCTTCATAGGAAGTAATTAAGAACATACTCCAGGAATCAAGGGCCTTGTAGCGCTCTCCGAGAGTTCTGTACAAAGCACCTACGGTTTCTTTCTCCTCAAGTCTTTCACCGTAAGGAGGATTTGTTATGATGAAACCGTATTTCTTTGAATGACTAAGGGAAGCCACATCTCTTTGCTGGAAGTGAATCAGATCTTCAACTCCGGCTTTTCTGGCATTCTCTCTGGCGATTGAAACCATTTCGGGATCAATGTCATAGCCCTGAATATCGGGAGCCACGTTAAGATCTACCATATCCTCAGCTTCCTCTATGGTATCTTTCCAAAGAGAAGGAGTGATAATCTCTTTCTGGCTCATGCCAAGGAAGCTTCTGTGCATACCGGGAGCCATATTTGCTGCCATCATTGCAGCCTCAATGGGAATGGTTCCGCTTCCGCAGAAGGGGTCCACAAGAATTCTGTCCTTGTTCCAGGGGGTAAGCATAATAAGACCGCAAGCCAGGTTCTCCGCAATGGGAGCTTTAGCCTTAAGCAGTCTGTATCCTCTCTTATGAAGAGAGTCACCGGTGGTATCAATACCGATTGTAACCTCATCCTTCATAATAAAAACTCTTAAAGGAAAAGATGCACCCTCCTCCTTAAACCATTCAATCTTATATATGCCCTTAAGTCTTTCAACCATGGCCTTCTTCATAATGGATTGAATGTCGGAAGGGGAAAAGAGTTTACTCTTAACGCTTGCAGCCTTGGCAACCCAGAACTTTCCATCCTTTGGAATATAATCTTCCCATGCAATGGCCTTGGTTCCCTCAAATAACTCATCAAAGGTCTCGGCGTGAAAGCTTCCGGCCTTAATGAGAATTCTCTCTGCAGTCCTTAAGTTAACGTTGGCTCTTGCCACTGCTTCCTCATCTCCGAAGAAGCTGACGCGACCGTCACTAATCTCGGAAATGTCATAACCAAGGTCAATAATCTCTCTTTTAAGTACCGCTTCCATGCCAAAATGACAGGGTGCAATCAGTTCAAATCTACGCATTTTATCCTCTCAGCCAAAAAAATTAAAAAAATCTTAAAAATTTTCTTTTAGGGTATTGCAATTTATTTATTGTTCCTATATAATCTTTAGTGTAAATAGAGGTTAACCCTTCATCTCCTCTATTTGCAGACCCTTATATATTAATTATTTATACTCCCCTCATGATGGCCATCGTTCCCGCGATGGCCATCAATCTTTCTATCGCAGAAAACAATAATCATTGGGAATACAAAAGCCTTGTATCATGAGATACAAGGCTTCTTTTAGCGTGCGTTAGAGGATTCGAACCCCCGACCTTTTGGTCCGTAGCCAAACGCTCTATCCAGCTGAGCTAAACGCACAATCTTTACAACAGAAGTTATTGTATCGAAGTTTGTGGCGGTTGTCAAGGACAATTTACTTCTCTGCCACCAAATCCTTTATCACTTCACCGGCCATAATAAGTCCTGCCACCGACGGAACAAAGGCAACAGATCCCGGCGGTCTTCTGTGAAGAGCTTCCTCTTTGGAATAAACAACCTTCACATTCTTAATGCCCCTCTCCTTTAATTCCTTGCGCATTACCTTCGCAAGAGGGCATACCGAGGTCTTACTTATATCGGCAACCTCAAACTTTGTGGCATCAAGCTTGTTTCCGGCACCCATGCAGGAAATAACCGGCACGCCGGCTTCCTTTGCCACCCTGATAATCTCAATCTTACCGGTAACGGTATCTATGGCATCCACCACGTAATCATAATCCGAGAAATTAAACTCTGAAGCAGTCTCCGGAAGATAGAATATCTGCTTGGCTATAACCTTACAGTCAGGGTTTATCTCATTGATTCTTTTCTTTGCGATTTCCACCTTGGGCTGTCCGATATTGCTGCTAAGAGCAATTATCTGCCTGTTAAGGTTTGAAGGAGATACCACGTCCTTATCTACAATGGTTATGGTTCCCACTCCGCTTCTTGCCAGAGCTTCTACACAAAAACCACCCACGCCGCCGACTCCAAATACGGCTACGTGGGTGTTCTTTAGCACATTAACTGAAGGCTCGCCCATAAGAGCAGCCAGTCTGGACAAAGGTGCTTCAGGAGAATTAAGGCTCCAGAAATCCGTCATTACTTCTGCGCTTTCAGAATCTTAACGATTCGGCTGGTTCCAAGTCTGCTTGCTCCCAGCTCTACGAACTTCTCGGCATCGGCAATTGAAGAAATTCCGCCTGCTGCCTTCATCTTAACATTGGGACCAATGTGCTTACTGAAAAGCTCAATGTCCGCAAATGTTGCACCTGCTGTTGAGAATCCTGTGGAAGTCTTGATGTACTCAGCACCTGACTCGGTAACTACTTCACACATCTTAATCTTCTCTTCGTCTGTAAGAAGACATGTCTCGATAATAACCTTTAAGAGCTTGCCGTTACAAGCCTTCTTAACCTGCTTAATCTCATCGAGAACCTTGTCATATAAGCCGTCCTTAACCCATCCGATGTTGATAACCATATCAATCTCGGAAGCACCGTTCTTAACCGCATCCTCAGTCTCAAACACCTTAACTGCAGTGGTTGAATAACCGTTGGGGAAACCGATAACGGTACATACGGGAATCTTGCCCTGTAAATAATCAGCTGCCTGCTTAACATAGGAAGCGGGAATGCAGATTGATGCTGTCTGATATGCAACCGCATCATCACAGATTTCCTTAATCTCATTCCATGTTGCCTGCTGCTGAAGCAGTGTGTGATCAACTTTACTTGTGATTTCTTTGATATCCATTACTTTACCTCCCGGCTTACGCCGATTACTGTTAAATATGGCTTTGAATATAGCCCTCTATTTCGTCCTTTGGAATGGACAATGCAAGAGAAAGCTCTGAATACAAATAGTCCTCAGCCATCTTGAAATATCTCTCATCGGTGGCCGTAACCTTCTTGCCTTCTCTGATTCTGTCTTGTTTACGTGTGTAAAGAGTCTTGATGATGCGGACCCACTCACGGCTCTCGCAGCTGCTTAAGCACTCTTTATACTTTGCCTCACGAGCCTTATCATTTTCAACCCAGATCTCCTCAATGGTAGGAATATCGGAAATCAAATGATCAGCCTCATCCTTGGTCATAACTTCTCTCATGACGGTCTTCGTGCTGTCAACGGGCACATAAACAATGCTCTGCTTCTTATCCGAAGGAAGCAGCACATAGTAAAGCCTGTCCTTGTCAATTCCGTCCATAGCCAATGTTGTTACATCGTTAACCTTACAAATACCTTTGTTTCCGTAAACTATAAAATCTCCTTTATTAAACATTTTTCCCTTCCTTTATTGCTGAAACCGTTAACACTCTCCACAATTAACAGTTTACCAAAAAAGAAAGGGATTTTCTAATGTTTTTATTTATTTTTTTCAAAGAAGTTGTCTACTATAGAAACTATTTTTTCAGGAGGCAGGGATTTAAGGATGTATCCCTGGGGATTCAGGGCTATAACCTTCTGAACGCTCTCCTTGTCATCCTTTGCCGTTAGAAAAATCACAGGTATCTTCGCTGTACTCTTCTCGGCTCTTATCATCTCCATCATCTGAGGTCCACCGCATATGGGCATCTCATAATCAAGGAGAATCAAATCCGGTTTGCTCTGACCTAAGAATGCCATGGCACTTGCTGCAGAGTCCACAATGGATACCCTGTACTTGGGAGCAAGCCACCCTCTTACCGCATGAAGGGTAGGACCGGAATCGTCCACCACAAGGATATGCTTCTTGCCGTCCTTAAAGGTGTCCTCGTCGTCCGCATGTCTTAATTTGTCAGCCAGATCCTTGGCGCCTATGGGCTGATCTATTGCGGCATGAATAAACTGGTTAGGGATAAAGGCTCTTACACTTCTGGTAAATTCCGGATATCCAATTACAAACAAATCCAGACCGCTTCCCGCACAAGCACTGCTCATGTAGTTGAGCATTATCTTGTTGTCCATCACGTCCTCATCCACGTGAAGCAGAAAAGATCTGTCTTCCAGCATATGCTTTCCAATGGCCTGGGAATCAAACGGAATAATGTCGCAGGTGATTCCCTCCCTCCTAAGGCCATCGGCAAGGGCATTAACCATGAATGCCTTTTCATTGCCGATAAAGTATATTTTTTCGCTCATATATTAACCTCTACTGCATGTCTTTAAGTAATAATATAATATCATCTCTTGCAACTTCCGCAAGTAAAGATTTTAACTTCTGGTAAACAGGCTTAAAATCATCGGGCATACGATAGTTGGACAATTGGTCGAAAACTGCCTCGGCCATCTCTGTGTCAAACTTCTCCTCACAGGTGTAGATGGTCTTTATTGCGTCCTTTAAAGCCTCTTCACTGATAAGCGGTTTCTCCGGATCGTCATCCCCCGCGAACAATTCCGAAAGGGGCTCTTTTATTCCTCTGTAGAGAAGCAAAAGGTCTTCTGTCTTATCCTTTAATTCATATAAGGAAACGCTGCCACCCTTTTCCTCCAAATCCTTTGCCATATTGGAAAGGGCCACGTAACCCATAAGTCTTGCCGTAGTCTTAAGTGCATGAACCTGGGTAACATATCCTGCCTGATCGTTGCTTCCGAAGGCTTCCTCAATCTTTCTGGCTCTCTCGTCAACGGTGTGATAGAACTCCTCCACAACCTGAGCGTAAATCTCAGGTGATCCGCTGGCAGCCATTCCTGCAGATATGTTGATTTCCGGGATTTCAGCGAGTTTTTCGATGAATCTGTTTTTGCCTCCCGTATCCTTAGTCTCTTCAACAGGAGCTTCCTTGATTTTCTCAACAGGAAGATATCTGAGAAGAATTCTTTCAAGTTCAACAGGAACAACAGGCTTTGCAATATAACTGCTGAACCCTTCCGAAAGATAAAACTCCTTGGCTCCGGAAATGGCGTTTGCTGTAAGTGCCACCAGGGGAGTATCCTTGTTGATTCCCTCTCCCTCTCTGATCTTTTCGGCAGTCTCAAGGCCGTCCATATCCGGCATCATGTGGTCGATAAGGATAACGTCATACTTGTTCTTCTCGCACATGAACAATGCTTCTCGACCGGAAGATGCAGTATCTATGGTCATGAGGGAGTTCTTAAGAAGTCCCTTCACAACCGTAAGGTTAATAGGCACATCATCCACCACAAGGATTCTGGCTTCGGGTGCCGAGAATGTCTCTTCATATGCATTCTTTGTGGCATCAAGAGTTCTGGCAACAGCCTCGTAGTCCCCGATATAAGTCCACTCTTTAATTCCCTGTTTAAGGGTAAACTTGAAGACACTTCCTCTGCCAAACTCACTCTCCACCTCAAGTTTGGAGCCCATGAGTTCAAGGAGCTGTTGCGTAATGCTGATTCCAAGGCCCGTGCCTTCAATCTTTCTGTTTTCGGCTTCATTGATACGCTCGAAGGGTTTGAAAATCTTCTCAATCTCCTCGGCCTTAATGCCGATTCCCGTATCTTTTACGCTGTATGTGATATTTACGGAATCGTCCACGCCCTGGGTTCTTTCAAAGCCCACATTAAGGGTTACCTGACCTTTTTCCGTATATTTGACTGCGTTGGTAAGAAGATTAATCGCAATCTGTCTTATTCTGTTTTCATCGCCCCTTAAGTATCTGGGGGTCTCGGGATCCACATTGATGTAAAGATCAAGGCCCTTAGCCTTTGCTCTTCCCACAATCATTGTCTCGGTCTCCCTAAGGAGCTCTGCCAGATCATAGTTTGATTCGATGATTTCCATTTTGCCGGATTCGATTTTGGAAAAATCCAAAATATCGTTAATAAGGCTAAGGAGAACCTGTCCCGAATTTCTCACATCAAGAGCATACTTCTTTATGCCGTTATCCCTGCTTTCTCTGATAATCATCTCATCCAGGCCAAGAATGGCATTGATGGGAGTTCTTATCTCGTGGCTCATTCTTGCAAGGAATGCAGATTTGGCTGAAGTTGCACGCTCTGCGTCCTTTTTCGCAATCTCAAGCTCCTGCATGGCGGCGTTTAATTTACCGTAATCAGGCGTCTCCAGTGAGAAGAGAATAAGAAGAAGGGCAAAGGATGCCGCATAATATGTACATAGAATTCCCGGGAAAATGAATACCTGAACAACAATACCAAAGGACATGGCAATCGCATATCCGATTACCGCAAAGAGCTGTCTCCACACAAACTCTTTTTTATGTCTGATTGAAGTAACCACGGCCATAATCATGTAAACAACGGGGAAAAACTCCCTGATATGTCCTAATGGCATCCAGACAAGCGCATTTTCTTTAGTTCCGTCAAAGTAAAAAAGGAATGGATGTGTGTAGTTGATTATTACCGCCATAATGGTGGCAACTGCTGCGGTATAATAGAAAATAGATGCCAGAAAATGGCTTTTCTGATCGCTGATATAAGAAACGCAATATGCATAATAACTGTTGAAGTTCATTACTGCTGCCACAAGGAATATTCCCGCGATACAGTAGCAGAAAATCGGTGAAGCCGAATGATAAAAGGCACCACAATAAGCCAGCATGACGTGGAAAAAAGTCACGACCATAGTGGTTATAACCAATCTTACAAAGTTCTTTATCGAAGGTTTTTGCAGATACCTGGTTTTCAGAAAAATAAGCATAAACAGGCAGAGCATAAAACTCATATATTCGTAATGGCAATTATAAATCATACAATTCCCTCACTTGTATTTTTTAAGAAGAAACCACGGTATCCAAAGACCCCGTGGTTCTACCCCCTATCTATGCGTATTAAAAAACTGGGCAATCGAATCAATAATAACCTTCGGTGGCGAAGTCTTCAACAAATATCCCGCCGGCTTAAGTGCCAAAACCTCCTTAACTGCGGCGGCATCGTCCTTACTTGTAAGGAAAATAACAGGTATATTGGCTGTCTTCTCTTCAGCCTTAATCATCTCCAAAAACTGAGGTCCCGAGCAAATGGGCATCTCATAATCGAGAAGAATCAAATCAGGATTGTTCTCCTGTAAAAATCCAATAGCCATGGCTGCGGATGAAGCAACAGATACTCTGTAGTCTTTGTCAAGCCAGCCCTTAATTAGACGCAACGAAGCACCTGAATCGTCTACAACCAGGATGTGCTTTTTGGATTTGGCATGTAAGGCATCCAATGAATGAACTTCCAACTGCTTGATCATTTCATCTACCTTAAGAGGCCTCTCAAAGCTTCCCTTAACGACTTCGGTCTTTAGAATTCTCATGAGTTCCAGGTACTCATGTTTATATCCTATAATGTCGATTTTCTTGTGAGTAAACAGACAGTAACTCTGAAGAATGTTCAAAGCATCTCTGTTATCATCGATATAATCCCCCGCCATCAAAAGGATAATATCCGGATTAATATTCTGCAGCGAGGTATCGGAGAAAGTCATGTCTGACGGGACAATGTCATATCCGGCCTGCTCCAAAGAGCTTTTAACGGATGTAAGCATGTAAGAATTTACAGATTCTCCAATAAACAAAATCTTTGTACTCATGTTATGCCTTTCACACAGATGTTATTTTTTTAAACACTCATTTGCATAATTGATTACACCGTCTGCATCATAATTGTACAACGCATTGCCCATTTTTTCAAATGATTCTGAAATATTTTCGGGTATTTTGAATCTTTTGATTTCAGCCACAATCTCATCTGCTCTGTCGAAATCAAAACCTTTAACAAACTCGATTAGCGTCTCAATCATTTCTGCAAACATATTCATATCTATGGGCTCCAGATTTTCATTTCCGAGGCCATGTATTTCTTTAAGGTTGGCGATAACCGCTTTGAAGTGGTTAATAAGTTCGTCTTCCTTGTTGTAGATGATGTCTTCCCTGCCTTCATCGCCGCATTTTTCAAGGTATAAAGCTTCCTTTGAAACTCCTGTGGCGCCTATCATTCTGGCAGTATTCTTAAGGGCATGAACCTTTATTGTGTAGTTCTTTATGTCGCCGGATGCTATTAAATCCTTAAGCTCAGCCACAATCATCTTTTCATTTTCAACGGTGTCTTTAACTACCTGATTATATGTTTCCTCGCTTCCGCAGGCCTTGATACCCTCGTCTTTATCAATAATCAAAGCCAGGTCTTCTTCCGTATCAAGCATGTCCTCCGGAATAAGCTTATATAACATCTTCTCAAGTCTCATGCCGTTAATGGGCTTGGCAAGGTACCCGGCAAAACCTTCGCCCGCATAGTATTCCTCGATTCCCGGCATGGCATTGGCAGTAAGTGCCACCACAGGTGTATCCTTGTTGGGACCTGCCTCGGACTTAAGAATCTTCAAAGTCTCTACACCGTCAAGATCCGGCATTCTATGGTCAAGAAGAATGACATCGTATTTCTTCTCCTTACACATTTCAAGACAAGCCTGTCCGCTCTCGCCCACATCAAGTTTAACTCCGGTACGTTTAAGAAGTCCTTTGACTACCGTAAGGTTAACCGGCGTATCATCAATGGCAAGGACGCTTACTCTGTGAGCTGTGAAAAGCGCATCCTTCTCCGCTTCCACAGGAACCTCAAGTTTGTTCACATCCACCTTGCCGATTGGATTGTCATCAACAATTTCCTGCTCAAGAACGAAGGAGAATGTACTTCCCTGTCCGTAAACACTTTCTATATGCAAATCACTTCCCATTGCTTTGAGAAGCTGGAGCACAATATTCATACCAAGGCCCGTACCCTCAATGGTACGGTTTCTGTTCATATCAAGTCTCTCGAAGGGTTTAAAAAGTTTATCTAGCTCCTCCTCCTTCATTCCGATACCTGTGTCTTTTACTGAAATGAAGAGATTGGTCTTTTTATCGTTGATTGCGTTGGACTTGACACTGAATTCCACAAAACCTTTCTCAGTGTATTTGACTGCATTGGTCAAGATATTTGTGATAACCTGCTTGACTCTCACATCGTCTCCGAAGAGCTTTGAAGGTACATCCTCGGCGATGTTTAGTTTCAGCTCCAGATCCTTGCCTCTGGCCCTTGGAAGCACCAGATTTACCAGGTCTCTGATCATTCCCACAGTCTCATATTCCTGGGGAACGATTTCCATTTTGCCGGCTTCAATCTTGGAGAAGTCCAGAATATCATTTACTATCGAAAGCAGGTTCTTACCTGCGTTCATAATGTCGTTGGCATAAGCCCTGACAGTCTCGTCAGTACTCTCTCTGAGAATCATTTCATCCATACCAAGAACCGCGTTAATTGGGGTTCTTATCTCATGTGACATGGATGATATAAAATTGGTTTTGGCCTCATTTTCGTTTCTGGCCTTTTCAACTTCCGCACGAAGATGTTCGTTCTTATCAAGCATCTCCTGCTCATATCGTTCCTCTTCTTTAGCCTTTTTGAATCTCTCTTCCGCATTAATGACTATGTCAGTCTGTAACCTGGAATTGCTTTCAAACAGGCTTAAAAGCTCGGTTCCAACTTCAAAAGCGGTCTCCGCGTCAGTCTCATACATGGCGCTTTCGATTCTCTTCGTATAGAAGACCTTGGCGTATCTTGCGGGGAAGTTTTCCCTTCTGCATATGTCGATAAGAAAATCCAACATATCATTCAAGGCTTCCCTCTCCTGAGTTTTCTCTATTATGTTTATAAATGAACTGAGGGAGTCAATCTTAGAGGAATAGTCCTTTAAATGCTGAAGTCTGGCCTTTGCTATGGAAATGTTGGAACGAAGCATTTCGCTGTCGCCCCTATAGAAGGCATAGTTTGCCATAAAGGTATGAACTTCGAAAGCAGGATAATCTATGTTGGTATTTCTTACATAATCAATGTACTGTTCCAAAAGCTTAACGGTCTTTTTAAGCTCATATCCTTTATCTATGGCCATAAGAGAATAGCCCTTGTTAATAAGAATTCTGGGGTACTCTTCCCTGATCATCTCCCAGTGGCCGCTCATCTCCATATTTTCCAGGGCTACTCTGCTCATCTCCACAGCCTTGTCATAACACTCGGACTGTCTGTAGAGGAGGGCGATTCTATCAGCAATAATGGCTGCACCGTAGTATATACTGTTATCCCTTGAAAGGGTCATGGCCTCAAAAAGATAGCGGACCTGTCTTAAGGTGTCACCCATTTTCTCAGCATAATCAGAGAGACTTACGTAGGTTTTGATAACCTGCTCTACTCTGCCAACTCTCTTCTGGTATTTGATTCCCTCAAGGGCGCATCTTTCAAGGCCGGCATCGGTACCGGAAAGCTCCATATATCTTAAATAGGCAGCATAATAGGAAGCAAGCAAATCATCTGCCTGCTCCTCAGCGGCATACTCAAAAAGCTGATCGCAAAGATTTTTGAGTTCTTCGATATCAAATTCTTCAGTGCCATCTGTCAGAAGTTCTATTCGATTCAATAGTTCTTCAACTTCAACGCTATGGCTTGTCCGAATTTCTGCTGCCATCCTTTACTTTCCCTTTGCTTCCACCATATTTAAATAAGCCATGTAAGAATCGTCCATAAGTTTAGCGGAGGTAAAGACGATTTTGACATCCTTAAAATACCCGGATTTATTCTGGAGCTTAAACTTCATCTCATGGACTTCGCCTTCGGTTTTCATAGCGTTTTCAAACTCTTCCATGAACCGTCTTCGTTCCATGGGGTGAATGGTTTTTTCGATATCTTTTTCGCTCCATCCGGCCATCTCGTTCTTGCCGTAACCAAGAAGTTTTGACAGCTCGTCGTTGACATTGACAACCGACATCTGCAGTCTCTCTATCATCTCGTTTTCGGAAGTCCAGGCGTGAATCAGGCAGTTTCCGCATCCCTTGGAATTCATGAAATATGACATCTGAGCATTGGATAGCTGCATGGCATCCGTCAAAAGCTGAGCACCTGTAACATCCTCAAACTGAAGGTATAAAATATGCCTGTCGTCAATTAGGCTCAGTTCCTTGACTGTGGTCTTGACCCATTTTTCCGCATGGGTGGTTCTCTCATGAGCCCTGATGATAAAGGTCATGTCGTTCTCAAGACCGATGTTATCTCTAATCTCTCGAAGAATATCTCTTCCTTTTCCTGACAGATAACCTGTAAACATATCCTGGAATTCCTTGGGGGATATGGGTACAGAACTGAAAATGTTCAAAGCATTGTTGTTAACTCTGGCAATGATTACAGATTTCTCGGATTCATCATACTCTACAATGGCTGCGGGGCCTGAGAACATGTCAAACATAATGCTCTCATAAGATGAAGAGTCATAGAATCTTCCTATGTCAATCTTTCCTGTGGCTGCTTTCTTCTCATATTTAACACTGGCGGTGGAGCTCTTAACCAGATTTAGGAACTCATGCTCCTTCAAATCCTCCGAGAACAAAGGTCCCTGACCGACACCGATTCCGATACTGTTTAAGAATCCCGCCTGAGCCTCTCTTCTGACATTGTCCGCCTCGGCTATAACATCCATATCCTGAGCCATTCTTGCAATGGTAGAAAGGATAATTCCACCCTTGTCGTCTTCCTCGGAATCCGAATCAAGGTAGTCCAGATTAAGCCTTATTACTTCTACGGATTCGCCGGCCAAAGCATCCAGGGATGCCTGACCTTTACCGAAATCAATAATTGCAAATCTGTAGCCTATATTTTTGAAAAATCGCATCTTGCTATTAAGAAGCTGAGGGTCATAACCGTAGGAACGCTCAGAAATACAAAATCTCACAAAGTGATTGGAGATTTTATACTCATCACGAAGTTTGGTAATGGTCTCGATGGTTCTCTCATCTTCAATGCTCCTCATGGAAATGAGAAGGTCAAGCTTTGGAGGCTCGATTCCCGAATCAATCCATCTTCTTAACATGTCGAAGGTTTTACGCCAAACGGTGGCATCTATATCCTGAACGAGCCCGTTTTTCTCAGCTACATCCACATACTCATCATAGGTATAGGTTCTGCCTTCCTTATCAACCCAGTGGCATCTTGCCTCTCCTCCAATAAGGGATCGGCTTGAAATATCATATTTGGGCCTTATGATAACTGACATTTCATCGTTGGCAAGAGCCCTTTGAATCTTTGAAATCATTTCTGTTTCAAGAGAAACACGTTTTTTAAGCTCTGCGGAGAAATAATTGAAGGTGTTTCTTGCAGCAGAGCCCCTGGCTCTTTCAGCCATAAAGGCATAGTTTGTCATGGCAGACATGCTTTCGCTTCTGTCCTCAATAATGTATATACCGAAACGCATGGTGACAGGCTGCTCGATTCCGTACTCTTTCATGTCGAAGAATTCAATGCTCTGAATCGAGTTGATATTCTCAGGTGTATATTCCATGAACAAAACAAAGTTTCCACCACCAAAGTAGCTGCACAGGGAGTCTTCGGTCATTATTCCCTTGAAGTAATCTGCAATATACTTTAGAACCTGATCGCCTTTCTTGTATCCGTACATGTTATTGATAATACCCAGTTTGTTGATGTTTCCACCGCACACGAAGTATTTCTTGTCCGGATTCATGGCAAGAATCTTCATGGCAGAACCGATAAACACCTCGCTGTTATAAAGATTTGTAATCTTGTTGTACATGTAACGCTCAGTAGTTATATCGTTCATGTAGTGGATACAGTTCTCCTTACGGCTGTATCCGTAAGCAATGGCGCTGGCCAGCTCCTTACAGGTGTTGTAACCACAGGAACCGCAGTTGATATTTCTCTTTTGCTCCGTATCCTTAAGCATGATTTCAAAGATTTCGTCATAAGTGCTTTGAGGTATGCTAAAGGGCTGAATGTATTTGTCTTCAAAGTCTCTTATGAAGTCCTCATACTTCAGCTTGTTAATCTCTATATTGATTCTGTTGACAACTTCCCAAATCTGATCACGCTCGGAAAGCTTGTCGTTTACGTCATATTCGCTGTTTCGGGAATTTGCATATCTGGTGTAAATCTCCACCGGATCGAAGGCGTCTTTATCGATGGCGGGGCCGTTAAGACATCCGTTCTGGCAGGCTTCAACCTCAGCCACCAAGGGCTGCATTACCTCGTACCCGGGCTTGGAGAACATTTCAAGTTTCTCAAAGGTTTCAGGGTCAAGATTTGAATACAAATCAAGTTTTGAAGAGATACTGAAGAACAAACCCATGCCCTCAAGGAATACTCCGGGATAGGAGATTAACTTTCCTATTCCCGTGGGTTGAAGATCAGGAAGTCTTTCGTACTGCTCCAGGTTTTTATCAGCAATCCTCTTCATAAGACTTTCTGAGGATATGGTATATTTAACCTCACATCTTTTCTTTAAAGATTCAAATTCCTTGGCAACCGCAATGCAGGGTCCTAAGTAGACCAAGTCGTTTTTGTCCTTAAGATATTCTCTTGCATAGATTGCCGTGCTGGCAACGGGAGAATGAGCAGGAATTATTTTATTAACCAGATTGGGGTGGAAAAGTTCGATATTTTCTATGGTAGCGGGGCAGGAATTAATGATAAATGCGCGCTCTGAAGCCGGGGTCTCAAGATTATCCTTCAGATACTTGGAATGAACCCAGATACTGATTTCAGCACCGAAAGACGTGTCGTAGAAGTGCTCGGCACCCAAAGATGCCAAATAGCCCAGAGCCTGATAGGATTTTTCACCATAGAACATAAAGAAGGCGCTGTCCACAATAAAAGATATCTTGGCTCCGTTTTGCAGAGCCTTTGAAACCTCATCAAGACTGTCCTTATAAATTCTGGCGCCATGAGAGCATGCGTTTACACACGCACCACAGTTTGTGCATTTCTTCTCATCAACGACTATTCTTCTGTTCTCGGCATTGCCCACCGACACGTTGGCTCCGAAAATCGGACAATGTGCCACGCATTTGTTGCAGGCAATACACTTCTCGTTGGTGTAAACAGTTCCGCCATTGTATCTAGCCATTTGTAATCTCCCATGCTATGGAAAAGCTATTCAAACATAATCAAAAGCATCGTCTGGTTGAAATGTGTATCATTTAACTGTTCGCCGAATCCCGAAACAGTGACAAAGGTTCCGTACTTTTCGGAAAGGATCTCGGTAAAGCTGTCTATAAGTTTCATTTCTTCGAAGGTTTTGCATCGACCTCCGCAGTTGACAACCAATGTGAACTCAGGCTTCTTTATGAGCTTCTTACATGCTTTGGCAGTTTCGTTCCATACCTTTTTAACATCGTCAAGTTCAAGGATTGCAACCTTGGTCATGTTGTAAACTCTTGTAAGATATGTCAGGGATCCGTCCTCATGAATCTTGTTTACGTCGGTTATGAATATCTCGCCGTCCTCAATTCGACCTATAGGTCTTTTGGCGATGGCATCCGGCATTAACCTGTCGTCTTCCACCCCGAGAATTTCCTTCATGGCGGCAAAGGCAGGCTTGTCGTCAAACTCATATATACGTTTCTCTGCACAGTCTATATCCGTAACCCTTAAGAACTTGTCTGTGGGTTTGTAGATGTTCTCCTTATATACCTTAATAGAGCCCTCTAAATTACGTATAAAGGCAAAAACCGTGCGATTCTCATAAACTTCACCATTGAGTGCAACCGCAGCCTTATTCTCGCCAAATTCGCAACCGGAAGAACTTCCCACAACAGGAATATCCTTATCCTCCAGAGCCTTGGCAAAGGTATCAAGAACCAGCTCCTCCGAATTAAGAAAAGCCGGAGTGAATTCAAGGCATATTGTATCCTTTGTGGATTCAAGCTTCTCCATTGCCTCGGTGATTCGCTTCATATAATTCATGGGATGTCTATTGATTTCCTCAAGGGTTCCGAAGGACACCTCAACACCGGAGAATATCGCCATGGCAGACATGCCTGTTCTGGAATGTTTGTCGTTGACAATGTTTAAATATGTGGAACTTCCGATGGATAGGGCACTTGGGTATTTATCGCGAATGAGTCTGGCAACATCCTCGAAAATGTCATACTCGGAAAAGAAAATTACAGCAACGGGAAGCTCAACTTCAGCGTCAATTTTGGCGCAGACTTCCTCTACTGCTGTCTTGGCATCCGAACTCATACTTAATGCGGAAATACATCTACTCATACATTCCTCCGATTTACGGCCCTCAGGCGAGGTTACAAGGATTATTTGTCATGATTTGCATTTAATGTATAGATAAATGAATTTTACCACATTTTTCTTATTGTTTGCAAGTATTCTGATTATTTAGTTAGATTTATTATGATGTTGGTCTTTTTACATCAAAAAAAGGCGGATAAAATCAAGGTTTTCCTTGATTTATCCGCCTTTCAGGTTCATTTTAAGTTTACATAACTTATTTCTCTTCAAGTTCCAAGTGAGTTTTGGTCCAGGTGTTGTGCGGCAAGCCGCCCTTCTTGGCAACGCTGTTTAACAGTACTGCCAGGAAAATAGGGAAATAGATAATGCAGGCTGCTGTCAAAATGGCACGCTGGAAGTTTGACACATCGCTTGCCATGTAGCTGATTGCAGTATTTATAACTAAGATGGCAGAGATAAGAAGCATCATGGGCTCGGCAAAGTATAAGATAAGGTTCCTGTAAAGCAGTTCTCTGCCGGTTACCTTTCTCTCCTTGTCTTCATCGCTTACGATCTTAACCTTAACAAGGGCATTTCCGATAGTCTGCTTCTTCCAATGTCTGGGAAGCCAGATAAAGTATCCTGCCAAAATAAGCAGCTTCACAAGCTGAACCTGAAGTAAATCTGAGAAGATGTACTCCTCAAAGAAGTGATATGCCACATAGTTTACTCCAAGGTTTATTACGTTACATACAATCCAGTCCACTGAGAACGCTGTAAATGCGCGGATGATTCCAAGCTTCTTTCCTCTTTGAGCGGCAACTGAATCCATTTCCTCAACAGAAGGCAAGAATCGCATAAGAATAGGCGCCATCCAGAATCCAATCATGCAACCCAAAGTATTGTTCATAAGATCATCCACATCGGGACAGCGGAAGGCATAGGGATATATTCCCCACACGCCTGAAAGCTGAGTCATTTCATAAAACAAGCTTACCAAGAAGCCAATTCCCACTGCCTTCTTCCAGCTTACTCTAAAGTAATATCTAAGGTAAAAGCCCAGGGGAACCTGCATTACGATATTTGCGATAATCTGGAACAGCATGAATGATTTTAAAGCAGCTATCCAGTTGGCTCCGACAAACCACGTAGATGTATCTCCTGCCTCAAAACCGGCGCTTCTCATGACAGCCTCTATGTTATTAAACAAATGATTATTGAATTTAACAGGCTTACTATTCAGCACTTCTTCAATCGTCGGTAAAGGCAAAAGAGTCAGGAAGAAAGCGCACATCATATAGAATACAAATGAAAAAATCACTGTTGCTCTCATTGCTGAAAGGCCATTATACTTGCGGTAATTCCACACCAGAAACGGAACCGTTATAAGGCATGCAACAGTAGGGAAAAACATAACCGCTGAAACGATTGGAACAGAATAATTAGATAATGTTGATAACATAGCTACTACCTCATTTCATGCATTACATTTCAAAATAATATCAGCATTTTCCAAGGATTTCAATCTATTCCTACTATAAATTCAAGGTATTACAGAAACAGAAAAGAGCTATAAGCGCCGCATACACGGCATTTATAGCTCTTTGATATACTATACTCGACTGAAATTAAACCCGTCAATCAATTTATATCACGTTTATTATTTTGTTAGTCGCATCTCTTCCAAAAGCTCCTGCTGAAATTCAGGATCTTGTGTAGCTCGTCTTAAATCTTCTAATCTGTTATTATCAATAAGAAATGCAGAAAGCGCATTTAGTTCTTCGGTTGCCTCTTTGCGACCCTCTTCTTCGCCTATCTTGCGGCCCTCTTCTTCGCCTATCTTGCGGCCCTCATAAATTGCATCCTGGATAAAAAGTTCTGTCCTCATATACTCGCCTCTCAATTCATTGTCCATACGTGCGACTCTAACAGCATCATCCAACGCCTCAGTAAGCTCGTCATCGGGCTTACCAGTGTTAATGTAATTATACAGCCTTTCTACATCCTTGGGCAAGGTCGATTTCTCACATGCCGTTGTGTTAAAAAACAGCTTCTGAGTTCCACTTCCAAGTTCCAGTCCCGGAACCTCATCGCACATTTCTGTGAAGGCATAAAGCGGCAATCCTTTTCCAAACGGATCAAAGGTACATATAAAGATAATATTGCTATCCCCTAGCGATCTATACATTGCCTTCTCATTAAATGAACTCATATCAACAAGAGCCTGATAATATCTGCTTCTTTTAGGAAGGCATAATTCATCCAAGGACTTGTTATTGAGATTTTGCATCTCTGCATCATACTGGGTGTTCTTCTCCTTCTCCCTAGCAAAAATATCAAGTCTTATTGCCTTACCGTCCTTGGTCATCTTCACAGTTTTCTCGTTTTCGGGAATTGTCAGTTCACCAATTGGCCTTTGCAAAAGAGTTTCCAGCACCTTTTTACAGAGTTCTGGGTTTCTCATTACCGCTCCGAACATAAAATTGTCTGAGAACGATAATTCATCAAATGATTTCATAATACATCCTTTCCGGGAGCACCCAATGCTCCCAATACACTATATTTATGTTTAAGCAGGGATTTCATTGGGATACTGAGAAAAGCATCCTCAAGCGTGGCAGAAGCCACAGGAAATGTACTTGCGCTTAGAATATCATAAGGAAATAAATAATGCCATTAAAAGAGGATAAAACATTTCTAAATTTTTCATAAAATACAAATAAAAAACCCAAGGTTCTCCTTGGGTTTTAAGTTGCTGCCGGCGACCGGAATCGAACTATTGTGACGTCTCAAAACCTGCATAGAAAGGAGCCTTGCGGACTCACCTTCCTTTTTGGTCCAATTACTGACCCACTTTCGTGTGATGAAGAGCTAGCATATTTACTGAATATAATCGAGTTTTACAGCTCAGATTTCTGAACCATTATCAGTCTGTTTTTATATTGCTATCCTTCTGATTCTATGCTCTTAACCCATATATGCTTTTCCCTAGCCACTATAATTTGAATTTTGACACCTTAGGAAAAAGTGTTAACACCTTTTCAGGCTTCCGCTAACCTCAATCGCTCAACTACTGTCTCCTTCATAGTTTTGCTATAGATTACCACAGGAATGATCACCGCTACAATTAGCATAACCGGTGTCACAATCATGATTGGTATCAGAGTAAATCTATATGTATAAAACCACATCTCCGTTCCAATACTCTTTACCAAAAGAACCGAAAATACGCTGCTAAGAATCATTCCAAAAAACAATGCCAATCCACCATATACGATGCCCTCAAAACAGATACTTGTCCTCTGGATGCGTTTTGTCATACCAACAGCCTCAAGCATGGCAAATTCAAGTCTTCTTGAAAGCACTGATGTCACAAGGGTATTTATCAGATTCAGAATACCTATAAGTGCGAGCACAGCTGTCAAAAGTCCGCCTACAACCTTGAACATACCTAACAGTCCATCAAATTCTTTTCTATATACAGCTCTGGATGAATATTTTAATGATGGCTCAACATTACTTGTATAATCCGCCATCCATTTTTCTATAACAGGTTCTGCTTCATCAGTAGTATCAACAAGAGTTCTCATAGGTGTTCTGTCCCCAAAGAAATCCAGAAATTCTTCTGACGGTAGCACATAGTTCACGTCCATATCCGTATAGCACTGTATTCTCATAGAAAAAGGGATGCTTACTGTTGCCAAAACTTCATATTCTCTTGTCTCTCCGACATTGTTATTTACAGCAATGGTCTCACCCGGCAGAAAATATGGAACAAGGTTGCTCTCTTTATCGCCTCCGTTATTATACTCGTTTACGATGATATATTTACCGGTCTTAAATTTATCTGTATCATATTTTCCCTGAACAAAATCCAGATTACGGACAGCATAATCATCCATACCATAAACTTTGGCAACCGTTCC
>JAFZSQ010000069.1 GCA_017619295.1 Lachnospiraceae bacterium
ATAGCCAACCTTCTCGGCAACTTCATATACCTTATACCTTACATCCCCGAGAAGCTTCATGGCTGCCTTGATTCGATATCTTGTAATGAAGGCATTTACCGTGTAGTCGGTTTCGGCTTTGAATACGTGGGAGAGATGCCCTTCACTTATTCCAAGGCTCTCAGCCACCGCCTTTATTCCAAGATCCTCATCTCCGTAGTGTTCGGCAATATAGCTTAAGGCTTCGGCTACGTATTTGCTCTTATCACCCTTCTTCTCAATAATCTCATCGGAGAGGACATCGGACTCGTGCATCTGTCTTAAGTTCTTTCTCTCTCTGGTGATTCTTGAGGTGATTCTTGTTATGGCCTTCTCCAGGTCACCGTCCTCGAAGGGTTTAAGAAGGTAATCGGTAGCCGCCAGTTTGATGGCCTGTCTTGCATATTCGAAATCGGAATAAGCCGTAAGGAAAATTACCGGAGTTCCTATTCCTGCCTCTCTTAGCTTGGTTAACATCTCAAGGCCGTCCATCTTTGGCATCTTAATATCGCAAATTATTAAATCAGGCGTAAACTTTTTTACAGCTTCCAGACCGTCAAGGCCGTTTGCCGCCTCGGCTATCACCGTACAATTAAGGGACGCCCAGTCAGTTTCCATAACTATTCCCTGTCTGACTAATGTTTCGTCATCAACAACGAGGACTTTGATCATTGTTTCTCTCCTTAGTTAAAGGTAAGGTAATAAGAACCTTTGTGCCACCTTCATCAGGCTTATAAGCCTTCAATCCGAAATTATCTCCATAGTAGAGCCTTAATATGGTATCTACATTATAAAAACCGATATGGCCTCTGAGTTTTTCTCTGTCGTGGGAGTTAAGCTTTTCAAGTATTTCTCCATCAATACCGCATCCGTTATCCGTTACCTCAATCTTAAGGTTATCTGATTCCGAATACGCATTAACAAATATATGTCCTTTTTCCTGTTCTTTCAAGCCATGAATAAGAGCATTTTCCACAATGGGCTGAACAATCAGTTTGGGAATTACGCAATCTTCAAGTTCCATAGGTAGTTCCGCATCAAAGGTAAAGATTCCGCCAAACCTTATCTGCTGAATCTCCACATATTTTTCCACCATCTCCATCTCTTCACCGAGAGTTATAAACTTTCTGTCAGAGATACTGAGTCGAAGTATCTGGGCCAAATCCGCCGACATCTTTGCAAGATCCGGAACGTTATTTGCCTTGGCAACCCACTTCATGGTATCAAGTGTATTATATAGGAAGTGAGGGTTAAGCTGTGCCTGCATCATGGCTATGTTGGAATCGTTGATTTCCTGCTGCTGCTTAACCTGCAGTTCCATATAGGTCTTAAGTTCGCCGGTCATCTTATCAAAGTCTTCCGACAGCTGTCCCAGCTCATCTATTCTTGAACTGTGTACCGAAACATCCAAATCTCCGCCCTTAACCTTCTCCATGGCTTTGGAAAGCTTAATTATGGGGGAGGTAAGGTAGTCGCTTATAATATTTGCCACAAAGAAACACAGGATAACAGAGAAAAGAATGATAACGGTTGTTACGCCCCACATGGTTCTTGTGATGTCATCCGTAAGCACAGGTTCCTTTCCCAAAACAAGGGTAAGGTTCGTATCTCCTACTCTTGATAAGAAGAACTCAACCTCGTCATTCTCCTGTTTCAGGGGCTCTCCGTCAAATTGCCTCTGTCTTATAAGGGCTGCTAAGGCTTCTTCTTTTCCTGTCCTTGTACTGTACACATCCTCATAAAATGAATCAAGAATTGCAATTCCGTATGACTCGTCATAGGATTTTGCAAGAATTTCTTCAATATGAGATGAAAAAACATCTGTTACTACAAAACCCACACATTCATCTCCTGAGACGATGGCTCTGGCAATTTGAATGACTGTTTTTTCGTCATCACCCATTACCGCCTTCTTGATTATCCTCTCGTCGGGATGTGCAAAAGAAACCTTCAGGATTCCCCAATATGTGGGAATGGATTCGGAGTACCCTTCAGTGGATGTGGTGAATACAAGATTTCCTTCGATGTCGTAAATGTTGAATCTCGCCACATTTCTGGCATTCTCGGTGGCATCGTACAAAGCAGTATAAGCCTTGTTCTTCTGCCAGCTGTCAGTCTCTGAAATTCCGCCCACTATCTTTTTGTTGCTTCTTATTGCAAGCTGAGTTTCGTCTATTAAGTTAAAGTATTGTTCCAAAGCCTCTGTAACTGAGGTAACCTGGGATGCAGCCGCCGCCTGATAGTCGCTTGCAAGCCTTGATTTGAAAACTTTAACCAGAAGAAGGCTTATGACTATTCCGGGAATCAAAGACACCAAGAAAAGACCAAGGAACAATTCTCTTTTGAAGGATTTTCTGATAATCTTCTTCATACTATTGTTCCCCTGTAAGTTCATCCCAAAGGGAAAGAATCTTTTCTCTGTTTTCTATTGCGTAATCCAAGTCATAATCTATCTCTTTAACATCAATGCTTTGCTTGAAGTCTTTTCTGACGCTCTTTCTGTATAGTTCCTCCTCCAAAAGGTGCTGTACGTCATCCCCCACAATAAACTCCATGAAAAGCTTGGCATTATCCTTGTGAGGAGCATCCTTAAAAATTGCGCATCCGTCGGGAACGGTGGTGGTTCCGTCAACAGGATAGATTATTCCCATGTCGGCTTTCTTGCCCAGCTGCTTAAGGGCCGTTTCCTCCAAAGTTATGCCTATGGGCTTTTTGCCGGAGGCCACCGCATCTATAATATCGCCGGAGCCCTGGTAAACCTCTCCGTCCAGGTTCTGTACAAATTTCCTTATGGTTTCCTCATCCTTAAAAACATCTTCCGTTGCCTGAATGAGGGTTACTAACGCAGTATATGAACTTCCTGACTGATTGGGATCGGCAAAAGCGATTTTGCCTCTCCAGCTTGAAGCCAAAAGTTCGCCCCAGGTCCTTGGTTTTCCGGCCTGGATAACAAGTTTTTCATTATATATAAAGACTATGGGAAGTTTCGAGAAAACCGTGTAGGCATGTTCAGGAGACCCGTAGGTGTTATCCAGGTTTCCTTCCTGTGAGGTTTCGTAGGGCTCAAAGCAATCCTTGTAAACCTCAAGGCTGTCGACTCCGCCTCCAAACATTATGTCCGCTTCGTCACTGCCATCCTCTGAAACCTTTGAAAGAATCTCGTTGGTTCCTCCGGTTACAACCTTTACCCAGATTCCGCTTCTTTCTTCAAACTCTTTGATAATGGGCTCGTAAAAGTTGGCCTTGTGAGAGGTATAGATTACGAGCTTCTTATCCTCGGGCATGGAGGGCTCTTCATTAACCGCATTATACGCACAGCCCCCAAGTAATATGGAGGCTGAAAGAATTGCGATTATTCTTTTTAAGTTTGAAGCTAAGGGGTTTCTAATCATATTCCTACTGCGTGAATTATCTCGGGAAGGAGCTGTTTCTTACGGCTCATTACTCCCGGCATATCATATATTCCTTCCTCGAGGTTTGCATACTCGAGATGTTTATTTGCTCTGTGTCTTGTGCACAGAAGAACACTGTGCTCTTTCATAACATCAGTTATCATAAGAACTGCCCAGTCTAAGCCGTTCTTAGTTTTGACAATATCAAGGCCCTTAAGGTAAGCCTCTTTGTAGTCATCAAGATCGTGAAGGGTCGTAACCTCGCACTGACCGATTCCGATTCGAACTCCGGCCTCTGTGTATTTCTTGAAGTCGGAAGAAATGGCAGCTTCGGGATCTCTGGTTTTGAGGCCTTCCATTCTTGCAAACATGGACAAACCGAATTCCTGTAAATCCACTCCGCAAATCTTAGCCAAAGCATTGGCTGCATCCACGTCCTCAGGAGTTGTAGTGGGGCTCTTGAGAATCAGTGTATCGCCTATAACTCCGGCAAGCAAAACTCTTGCGGTAACCTCATCGGGTCTAAGTTCGTTTCTTATGAAGAGTCGGTAAACGATGGTGCAGGTGCTTCCCAAAGGTTCGGCATCGATAAAGATAGGAAGTGAAGTCTTCATGGCATCAAGCCTGTGATGATCGATAATCTCCACAATGTTTGCAAACTCCAAACCTCTGATGCTCTGCTTCTGCTCATTATGGTCCACAAGAATTACATTATGTTTGGGGGCTTTCAGGAAACATCTTCTTGTGACGAATCCCACAAAGCCATTGTCGTCATAAACCGCAAGACCTCTCTTCTTGGAAATTGAAAGCTTGGTCTTGGCCTCCTCGAAGAAATCATTAACCTTTACGGGCGGCTCCTGCTCGGACATGATATCCTTGATTGCAGGTATTTTCTCCACAGTTCCCTTTGAAGAAATCTCGTTCATAACCCAGGATGTAATATCATCGACGGAAAGAAGTCCGTAGAACTCACCCTTTTCAAATACGGGCATAACAGAAGGATTGGTCTCCTCATAAATCTCTGCCACGTCGTTTAAAGGAGCTTCTGCATTCAAAGGAACCTCGCTCTTAAGGTATACATCCCCAACCTTTGGATAAATGTCTCTCTTATAAGGAGGAATCTTAAAGTTCAGGGACTGAAGAATACTCTTGGTGGAGTTTGAAAGGTGTCCGCATCTTACGGGAATATAATTATTCTCCTTGTCGATTAAGTTCTTTAAAACCGCATAGCCGTATGCGCTGCATACGCTGTCCAAGTCGGGATTCTGGTGACCCGTAATATAAATATCGCTCATTTTCTCCTCATGAAATCAAGCCTACCTTTGTTTACGCAAAAGTAGACTTGCTTTTGATTATTGCATTTATTTTTTCGCCTTGTCGGCCATGATAATCTTCTTCATTGCTTCAACAGCAACCTTTACGGACATGGATGTGTCCTCGCTCATCTTCTGATCAAGGCCTGCTGCCTCACGTTCCTGATTCCATACTACATGGAAGCATGCTCCCGCACGGCACTTTCTTGCATTGGCAATTACGAAGAGAGCTGCGGATTCCATCTCGGAAGCCTTAACGCCAAGTCTCTTCCAGGATTCCCACTTCTGTAAAAGGTCATAGTAAACCGGGCTTTCCTTAGGTGAGTGCTGACCATAGAATGAATCCTTACACTGAACTATTCCGGAATGAGTTGTGTTTCCAAGTTCAATGGATGCTTCCTTAAGAGCAATGGCAATGTCCAAATCGGAAACTGCAGGGTACTCAATGGGAGCATACTCAAGGCTGGTGTGCTCGTATCTTATGGCACCTGTGGCAACAACAATGTCGCCGGACTTAACGTCAAGGTCAATACCTCCGCAGGTACCCGTTCTTATGAATGTATCGGAACCGCACTTAACCAGTTCCTCTACCGCAATGGCTGTGGAAGGTCCGCCGATTCCGTGGGATATGGCTGTAACCTTTTCTCCACATAAATATCCTGTATAAATGTTATATTCTCTGTTGTAAGCTACCTGCTTTGCGTCATCGAAAAGCTCGGCAATTGCGGGGATTCTTCCGGGATCTCCCGCCATAATAACGTATTTTCCTACATCGCCTTCTTTAATCTGAAGGTGAAACTGTTTTTCCATTTCTTGCATATGGTTCCCTCCCTGTATGCATCAGATACACAGATTATACCGCGAAACGCGAAATTTTGCTACTTTTAAGGCTTCTACTTCTGCAGAATGGCAAGGATTACATCCAATACTTCTTCATTATTCTTTATTACAAGAGCAACACTGTTTTTTGCTCTGCTTAATCCATGAAAGAGGTTTCTTACGCGATTCGGGGCTTTTTCATCCGCCTTCCCGGCACTCCTAAGATAACCTTCTCTGTCGTACGAAAAGCTCTCATCCATGACCATTACCACCTTCTCAAACTCCTTACAGGTGTTGGCTTCTCTGATTAACATGTATCCCTCATCTTCAAAATTTTCAAGAATGAGCTTCAACTCCTCGGAGTTTGCGGCATATCCGACTTTGACGGAAGGATATTCTCTTCTGTGAATTCGGCCCCTAACGCACATTACGCTGGAAATAAAGGAAGATAATTCACTGTTCACACGGATCTTGTTTGTAAGCCTGTGGCCCGTATATCCCGGAAGGGCTTCAATTAAGGGCGCACCATAGTTTTTTCTCTCCTCAGGAGCTATGGAATCCTCCAAGTCAAAGGAAAAGATAACCGGGGCTTTCCACTCCTTGGCAAAATCCATGATATCTCCTAATCTGTCTGCCGTTATTCTGTGTCCTTCATCCACCAGTATTGCGCTGTAATTCCTTTTTACTTCAATCTTTTCATCGGGCTTGCAATAATAGAAATCCACCCTCTTAAGGCGCATGTCCAATTCTTCAAGTTCCGCCTCGTGGGATCCGAAATGGAATACGCACACATACTCATCCCATGAAAGTTGCATTGCAAGGTCGTAGAGAAGAATGGTTTTTCCCGTTCCGGGAAGACCGGTAAATCCGTGGCAGGTTACTTCCCCTTTTGATTTATTAATGGTTTTTATAATGAGTTTCTTAATATCCTTCTGCTGTGAGGTAAGGAAATAATCCTGTCTTAGGAATCTCGCCGGATCAGTGAGGGGAGATATGAGGTACTGGTCCTCTTTAAACAGATCCTCTATGTCGCCTTCATAGCAATCAGTCTGATTCATGAGCACTCCCGCCAGATCTTCCCAGGATGTTTCCACCAGTTTTTCACTTCTTGAGAGCCTTATGAGTCTTTCACTGTTACTGATGTACATGTAAGAATACATGTTTTTACCAAGGCTGGATAAATAGTGTCTGTTTAGTGTAAGCTGTTTCCAAATCACCTCATCGGAAACGTTCCCGCTCTTTAACTCGATATTAATTACACTGTCCTCATTTATCCTTAATAAATCAAACTCTTTTCCCAGTTTTGGCATCGTAAAAGAATAAAAGAATGCGAGCTTAAAGGCGCCGAGAAGCACTTCTCCCAATTTCTCGGAGAAGGTTTTCAGGCCTTCAATCTCCCATTCTTTTATTGTAAGATGTCTGTTCCTTTTAGACATCTGCCTTTCCATAGCACCAAGGAGATATGGATTTTTAACCCGGGTCAGGGCATAAATGTTGACAGGTCTCATACATAGATTATACAACATTTATTTATTTCATTACATGACCCTTGTATTTTTTTACTCCCATATAAAACCATACCGGAATCTCAATTAATGCCACTGAAACAATAAGGAAAGGTGTCCATATTGCCAGATTGCCGATATTTAAAAACCTAAAGTCAATTAAATCGTAAAGGATTCCGTTGTTAAGTCCTATCCCACCGGAAGGAAACAATGCCTTTGCAACATTGGAAATGTTCTCTGGCATAAACCATCCCATGATAATGGGCATAAAACAAAGCAGAAATGATAACGCAAGAGAAACCATGGTGTTTTGCGTGACGGATGAAACAAAAAGTGTAAGGCAAACACTCGATATTATCATCAGAATACCGCAACCTGCCAGCATCACCAGCATATCACCGGCATTTCCTTTAAAGAGGCTGATACTGCTAAAAAGCATCTGAATCGAAGTTCCCATTCCCTCCTTGCCCCAGAACAAATAAGACAAACCAATCCATATAGTCATACATATGAAATAAAGTAAAGTACTTATAATTAAAGAAGCAAGGAATTTGTAGATCGCAAGTTCTTTTCGACCCCTTTTGGTGCATCGCAATATACTGTCGGATCCGGTTTGATATTCTAACGAAAAAACCGGAGAGCATATCAAAGTACAGCATAACAACACCATAAGAATAAGGATTCCTTCATATTCAACTGCACTTGAGGATATTCCATAGTAATATGAAAAAGGAATATCTATCCTCCCGTATAAATCCATGGCAGCCTTTTGTGCTGCGGGGTGATTCGGCTGCTCAAGTTCCATGTTGTTCTTCAAATGTCCGACACACGCTGCATAAAAGTCCTGAATGTTTTCTACAGAAAGGGCTGCAATATCTGCTCCCAAACCATCATCGCTGCCGTAGGCTTCCTGGATTCCATGGAGAAGAGGCTTGATTTTTTCAAGCTCATATTCCCCTTCATTCGGAAGCTCGTACATATTGTCTACACCATATTTTCTAAGTACCTCTTTGTATTGACTGATTGCCCCTCTGATATCCTCACTTGTAACTGTCCCTTCCACTTCCTTGCGAAGCTCGCGTCTGGCCTCAATAGCTTTGAAGCCCGTGAGGTAATTACCACTCTCGGGACTGTAGCAATAGGCATATGTTGCAGGAATATACGCAAGAAAAAAAGCGAAAAGCAAAGCTGCAGCAATGCAGATCTTTGGCAGCGGGCCTTTGAGAATTCTTTTTATCTCTAAATGAATTAAACGCATTTTACCCCTCCCTCGAACCAAACAGCCACATATACAAATCTTCCAGTCTGGGGGACACGGAAACGGACCCCTCCGCTACCGGGCAATTTCCCAAATATCTGACGGTGGTTGAGCCTGATGCTTCATTTCTCAGATTTACAATTTGGACCTTTTTTTCCAGCCATGGCAAATCATAATTGTCGACAACACACTCCCATACCTTTCCGTCAATGCTTCCGATGAGTTCATCGGTTGTTCCCGTCTGTATTATTTCCCCTTCTTTCATAATGGCATTTCTTGATGCTATATACTCAATATCTGATACGATATGTGTGGAAATCAGAACTATTCTCTTCTTTGAAAACTCGGACAACAAACTTCTGAATTTAATTCTCTCACCCGGATCCAGGCCGGCTGTGGGTTCGTCAAGAATAAGTACCTCCGGATTATTTAACAAGGCCTGCGCAATCCCTACTCTCCTTCTTGTTCCTCCCGAAAGTTTCTTGATCTTCTTATTTCGAACTTCCTCCAAGGACATCTGCACCAGCAGTTCCTCAATCCTTTGTTTTGTGTCCTTTTTTGTAAGTCCCTTAATTGCGGCGATGTACTCCAGATAATCCGTAACGCGAAATTCCGGATAAAAACCGAATTCCTGGGGAAGGTGTCCAAATATATTTCTATACTCTGAGTCCAAAGTTTCGATTGGAATGCCATTGTATAAAACCTCCCCGGAGGAAGGTTTTATAATATCGGCTATGATTCTCATAAGGGTAGTTTTCCCGGCCCCATTTGCCCCAAGAAGTCCGAAAACGCCGGGGGTAATTGTCAATGATACATTGTTTACGGCCGTTTTATCGGCATATGTTTTAGTAACATTCTTTATTGTTAATTCCACTAACTATACTCCCTTCCCTGATTATTCCCTTTAACTGAAGGGTAATTATCAGGCATAAAACAATGCATAATACTATTACATAAGGTGCTGTCTCATAATTTTCCACCATTTTTTGCAGGTCTGAAGCAGCTGCGGAAATTGTAATCAATACAAGGTACGTCAATCCGTACAGCCACATAGAAGCATGACGCGGTACATGAGACAGAATAAGCAAAATTATTGTGTTAATGAAAAGGAAAGGAATCATTCCAAAGGCTATTGTGGTCATAATATCCGCATAAAGCCTGGTCAGGCAAATTACTGTACTTCCTATAATCATGCACACATTACCAAAGGCTATGACTATAAGCCTGGCAAGAATTTGCCTTGAATATGAAAAAAACGTCCCCATCTCCACTTCACTCATTTTGTATTTAGCAGACCTATATATAAAAGGAATTGAAATAAACGGGAGGCTTCCGCAAAATATGCATATTAATCTTGGATCCATGAGTCCGCCGGGTCCCGTTTTTTGATTAGATATACCAATCAAAATCCCGGCCAGAAAAATAAAGCACATACCCTGTACCAACCATATTTTCCATGAGACAAACCGCAGTATCCTTATTATCATCAACGGATAATTTATTCTCTCGTCGTTTATGGGGAGGCTTCGTATCTTTAAGGCAGCTTGCTCTTGTTTCCGAGGCCCTTCCTTCGGCGTGGCTTCGGACAAGGCTTTCTTTAGAAACATTTCTGTTTTATTCACCTTAAAACCCCCCTCTCATATTTTTTTCAATATTCTTCAGCGCTTTTCTCAGGTTGGACTGACAAGTCCTCAGATTACTGCCCGTCACCGCAGCAATCTCCTTTAGCGTAAGATTCTCTGAATATTTCAGAATAACCATTTCCCGCTGTTTTTCTGTAAGAGGCTCCAAGAGTTTTCCCAAATCTATTTCCGATTCGATATTGTCATATCCCCTTTCGATATAACTTAGCTCGGTATCTGCTATATCCCCTACAGAAACCTCCGAATTCGTTTTTTTCCTGTTACGGTCAATACAAATGTTTAGTGCGATTTTATACAAGTACGCTTTGAAAGTTCCCGTATTTTTGTATGCCCCCATAAATCGCACCGCTTTATAAAATGTCTCCTGGGTCGCATCCTCCGCTTCTTCCGGAGATTTTGTATGCCAGCAACAGTACTTGTATATTTCCGCGTAGTACAAGCCAAGGAGCTCATCCAGGGCAGACTTATCCCCCCGCTTGGCTTTCCTTATTAAATTTTTCTCCGGGTTCAACAAGGCCCCTCCCCTCATTTTTCGCGTCCTGCATTATATATAACGATTCTACAAGGAAAAATGATTACCCTTAATTAAATCCCATATAGAATCTTATATACTTAAGCAAATTTGCCTTCTTCAATGCAGATAACAGTTTCTGCTTTGTTAAGGCTGCTCCCTTCACTGCCCTTTCTTTCTCTATATCTCCTCTGTACAGATACTTCTCATACCCTTCGAGGAATGAGAAGTCTTCGGTTTTTTCCAAAAGAAGTCTTTCCCGATACTCATGCAAAGTCTCATTGTCTTTCATGGGATTTCCGGAAAGTCGAAGGATTCTTATGTTTTGCCTGCAAAGGCTCACAAACTTATCCTCTTCCTTCATCTTTTCAAAACGTCTCGCCATAATCATGTTGGCAATTACATAAACCAGGGTGATAAAGACAATACCCATAACTATGGGAATCACTATGGTATACCACTTAATTCTGATAGTTACCGTATCCTCATTTTCTGGCAAAACCGAAAGATTCTCATAAGCGGAAGCATTGTACGCAGGAGTCGGTTGAACCGTCTGCGCGGGTGTTCCATCTTCCGTCACCCAGTATGAATTGTTTACGTAAGCAGGTGTGGGTTCATAGGCTACCCAGCCGGCGTTGTCGTAATAAACCTCAGGCCAAGCGTGGGCCCAGGTGGACTTCACGGTAATCTTCCTGTTTCCCTTTGGGTAGACTATATATCCCTGAGCGTATCTGGCGGGGATTCCCTCTGCTCTGGCCAGAAGAACAAAGGCTGTGGCAAAGTGGCTGCAAAAGCCCTCCCTGCTTTCAAGCACAAAATAGTCCAGAAAATCACTCTCGTTCTTTATGCTTTCAGGCAGCGCACCCGGTGTCTCCGAGTAGGTAAAGCTTCTTAAAAGCTCTTCAAGCCTGTCTATCTTATCAACATCGCTTTCCGCCCCTCTATATACCTCATCCATGAATTCTCTCAGTTTAGGGGAGAGGACGACGGTTTTGCCATAGGTTTCTTTTATGTGGTCTACGTGGGCAAGATAATCCTCGTAGCTGCAATTGGGGATTCGGTCCGTATTTAACTGGTATTCATACTGCAGGTACCTTTCCCTTGTGGGGGCCTTCCCCGCTTTCAGGTACTCTTTAAAATCCGAGTTGCCGGTGTTAAGCCTGTAATATGAAACGGCATACTTACTCTCGTAAGCTCTGGTTTCAGGCCACAAAAGATCGCCTCCGACCTCAGAGAATTCATCCGTGTCAAGGTCTCTGAATGTAGGCACGGACTTAAGGGGTACGAAGGGATGATTCGTTTTCATTCGAACAAATTCAACCTTCATATATGTCTTTAAGGCAAAATCTTCGGGATTCTTTGTGTAATCATTTATGGAAGCCCACATGCCAACCGTGTCCATAATTACGTCAGGAGCGGGGGAAGTGTCCTCATCCGACCACTCTCTTCCGTCGAAACTGCTGAAGGTTTTGCCTGAAAGCTTTATCTCTCCCACAGAAGAGTTAACGTCAGATAAAATCATTACCTCTTTTTCGTTTTTCCCCGCTTCATCCGCAAGCAATCCTCTGTCAGAAAAGCCTATGAGCTTTTCTGCGGAATCTCCGGATTTACTGATTGAAAGGCGAATATCAAGCTCCTCGATTTTATCCTTGGCCACCTGATAAATCTTTTTTGCAAAATTCCAGTCGTAGGGCTTTTTAGGTGCGGGGCTTAAAAGCACCAAAAGGAAAATAAGGAGTATAAAAGGTGCCACGTATACCACATGTCCCTTGTGTTCCGTGTACCCTGTTTTATTCCATCTAAGCTGGGTTTCCTCGATAATGGTTAGAAGAAAAAGAAGAAGCGTTGCGGCCACAAAAATCTTTTCTGTTCTAAAGCCCATGGCTGTGCACACAATAAGCCAGCCAAGACAAGCGATACTAACCACCACCTTGGCTATTCTTATTCTGCAAATCAACTCTCCAAGAATAAAGGCAAATAGTCCCACAAAGGGAAGCCACAAATAATAGTCTTTGTCGGAGAAAAACTCATGGACAGAGTCGTTTTTGGACAGGAAAAATCCCGTGGCCAGAATCATAACAAAGACTCCGATGATTATAAGCCGTCCGCTCCATTTGCTTCGTCTGAAGGCCACAAGTATCCCTGCGATTGCCATTCCGCAAAGAATCATTAAAAAGCCTGTTTTCTCAAGGCCGTAATTCCAGGCAAGCAACGATACTCCACCCATGGCCACGGTCAAAACATATATAAGTTCATAAAGAAGGTCTGTCATCTGAGCGCCTCCTTTAATTTATCTTCATAACCCACTCTGATAACGCCGGGAGCGCTGATTTGCTCCTCGGTTACAAGATAAGTAACCGTGGGGGTATTGTTTCCCTCAAGTACAGAAGCCTGTCCCATGTAGCCCTCATCCATGCTGTGGCTTACAAATATAGCTCCACTGCTTGCGGCTATATCGGGAGCACTCATGGTAAAACCATAGAGTTTCTCCGAAGTATTATCCTCGTCAAATGAGAAGGAAGACATGGCTTCATAGAATTCTTCAAAGTCATCAACTCTCTCAAGAGCATAGGATACGGGGCGGGAATTGTAGGCATACACACATACTCTTATTCCACGCTCCAGATAGTAATATGCAAGGGCAATGGTTATTTCCAAAAGCTTATTTTCCAGAGGAAGATACTCTTCAGGCTCATAGCTTATGCGCTTGGAATCCATAATGATGCTGATTCCGGGAGCATTTTCTCCTATGCGCTTTCTCACCATGGGTTTTCCCGCAGAAGCGGTTACTTTCCAGTTTATGCTCCTTATGTCATCACCGGGAATATAGTCTCTTACAAGCACATCGGGCTCCGTGGTATTTGTAAGAGAGTCTCTGGCAGAAGCAGCCAGTGCATCCAGTGCGGAAACCTCATCCAGAATAACCAGCCTCGGAATAACCTTAACCGTAAGGGTTTCCCTATTACTGAATGTAAAGTTGAAGAGTTTCAGATAATCTCTGACACTGACCTTTTTGACTCCTACTTCGTACTCCCCCCTGTATTTACATATAAGACCTGTTTCCTTCTTTATGCCCTTATGGGGAAAAAGCTCATACTCCGCATTGACGTCAAGGCCGGATATGGTGGAGAAATCGGAGAAGAAGTCGATTTTGACCCCGGAGAAAGCAAAGAAGTCCTCATTCTGCAGGGTAAAATAAAAAGTAACCGGGCTTTCGGCCACAGCTACTTTCGAATCGATTCTCTGATAGATTTTAAAGCGCAAAAACATAACTAAAGTGTAGATAGCTGAAACAAAGGGAATAATGAGCATGAAAAAGAAAAACCCGTAGCTCACCGGTCCACCATAAAAGGATATTGCTATAAGAGACAGGATCAGTAATCCCAAAGCAATCAGTCTGTTTCTACGCATACTACACCATCGGAACCTTTGCTTTCAAAACATTGGTATAGAGAATATTTTCGATATTCTCCTTGGCAATCTTGGCCTCATAGGTCAGGGCCAGTCTATGGTGCAGCACGTTTACGGAAACGGCCTTAATATCATCGGGAGTTACAAAGTCTCTTCCCTCGAGAAATGCCCTTGCCTGGGCAGCTTTAACAAGAAGAATCATGGCTCTGGGGCTGGCACCCATGACAAAGCGCTTCTCTTCCCTTGTGAGATTGATTATGTCATTGGCGTACTTTAATACGGTGTCCACAATCTTAACCCCTGCCACTTCTTCTCTCATCTTTAAAATGTCCTCAGCTGTAAGAACACTTTCTATATTCTCAAAGGTTTTGCCGCTAAGCTGATTCTTTGTAAGGTTTATCTCATCTTCAGGCTTAGGGTATCCTATGGAAAGCTTCATCATGAATCTGTCCATCTGAGCCTCGGGAAGGGGATAGGTTCCCACGAATTCCACGGGGTTCTGTGTGGCAATAACCATAAAGGGCTTGGGAAGTTCGGTTACTCTTCCGTCCACCGTTACTCTTCCTTCAGCCATGGCTTCAAGAAGACTTGCCTGAGTCTTTGGTGAAGTTCTGTTTATTTCGTCCGCCAGTATCATCTGGTGCATAATGGCACCCTCTCGGTATTCAAACTCACCGGTTTTCATGTTTAAAATTGACACTCCTGTCACATCTGACGGCAATGTGTCCGGAGTGAATTGTATTCTTCCGAAATCCAAACTTACTGCCTTTGAAAGGGTTTTGGCCAGAGTGGTTTTGCCCACACCTGGAACATCCTCCAAAAGCACATGTCCTCCTGCCAGAAGACAAATCAAAAGGTTGTTAACTACTTCTTCGTTTCCAATAAAATATTCGTTTATTATGCCTTTTAGTTTCTTAATCATAACGCTCCCCGATTCTTTATAAACATAGAGGCACGGTAATACTTACCGTGCCTCTCATAATACCTACCTTTTATCTCTTATGAGAAGAGAATGTTATTCATTACAGACTCAAGGTACTCCTGACGTCCTGAACCGGGATCGTTAGGCTTCTTGATGTCGCAAGCGTGTGCAGCGAGCTCTTCAAGAGTTGCTGTGTTGTTGCGGATCTTCTTACCGAGATCTGTGTTAGAGAAGCTTGAGTATTTCTCCTTAACGAAGTTGTCAATTCTGCCATCCTCAATCATCTCAGCTGCCTTGATAAGACCAAGTGCGAATGTATCCATACCAAGGATGAATGCATGGAACATATCCTCAGGTGTGTTGGAAGGACGTCTGTTCTTGGAGTCGAAGTTGAATCCACCTGTTAATCCGCCGCCCTTAAGCACTTCGTACATAGCAAGTGTTGCATCGTATACGTTGAAGGGGAACTCATCTGTATCCCAACCAAGAAGCATATCACCCTGGTTAGCATCTACAGAACCGAGCATGCCGTTCATAGCGGATACTCTTAACTCGTGCTGGAATGTATGACCTGCAAGTGTAGCATGGTTAGCCTCGATGTTCATCTTGAAGTCCTTATCAAGACCGTACTGTTTTAAGAATCCGATTGCTGTAGCAGCATCGAAATCATACTGATGTTTCATGGGCTCCTTCGGCTTAGGCTCGATATAGAAGTCTCCCATGAAGCCTTTGCTTCTACCATAGTTAACAGCCATTCTCATGAGCTGAGCGATGTTCTCCTGCTCGAACTTCATATCTGTATTGAGAAGTGTCTCGTAACCTTCACGGCCGCCCCAGAATACATATCCTCTACCACCGAGTTTGATGGTGATGTCGATAGCCTTCTTAACCTGAGCTGCTGCAAATGAGTAAACATCTACAGAGTTTGTTGAACCTGCACCGTTCATGAATCTGGGGTTACCAAACATGTTTGCTGTTCCCCATAAGCACTTGATGTTGGTGCCTTTGGTCTTCTCTAAGATGTAATCTGAAATCTCGTCAAGACGAGCGTTGGTAACATTGATATCTGTAGGATCTTCGGGAACGAGGTCTACATCATGGAAGCAGTAGTACTCGATACCAAGCTTCTTCATGAATTCGATACCTGCATCAACCTTAGCCTTAGCATGCTCCATTGTTCCGGGCTGTGCTCCGAAAGACTTATCAGCTGAACCTGCACCAAACATATCAACGCCTGTTGCACAAAGGTTGTGCCACCAAGCCATTGCAAAAGGAAGGTGCTCCTTCATCTTCTTACCCATGATAACTTTCTCAGGATCATAATATTTGAATGCGAAAGGATTCTTGCTGTCCTTGCCTTCGAACTTGATCTCAGGAATGTTCTTAAAAAACTCTGACATATAAAATACCTCCTTAAAGTATTAAACCCGAATGGCTACTTGCTCGAGCACATTGGGCGTTTTTTGGCTTCTGTTACCTTTATAGCACAAAAAATATGAACTGTAAATGGGAAAAATGTAAATAATTATTGAATTTTAGTGCGGGTTTGTAGTACGATAAAGACAGATTTCGTGCACGAGCACGAGGAAACTTTGAAAATACGCGACTTGAGGAGGGTAAGTACATATGTTATACGTTGGAATCGACTTGGGAACATCTGCCGTTAAACTTTTACTTATGGATGAAATGGGTAAGATTCATAAAGTAGTTTCTAAAGACTACGAATTATATTTCCCTCATCCCGGTTGGTCAGAGCAGAAACCCGAAGACTGGTATTCCAGATCAATGGAAGGTTTGAAAGAGCTTCTTAGCGAATGCGACAAGAGCAAGGTTGCAGGAATCAGCTTTGGCGGACAGATGCACGGCCTTGTAATTCTTGATAAGGATGATAACGTAATTCGTCCCGCTATTCTCTGGAATGATGGACGTACCACTGAGGAAACAGATTATCTTAACAACACAATAGGCAAGGATAAGCTTTCCCAGTACACAGCAAATATTGCTTTTACAG
This sequence comes from Lachnospiraceae bacterium, assembly GCA_017619295.1. Classification (GTDB taxonomy): domain Bacteria; phylum Bacillota; class Clostridia; order Lachnospirales; family Lachnospiraceae; genus G11. The sequence continues at coordinate 16,804 of JAFZSQ010000069.1, forward strand.
GATTTACAGCACCCAAGATTTTATGGGTAAAGAATAAAGAGCCCGAGAACTTCAAGAAGATTGAGAAGATTATGCTTCCCAAGGACTATCTTGCATATAAGCTTTCAGGCGTTCACTGCACAGATGTTTCCGATGCTTCCGGAATGCTTCTTTTCGATGTAAAGAACAGATGCTGGTCCAAGGAAATGATGGAGATCTGTGATGTTAAGGAATCACAGCTTGCAAAGATTTTCGAAAGCTACGAGACAGTAGGAACCATTAAGCCCGATGTTGCAGCTGAGCTTGGTCTTCCCACAACCGTTAAGATTGTTGCAGGTGCCGGCGATAACGCTGCTGCTGCAGTAGGAACAGGTACAGTCGGAGACGGAAGATGTAACATTTCCCTTGGTACAAGCGGAACAATCTTCATTTCCTCAAAGACCTTCGGAGTTGACAGCTTCAACGCTCTTCACTCCTTTGCACACGCTGACGGAAGTTACCATCTCATGGGTTGTATGCTTTCAGCCGCATCATGTAACAAGTGGTGGATGGAGGACATCTTAAAGACTACAAACTTTGCAGATGAGCAGAAAGCTATCACAAAGCTTGGTGAGAACCACGTATTCTTCCTTCCTTACCTTATGGGTGAACGTTCTCCTCTTAACGATCCCTATGCAAGAGGAACCTTTACCGGTATTACAATGGATACCACAAGAGAAGACATGACTCAGGCAATCTTAGAGGGCGTCGCTTTTGCACTCAGAGATTCATTCGAAGTTGCAAAGTCTCTCGGAATCAAGATTGACAGAACCAAGATCTGCGGCGGCGGAGCTAAGAGCCCTCTCTGGAAGAAGATGATTGCAAATATCCTTGGAATCAAGGTTGATGTTATTGAAAGTGAAGAAGGTCCCGGATACGGCGGAGCAATGCTTGCAGCTGTAGCCTGCGGAGAGTTTAAGAGTGTTGAGGAAGCAGCTGAGAAGCTTGTTAAGGTTGTTGACACTGTTGAACCCGATCCTGAACTTACCAAGAAGTATGACGAGTGCTACAACAAGTTTAAACAGATTTATCCCGCACTCAAGCCCATCTTCAAGGTTATCGGTTAATTGACTATAAGACTCCTTTTGGAATAAGAATGAAAGAGACACGGTGTTCTTTACCGTGCCTCTTTTATTTTGATATTAAGTTCTGAATAGTAATAACTGTTTATCTCTTCCTCTTCGTTTCCGCTTAAGTAGTTATACATAAGCTCAAGAGATTTGGAACCCTGCCATTTGGGCTCCTGACAGATTGTGGCGGTTACGATTCCCTTATCTAACATATCAAGGGTTGTGGAAACCGCATCGTAGGTTATAACTTTTATGTCTCTGTCTTCACCCAGCTCCTGAATGGCCTTACAGCCTCCAAAAACACCTGCGGCGGTGAAATATAAGCCGTTTATTTCAGGATGATCCTTAAGCATCTTGCTGACTATTTCATAACTCTTAAGGTCGTCATCGAAGTTCTCTTGTACATCCACAATCTTAAATCTCTTGTCGGATGATAACTTGCTTCTGAAGCCCGCCTCTCTTCTGGAGTGGCAAAGGATGTTTCTGTCACCGAGAATTACACCTATGTTGGTGTCCCCGTGGGTCATTAACTGCATTAAAGCTCCGGCTGCTCTTCCGGAATTATAGTAGTCACTTCCCACATAAGCTATTCTGTTAACGTTCTCCGCATCTGAATTAAGGGTTATAACGGGGATACCGTCACTTATAAGACCGTTTAATCTCTCACAGACCAAAGTGTCGTTATAGGGGGTAATTATGATTCCCTGAGCCCCCTCGTTAAGGCACTCCCAAATGGCTGAAAGCTGAGCTGCAGGATTGTATGCCACACGTTTAACTATCACGGAGCAGCCAAAGAATGCCAGCTCGTCGGCTTTCTCATTTACACCCTCAATAACCTGGTCAAAAAAGGCATTTTTACGGCTGAATACGATGATTCCGATAAGGAACTTATTCTTTTGCGCGGCCAGAGCCATACCGACCTTATTGGGCTTATATCCCAGTTCCTCGGCAATCCTTCTGACCTTTTCAGCAGTTTCTTCGCTGACGCCCTCTCTGTTGTTGAGAACTCTGTCCACGGTTCCCCTGGACACTTCCGCCAGTTTGGCAATCTCCTTAATTGTTGTCATAAAAAACTCTCTCTTACATTAATCTGTCTTTCGGGCTGTGTAGTCCGAATAGCTCTTCCCGGTATACTTCTTAAAGCATCTGGAAAAATAGTTGGGATCCGGGATTCCCACCTCAGACGCCGTCTTAAACATTTTCACGTTTTTCTTTGCAAGCTCAATGGCCTTCTTCATGCGAAGGTCCGTAAGGTACTCTACAAAGTTCATTCCCACATCCTGTTTAAACTTTCTTGACAGGTAACTGGAACTGAATCCGAATTCTGCCGCAACCTGGGTAAGGTTAATACCGGAATCCGTGTAGTTCTCGCCAACATACTTCTTTATCTGATCCATGGCGTCAGTCTCTGAAAAAGCTTCAGGCTCGGAGGCGTTCTTTTGTTCCTCCCAGAAGTCTTTCTCGCTAAGAAGCCTCTCCTTGGCACGGTTTAAGGTATTATCGATTTCAGCCCTTACCATGGGTTTAAGCATGTACTCAAAAACCGGCATGCTTACACATTTTCTGGCATATTCAAATTCATCAATGGCTGTCATTATTATGATGATAAGGTTCGGATATCTGTCAGTAGCAATCTTGGTGAATTCTATTCCGTTCATGAAAGGCATGGAAATATCCACAAATACAATATCCGGTTTAAGGTCGTCAATGATGTTGATGGCTTCGATTCCGCTGGCGGCTTCACCCACCACCTCCATGTTGAGCTCATCCCAATTCACAAGTGCTTTAATAAGCTTTCTTGCTGTTTCCTCATCGTCAATAACCATGACTCTGAATTTTCTGTTCATTCTTCTCTACTCCCCGCTCTGCTGTCTTTAATCATAAATTCAATCTCGGTGTATTCCCCTACTTCGCTTCGAATACGAACCACATCCTCAGAATTGTTATAAATTCGAAGTCTCTCAATGGTACCTCTGAGTCCGAAGCTCTTGGACATAAGATTCTCTGCGTCATCATCGGAGGGGGCAAAAACACCTTCAATATCCTCCTCCGTCATTCCAACGCCCGTATCCCTTACCACCAGGTGAAGCATTCCGTCCTTCATAAAGGAACTTATCTTTATCAGGCCCTTCTCTCCCTTCAATCGAATGCCATGATAAATACTGTTCTCCACCAGAGGCTGAAGAATCAGTTTGGGAACAACCACCCTCTCGGTGTCCGGACTGATATCATACTCTGCTTTTATTATATCTCCATATCTTAACTCCTGCAGAGATAAATAATCTTTTACAATACAGATTTCTCTTGAAAGGGGGATTTCCCTTCCGCCCTTACTTAAGAAGTTTCGGTAAAAACTTCCGAGGGTCTCCAACGCGTTATGTACGTTATCAGCCCCCGCATCCAGGGCAAGAAATCCTATTGTCTCTATAGAGTTATATAAGAAATGAGGTTTAATCTGCTCCTGAAGAACTCGCATCTCCGCCTTCTGGAGGGTTTTCTCCTGCTCTAAAAGGGTCTCGATGAGCTCATTTACGTGGCCGATAAGGCTGTTGTAATCATTCTTCAGTTCATTTAATTCGCCATCGGGAATGTGGGTTTCAATGGGTTTAAGTTCACCTGAAACCTTGTTTCTCGCCATGGATTCCGAAAGCTGCGCAACAGGATCCGTAATATTCCTTGTTACAAATCCACCCACGTAAGTCATTCCGATAAGGTAAATCAGAAGAAGAACACAAAGCATGAAAAGGATGCTGTAAGGAATACCCTGGGTTCCGAAGCTTCCAACCCTGAGAATAATTATGGGAGTCTTATCGATTCGTCCTCCTGACACCATTATAGTCTCGCTTCCCTGACTCAGGGATTCATGGAAAATGGATGTGGAACTGAATCTTTTATCGTAGTATTTCATATAGGTTTCGTTACCGGCAAGATATGTGCCGTCGTCACCCATAATACATATATTATCCAGCTGAAGTTCGTTAAGCATGATGTCAAAAACCATGGCGGAGATGTTCATAAGCATCACACCTCTCTTCTTCTGGCTGACATTATCATATACGGTTCGGCCTATGGTCACCACAGGCTTATTGTCCTGCTTAACGGCTACGCCGTTACTGTTTAGGGAGATAACGGCTTTACCTTTTTTGGCCAGAATATCCTTCTGCCATTCATCCTTATTTAGAAGGCTATAGTTGAATTTATATGTGAAACGATTGGTCTTGGCCATAATCAAATCGTTTCTTATGACGATTACCGAATCTACACCCTCAGTTACGTTAAGGATATCCATTATTCCGTATCTGGCATCGTTAATCATTCCGATGTCTATGGAAGCACTTTTGGCCCTTAAGAACTTAACCAGTCTGTCTTCCATCATAATCAGTCTGGAGAGTTCCATATAACCCTCAAGTTCGGAATAAATGTTGTTTGAAAGGGTTTTGATTGTATTGTCGGCTTCCCTTATTTCATATTCTTCCCTTTCCTTTTCGGTAATAAGATAGACCGATACAAGGAAAGAAATAATAATCAAAATAAGAATCGTCAGAACTATCCTGTTGATTCTCGAAGAAAGGGACGTCAATCTGCTTTTCTGTTTTCTTTTTGACCCTTTATCTGCAACCATTTCTTACCCCATAAATTTTTACGTATACATAATAAAGATAACATAAAAAACAGGTTTGGCAAACTGCCAAACCTGCGTATTTTACATATTTTATTAACCTTTTACGGCACCGGCAATGAAGCTCTCCTGAATTCTCTTGCTTAAGAATACGTAAACAAGAAGTGTAGGGAATGTTGCGATACAAAGCGCCGCTCCGATGGGTCCCCAGTTGGTTGTATGCTGTCCCGACAAGGCTTTGATACCTACGGGCAATGTTCTGTGTACCGAATCGGAAATAAATACGTTTGCGAACATGAACTCGTTCCAGCACTGAAGGTATGAGTAAACACCGATGGTGGAAAGAGCAGGCTTCATAAGGGGTACGATAATCTTGAAGAATGTTCCCCAGAGTCCGCATCCGTCGATTCTTGCGGCCTCATCCAAATCGTAGGGAATTTCAACCATGAATCCCGTACAGATAAGAATCGCCATAGCCAAAGTGAAAGCGGCATAAGGAATAATCAGTGAAGCATATGTATTGATACCGAATATTCCGCCGATTACAGGCTTTTTGGATATGTTTGACAAAAGTACATATACGGGAACGATGGAAGCCTGAAGGGGAATTGTCAATCCCAGCATAAAGAAGGAATTGGTAAGTCCGCTCATTTTCCATTTGATTCTTGTGATGGCATAAGTTGCCATCATTGCCGCAATAACCGTAATAGCTGTAGCAGCTACTGTAACGAGAACGCTGTTTAGGAAATATAATCCCATGTTTCCTGTCTTCATGGCAGATGAGTAATTGGACCACAGCCAATCATGGGGGAGACCGATTACGTTTTTACCAAAAATCTCTTCATTGGACTTGAGAGAGAAGGTAAACATGAAGTATATGGGGAATAAGTTTATAAACGCCCATATAACCAGGAAAACAATTATAACCACTTTAACAGCGGGATTTGTCTTCTTTAGAGTGTAGCGCTCCTCTTCGAACTGGATCTTCGAGGAGTCGTTCTTTTTTGTTTTCTTGTTTGTATCTTCCATAACTAGTTTTCCTTCTCCTTAAATGCTGCACTGATTAATAAGGCAAATGCGAAACAAAGAATAATCAGCATAACTGAAATCGTACTACCCATTCCGTATCTGTTTCTAAGGAAAAGCATGTTCTCCAGCAAGGTACTGGGTACCTCTGTAGTCTGGAAGGGTCCGCCCTCCGTTAGGATTCGTACCAAGTCGTATGTCTTCAAGGAACCTGTTACTGCGAAGATAACACAAACCTTGATAATAGGTTTGATAATAGGGATGACAACATATCTGTCTACCTGCCAGTTTGTAGCACCGTCAAGCATGGCTGCCTCTCTAAGGTCGGGGTTAACGCCTTTAACTCCGGCATACATAAGAAGCATGTGGTAACCGACATACTGCCAAATGGTGGGCACCAGGATAGCACCGAGAGCGTATCCGACTTCTCCAACCCACACGTGTTTCCAGCTTGATAAGTTTAAAGCATCAAGCATTCTGTTCAAAAGACCGTAGTCAGGATTGTATATTTTAAGCCACAACTGACCTATAACAACTGTAGAGATCAGCACCGGCATGAAATATACTGAGAGGAAAAATCTCTCACCTTTAATTTTCCTTCCAAGAAGGAGTGCCAAAAGCAATGAAAGCGGTAACTGTACAAATACTGAGAAAAATGCCAAAATCAGGGAATTCTTTAAGGCTACCGTGAATTTAATGGAGCCGCTTGTAAACAATTCCTTATAGTTGCTCAACCCTATGAATGTCCCCTCTGAAAAGCCGTTCCAATCCTGCAAACTTCTGTATAAAGAAACTGCAATGGGCGCAATCAGCACGCTGACAAACAAAAGCAATGCAGGCAATAGAAACAGGAATATGGTGATTCCCTGTCCCCAATTTTTTCCACTTTTACGATTCATAGTATTGTTCTTAGCCATTTATATAACCTTCCGAAATAAGTTGACCCTTCTGCCTCCCCGAAGGGAGGCCTATGAAGGGTCTGAACTGTCATTACATTTTACGTCTGATAATTACTATCTGATATCAGCTGTAAGACCTGCGATGAATGCTGCACCATCAACCTGGCAACCATAAACCTGGTCAACATATGAAAGGTATGTCTGAGCATCATCAGCGTTCATAGCTGTATCACCGAAGAGAACGTAAGAATCTGCGTTTGCACAGATATCTGAAACAGCCTGTGTTAAGCCGTTAACTGAGCTTGTGTCGCCGTAAGGAATCCAAGCGGGAAGTCCACAACCATCAAGGTAACCATAGTGGCAGATGAGCTTTCCAAGTTCCATAGCGTATGCAGCAGCCTTCTCAGCGTTAGGTGAAGAAGCAGCTACAGCGAGTGTATCTGAAGGTCCACCGATAAGCTGGCCGAGTTTACCCTTTGCAGAATCAACAACGGGGAATTCAGCAACCTTTACCTTGGGGAAGAATGCTTCGTTTGCAGCGAAGTCTGCACAGTTCCATGTACCATTCATGTAGAATGCATACTTACCATCCATGAAGTTAGCCTTTACTTCGTCGTTTGTAAGACCAACACCAGCGGGATCAAAGTAACCGTTTGTAACGAGTTCCTGGAATGTATCAACTGCTGTAGCAACGCCTTCGTTGTTCCATGTTGCTCTTCCAAGGAAGATGTCGTTGAGTTCGTCAGCACCGATTGACTTCTCGATTACGGACTCAAGATACTCTGTTACACACCATGTCTCCTTACCTGCACAACCGAAAGGAATGATTCCTTTTGCCTTAAGGGCATCACAGCAAGCGAGGAAGTCTTCATATGTTCCGGGAACCTCATCGTAACCAACCTCAGCAAGGAGATCCATGTTAGCGAAGAGACCAACGATGTTCATTGTTGTAGGAACGCCGTAGTGCTTTCCGTTGTAAGTTGTGTTACCAAGCATAACTTCAGGAAGTTCACTCTTCCAGTTCTGGTACTCGTCATCGAGGCAGTAAACCTTACCTGCGTCTACGAAGTCACCAAGGAATGCACATGACCATGTGAAGAAGATGTCAGGAAGCTCATCAGCTGAAACAGCTGCTTTGATCTTTGTCTTGTATGACTGGTTCTCAAATGCTTCCCAGTTGAAAGTAATGTCAGGATATGCAGCCTGCATATCAGCGATAGCTGCTTCATAAGCGTGACGGTTTGAGTCTGACTCTGTAGCGATACACCACATATCAAGTGTAATAGCGTCTGAAGTTGTAGCCTCTGCTGTTGTATCAGCGGGAGCAGGAGCTGCTTCCTCAGTCTTGGTCTCAGCAGCGGGAGCTTCAGTTGTAGCTGCGGGAGCTTCTGTAGCACCACAAGCAACTAATGATAAAGCCATAGCGCCTGCTAAGAGAGTTGAAACTAAGCGTTTCATTTTCATAATAAAATACCTCCTTAAGAAATTTGTGTTAAGGCATCTCGCCCATTCTCTATCATTAAGCGGTTATTCGCTTATGACCTATTTAGTGTCCTGTACCAATACCATGGGCCAGGGATATTCGATGGTGAGCTCATCTCCGATTCTTTCGTAGTAGAGAATCGCATCCTCTATGGGCTCGTCATACATAAGCTTGATTGAGTTATCAGCTTCGTTTATGGAATAGTGTCCTGAGAAGAAATTGTCTTCGTTAAAAACTCCGTCAGCTGTGAATTCGAATATCCATCCGTTATCCTGTTTCCAGCTTCCGACTATTCCATCCTCAGCACCCTCTCCGTTCAACTTGTATGTTGAGGTTTCATAAACCGTCATTCCGTCTTTGGTATCAAAATATCTTAAATCGGTCTCAACTCCGGAAGAGGTTTTAAGATGGATGTATTTGTCATCCTTTGTATATGTGTAACTTTCTTCTTTATAAACAGCCTTACCGTTGTCTGAGAGAGCAAGAATCTCTTTCTCCGGTTCGTGGTTGTAAGCCCATCTCTCTGTCTTGGCTCCACAGCCCACTAAGAATGTCAAAGCCAGGATTATTGTCAGACAAGATAAAGATGCACGTACTCTTTTCATTATTTTTGAGCCTTCTTTTCCTATATCAATTCAATTCGCTATCATCAATTTACAATATTTACTTAATCGATTGAATGTATATATTTTACTTTTTGTTAGCACTTTTTTTACTTCTTGTTCATAAATTTGCTTTTTCGGCTCAAATCTTTGTGCATAACGTCAAAAGGCTCCCCGGAACACCGGGGAGCCTTTCATGATTATCATGATAAATCTGTAATTATTTTACTTCCAGTTCGACTTTTTTGCCACCGACTGTGAAAATGTACTTGCCGGGAAGGAACTTCCTTGTTCCGTCATCAAGAACGGTGGTTAAGCTGTGACCGCTTATTTCAAGGGTTACTTTCTTGCTTTCACCCTTCTTGAGGGATACTCTCTTGAAAGCACATAAGCTCTTGATAGGCTGGTTGTCTGCATCGATGCCTTTCTCTGAAGGACATTTGTCAACATATGCAAGAACAACTTCTTCTCCGTCATAATCACCGGAGTTCTTAACTGTTACGTCAAGAGTTACGGCTGTATTCTGGAGAGCCATATAATCGGAATCGTCTACGCTTCCTGTAACTTTACCTGCAAGATCGTAATCGAACTTGGTGTAGCTTAAGCCATAACCGAAGGGATAAAGAGCTTCTCCCTTATAATATCTGTAGGTTCTGTTCTTCATTGCGTAGTCTGTAAAATCAGGCTGTTCTCCATCCTTGTAGAAAGTAATGGGAAGCTTTCCGGAAGGATTAACCTTACCAAAGAGAACCTCTGCAAGAGCAGTTCCTCCGAACTCACCTGAATACCAGCAATCCACAATAGCGTCAACGTCATTCTTTAAGAAGGAAAGATCGATGGCTGAACCTGCGTTCAGAACTACCACAATCTTCTTGCCGTATTCTTTGGCTGTCTTAATTACGTTGTTTGCAAGTCTTAACTGAGACTCGGGAAGATTAAGTGACATCTTGTCTCCGGAAGCAAACATGTTTCCTGTATCACCCTCTTCACCCTCAATCATAGCGTCAAGACCAAGGCAGAGAATTGTAATATCAGAGTTTCTGGTAACAGCAATGGCCTCAGCCATTCTGTCATCCTTCTTGGAAAGGTTACTGAAGGAATCCTGATAAAGGTGTGCACCGTCAGAGCAAAGAACCCTTGCCTTTGTTGCAGCCTTGATTCCCTCAAGGTTTGTTACATAGGTTGAAGCTGTTCCAAAGTAGTTACCCTCAAGAACGCTTCGAAGATTGGATGTGGGACCTACAACACCGATGGTCTTGTATTCGCCCTCCTTCAAAGGAAGCACACCGTTGTTCTCAAGAAGAACGATGGATTTTCTTGAGGCCTCCAAAGAAACTGCATTGTTCTCGGGAGTGTCGTTCTCAAGATAAGAAATCTTATCGTAAACGGAAGTCTTCTTAACGGCATCCTCTTCGCTTCTGGGTAAAATTCCCAGTTTCATTCTGGTCTTCATAAGTCTTACGCAGGCTTCTCTCATCTGCTCTTCAGTGATGAGTTTGTCCTTCAAAGCGCCAAGAATGCAAAGGTATGTGTTTCCGCAGTTAAGATCGCAGCCTGCCTTAAGAGCCATAGCTGCAGATTCTGCGGGAGTATTGGTAATCTTGTGATTCTCGTGGAAGTCTCTGATTGCCCAGCAGTCAGAAACGAAGTGACCGTTGAAGCCCCATTTTCCACGAAGAAGTTTCTTCATAAGGGTTTCGGAACCACAGCAGGGCTCGTCGTTGGTACGGTTGTAAGCGCCCATAACTGCCTCAACCTTACCTTCCTTAACAGCAGCCTCAAATGCAGGAAGATAGGTCTCCTCCATATCCTTGGCGCTTGCCTTGGCATTAAAGTGGTGTCTCTCACCCTCGGGACCTGAGTGAACCGCAAAGTGCTTAGCACATGCCGCAACCTTTAAGGTGTCGCACTCGGGATAGTTTTCAAGTCCCTGAAGTCCCTTGATGAAAGCAACTCCAAGTCTTGATGTAAGGTAAGGATCCTCACCGTAGGTCTCGTGTCCTCTTCCCCATCTCTGATCTCTGAAGATGTTGATGTTGGGGGACCACATTGTAAGACCTTTGTAAATGTCCCTGTCTCCGATATCGGAGATTTCGTTGTATTTTGCACGAGCTTCTGTGGCGATTACCTGAGCAATCTTTGTAAGAAACTCGTCATCGAACATAGCTGCCAACGCGATTGCCTGAGGAAATACCGTGGCAACGCCCGCTCTCGCTACGCCGTGTAATGCTTCGTTCCACCAGTTATAAGCAGGAACGCCCAGCCTGTCAATTGCCTCAGCGTCATACTTGAGCTGCTTGGCAACTTCTTCAATAGTCATTTTGGACACAAGTTCTCTTGCATCCTGTTCAAGTTTAGACATGCTCTCCTCCTTCTTGTTAAGAGTACAGAAGTTTAGAAAACTCCCTGTACAATCTACCCGCAACTGCTCGTTTGTTTTGAGGATGGAGTTCGTATCTGAAGCCCAGATCATATATATCCACAAGGACGGAGTTCGGTATATCCCGGGCTCTTTCCTGCGCAAGTCTCAGTTTGTCCCAGTTTCCGCTGCCTCTCTCGTCGTCCTCTTCGCCGTAATAGGGAAGCTCCACGAAAGCCATCTTAAGTTCGGGGTTATCAAAGCACTCTCTGATGGACGAAGCCATTAATCTCATCAGACTGTCGTACTCGTTATAGTACATTGTATTCGATTCACCCTGATAAAACAACATCCCTTTTAGGCTCATTTTTCTCAAGGGGTGAATCATGTTGTTGTACATTCCGCAAGGCCTGAACATGAAAAATGTTCCATCCGGGAAGTTTACAGCCTTGTCACTTCCGGGATTCATATCAACTCCCACCTTGAATTCATACTTGCCCACAAGGGGAACAAAGTGGTCGTCAAGAAGGTCCACGTAGTAAGGCATTGCATCCACGAATCCGCCTGCTCTGGCAAAAATTCTTATTCTCACCACAAGGGTGTTTTCTTTCTTAAGAAGTCCTGCAGGAATAGGGTATCTTCTGGGAGGATAGCGGTACTCGGTGCGTCCGACTTCCACGCCGTTTATGTAGGTTTCGTCCGCATCGATTATGGTTCCAAGAACCAGTCTTGCCTCTTTGCCCACGTATTCATCGGGAACTTCAAATTTCTTAAGAACCCAGACACTGCCTCTTAAGTTCTCAAGAAACGCATTCTCTTTAAGGTTCTCCCATCTTCCTGGAACACTGATATACTGAGGGGTTTCACCCTCGTCAAACAAGGTCGTTCTTTTAGAAAAATCACCTTTAACTCCGATATCGCCCTCATCGATTTTCTTAAGATGTTCGGCGGTCCTTTTCTCATCTTCAGCGATTCTTGCTTTGACCTTCTCTTCGTCTTTGTCAAATTCGATAATCTTTTTGTAGCTGAACTTGCCGTAATGATTGGGGAATACAAAATCATCGGTGTCAGGGTCTTCACCTCGTGCCACCGCTTCTTTTATAAGGCGCTCTCCTTCTTTTAAAAGCTTTTCTTCAGGGATTAATGCCTCAATCTGAATTCCTCCCACGGCAGTCTGAATAAGACCTACGGGAACTCCTTGATTCTTATTGACAAGTTCCGCAAAAAAGAAGCCTACCGCAGAGAACGGATATAAATTCTCCTGTGTAGCCTTCTTCCAGGTTCCTTCGTAAATTTCGTCTGTGGGACCGTCAAATTTCGGAATCTTCGGAACCTCGAAGTGTCTTATGAGTTCGTTGTGTACCTTTTTCACCACGTCTCTTTCCAGGTCGAGAGTCCTGCTTACAGGTATTTCCATGTTGGATTGACCTGCAAGCAGGAACACGTCGCCCACACACACTTCATTAAGGACGATTTTTGAAAAATCATCATTAATTTCCAAAATGTAAGGTCCGCCGGCTTTTACTTCCGGCAATTTTAATTCAAATGAGCCATCATCCAAGGCAGGTCCCTGAACTTTCGCAAGTTCTTTCGTTCCGTCCAAAAGGGTAACCGTAACATTTCCCTTGGCTTCCTTTCCCCAAACGGTGTTTTCTGTTTCTCTCTGGAGGACCATTCCCTCAGATATTAAGCTCGATAATTTCATTAGTAAAGCTCCCTGCCCTTCTCGTCTTCAATAAGGGTTTTTCTGTAGAAATAGGAATTGATTACATCACGCCACTCTTTTGAATGCTCTACCTGATGGGCAAGTCTGTCAGTTGCTCTCTTAAAGGCAGCGGGTTCAATCTTGCCCTCCAACTCTTTCCAGAGTCTTGCCATCTCCTCCACATCCTCTGCGCCCTCAAAGTGAGTATCGTAGATATGCTGGATTATGGTTTTGCCACTCTTTAATTTATAATCATAGGGCAATTTATGGAAAAAGAGAATAAGCTCATCAGGAGTGGTCTCAGGTTTCTCGTAAAGAGATGCCCAGGGCTCATTGTACTGGGTTGTATATCCGGTACCTGTGGTGTTTCTCTCAAGGCCGATGGTCTTGCAGGTTGCCTTATGATATGTACCCCATCTGTCATACTCATATCCGTCAGGGTCGGGACCATAGTGGATTCCGGGTTTAACCATCCAGCCGATTCCAAGAGGAGCCGAGTATTTCTCATATGCGGGCCATGACATCATAAGAATCTTTCTTACATTGGAAACCACCTTCTCGTCATCACCGAAGGTAAGCTTAATCCACTCTTCCGCAATCTCCTCGGAGGAAAGCTCGGGATTAAATGCAAGACGTCCGAAACCATAAAGGTTTGCAGCTGCCAGATCGTGACCTGTCCAGTTTTCATCGTTACCGGTGTTGGTAACTGCGCACATGCCGTTAAGCTTATAGTCAAAGGTCTTACCGGTTACAACATCAACGACCTTTGAGTTATCAGGCTTTTCGCCCTTTGCATATGTCTCAAAATCAAGCACTTCCTTGAACCAGGGAATAAGGTAGCAAACGTGTCTCTGCTGTCCTGTGTATTCCTGAGCAATCTGGAACTCTATCATGGAGTTGGTCTTGGGCATCTGTCCAAAGAGGGCAGTAATGGGCTCTCTTATCTGGAAGTCCATGGGACCGTTCTTTATCTGAAGTATAACATTATCATCGAATGCACCGTCAAGGTCGTGGAAATAATCATAAGCGGCCCTTGCTCTGTCGGTCTTTAAGTCTCTCCAATCCTGCTGGCAGTTATAAACGAAGCAACGCCAGATTAAGATTCCGCCGTGTTTTTTGATTGCCTTGGCAAGCATGTTGGCGCCCTCAGCCTGGTTACGTCCATAGGTGAAGGGTCCGGGTCTGCCCTCGGAGTCAGCCTTTACAAGAAGGCCTCCAAGATCAGGGATTACGGAATAGATATAATCAATCTTTTTGTCCCACCACTTGATTACCTTCTCATCAAGAGGGTCTGCGCTGGCTACGCTGTCGTCTTCAATGGTTGCAGCATAGTTGATGCTTAAAAACATCTTCACGCCATAGGAAACGAAGAGATCGTTAAGTTCTTTTACCTTATTAATGAACTTCTCGTTAATTAAGTTACAAGCTTCGTCCTTAACATTAACGTTATTAATTACGACTCCGTTATAACCTAAAGAACAAAGGAATCTTGCATAGTCTCTTGTTCTCTCGTCAATGACGATATCATTGTCAACGAAGAAGAAGGAATTTCCCGAATATCCTCTCTCAATGGAGCCATCCATGTTATCCCAGTGGTTAAGCATACGAAGTTTACTTGCGGGATTCTCAAGGTTTTCAAACTTTGAACCCTTATTAAGTCTAAAAAGGCTGATGAATCTGAAGGTTCCGTATATAAGACCGGTTTCAGTTGTTGCCTCAACCTTTCCCTTTCCTGAGTCAAAGGAAACCTTGTAACCTTCTTCCTTTATCTCAGAGTTTTTGGAAATCTCAAGTTCAACGCTTAAGCCTTCCATGTATTTGCAGTTTCTAAGTTCCGACACTGCATTATCAACCAGAGCGCTTCCGGATTCCAAAGCGTTTCCTGTGATGTTGACATTAACTTTTTTTGAATAATCAAGCCATAGCTTCGTGTACATATTTGTGTAATACCTCTCTTACTGAGCCGTTGCCGACATTTAATTCCTCAAATATTTCAAGCGTTCTCTTTCCCAGATTGTCGGCAAAGAGGTCGTTTGCAAAAATCTCCTGCTTCTTCAAAACGTCTTCGGGGTTCATTTTGGTAAGTTCATCAAGCATAGGATCGGGGCTTAATTCAAACTTCTCCCCATTGTCATCTATTCCCTTTAAGTATCTCAAGTAACCTGCCAGAACCAGCGGAATAAGAGTCAAATCATCTGTTGAAAGATCGGGAGATTTCCTGTATCCCTTGATGGTCTCACCGAATCTGATGGGAATCTTTTGTGAGGTGTCACAGGCGATTCTTTGTGGTGTATCCGGCATGAAAGGGTTTGGAAGTCTCTTTGTGAGAACCGCATTCAAAAACTCCTGGGGAGAAAGAACACCCGGGTTAACCACAACCTTCATTCCCTCCTTATGGCCAAGGAGGTAAACAAGATTGCTCAAATCCTTATCATCCATCTC
Source organism: Lachnospiraceae bacterium (assembly GCA_017619295.1). Lineage (GTDB taxonomy): Bacteria > Bacillota > Clostridia > Lachnospirales > Lachnospiraceae > G11. Next base: position 32,027 of record JAFZSQ010000069.1, read on the forward strand.
ATCATGAATGGTCTTGTAGCCAAGGAGACATCCGAAGATCGCCAGGGCTGTGTGGAGAGGATTAAGGCAGGTACAAACCTTCATCTTCTCAACCTTGTCAACAATTTCTCTGTCTGTATAGATTACTCCCACCTCGTTAAGAGGAAGCTTACCGTTAGGGAAGGAGTCCTCGATAACGAGATACTCCGTCTCCTCGGCATTTACAAAGGGAGCTACATATGTCTTCTTCTCTGTGATAACCTGCTCCAGATCCTCTATGCCATCCTTTTTCAGATTCTCATAGACGGTTTCGTCAGGTCTGGGGGTAATTTTGTCAATCATGGACCAGGGGAAGGAAACCTTCTTGGGGTCTATTACATAGTCTGCAAATCCTGCGTCAGCCTTTCCGTTCTTTACCCAGCCTTCCACATAGGTGTTTACAGCATCATAAAGCTTGTCACCGTTGTGGGAGCAGTTATCCATGGATACAAAGGCAATGGGTGAAGCCCCGGTTTTATATCTGTGATGGAGAAGGGATACGATTTTGCCCATATAGCTTGTGGTGTCTGCAGGGCCTGCCTCGATGTCGGCCTTAACGGCAGGTAATAATTCTCCCGCAGGATTCTTAACCACATAACCCTTCTCGGTAATGGTAAAGGAGCACATTTTTAATGATTTGTTGGCAAAAACAGCTTCAAGCTTCTCAAATTCCGCTTTATCGTTTCTGTCTAAAACCAGGGAAGTAACAATGCTTCCGATTACCTTCTTCTCGATGGTTCCGTTGGCGCGAAGAGTTACCAGCACGGATAAGTTGTCGTGGGGCTTGTACATTTTCTCCACGATTTCATAGTCGAAACCTTCGCATACAACAAGGCCGGTATCCATCCTTCCGCTTTCCAAAAGGCGGTCCATAAGGTTGCCCTGGAACGCACGGAAAATGTTCCCGGCTCCAAAATGAATCCACTCGGGATTCTTGTCTGTATTTGTTTTTATGACATCTCTGTCATATTTGGGAAGGAGATACTCTTTTTCCTCGTACTCCTTCCTGTAAGTTTTCAGTCCTTCATCTGTTAAAAACATTTTTCTACCTCTGAGATTTGCAGATTGCTTCCCATAAACCGTTAAGGTATGTTGCGCCCAGGGCTCTGTCGTAGAGGCCGTAACCGGGCATTGCTACCTCATCCCAGATCATTCTTCCGTGATCGGGACGGATGGGTCCTTTAAAATCTATATCATAAAGGGCTTTCATAATCTCGTACATGTCGAAGCTTCCGTCTGATGAAAGATGAGCTGCTTCCTCAAAGTCATCATCAGAATTAAACTTCAGGTTTCTTACATGCGCAAAATGGATTCTGCCCTTTAATGCTCTGATCATTGTAGGAAGATCGTTCTTCCTGTTGGTTCCGTAGCTTCCTGCACAGAAGGTAACACCGTTGTGAGGGTTATCCACCATCTTCATCATTCTCTGGATATTCTCAAGATTGATGATGATTCTGGGGAGTCCAAATACCGACCATGCGGGGTCATCGGGATGAATTGCCATGTTGATATCGTACTTATCACAAACAGGCATTATTCTCTCAAGGAAATACTTAAGGTTGGCGAAGAGTTTCTCGTCATCCACATCCTTGTACATATCAAAAAGCTCTTTAATCTTAGCCATTCTCTCAGGCTCCCAGCCGGGAAGAATAGCTCCGTTTGCATCACCTTTAATAGACTCAAACATTTTCTCGGGATCGAGAGAGTCGATTGCCTTCTGGGTGTATGCAAGGACAGTTGAACCATCGGGACGAACTCTTGCGAGCTCTGTTCTGGTCCAGTCGAAAACAGGCATAAAGTTATAGCAAACAAGATGAATATCTTCTTTGCCCAGATTCTCCAGGGTCTCAATATAGTTGTCGATATACTTATCCCTGTCAGGGGTTCCGACTTTAATGGCATCGTGAATATTAACCGACTCTATACCGCTGATATGCAGCCCCGACGCACTAATCTCTTCCTTTAATGCACGTATGCGTTCTCTGCTCCATACTTCCCCGGGCTCCGTATCATAAAGCGTGGTAATAACACCGGTAACTCCCGGTATCTGTCTTATCTGCTTTAAGGTTACGGTATCGAATCCGGTTCCGAACCATCTTAATGTCATTTCCATCGTTAATTCTGCCTCCACTATTTTCTAGTGCTTTACAAATATGGGCGCACTCCAAAATTATACTATATTTCGAAGTGCGCCCCAATTCTTAAATCAAATTACCTTTTGGCAACCTATGAACTAAGGAAGCATATCAGAGTCACCAAAGTACTCTGCCCACTTCTCTGCACGCTCATCCATAATTGCCTGGCCGCCTGCTGAGAGGTAATCAGCCATGTAGCTATCCCATACGGAATCGAAGTCTGCTTCAGAAGCTACAACTGCGTTATCGAACATCTCATCTCTCTTAGCTGTAAGAGTATCACCAACTTCTGCTTCTGCTGCGATCTCACCAACGTTAACGTTCTTAGGATACATGCCTTCTGCAAAAGCTGCCTTTGAAGCGCCGTCTACAAGCTCGGGATCCTGATCGCCGTAGCCGTATGCAAGTGAAAGAGCTGCTGTCTTCTCATCACCGTACCATGTACCGTTACATGTAAGTGTGTAGTCGATGTTCTTACCGGAGTTCTGAATAGGATCACCTGTTGCAGCAATAAGCTGGATAGCGCCACTCTCAAGAACCTCATGTGTAACGCCTTCATCACCGGCCTGGAGGTATTTAAGGACCTCAGGGCTTGAAATGAAATCAAGATAGAGGAATGAAGCAAGAGGCTCATCGTTAGTTGAAGGGAAGAAGATCTTTCTGTCTGTTCCGAATGCGCTGTACATCCACTTGCTGTGTCCGCCGTTCTTATCCTCGAAGGGATCGATTGCTACGAACTTAGCGTCCTCACCAACGTTTCTTCTAAGGTTGGAGTTGATTGAATCTTCACCATTTCTGAATACATAGTCCCAGTTATGCTCGAAGCAGCCTACATAACCTGCTTTGATCATATCATCCTCTGTTGAATCTCCGCTGGGATAAAGAGGGAAATCTTTCCAAAGGAGGCCTTCATTATACCACTTGTTAAGAAGCTGTACTGCCTCTTTTGTTCCGTTCTGTGTTGCGTATCTGTCATCAAAACCATTTACATAACGCTCTTTATCAGTCATCTTGGGATCCTGGAAAGAAGCAATAAGGTTGGTTGCTCTCCAGCCTACATCGTAGCTGATTGAGAAAGGAACCATCTTGGAAGCGTCTGCGCCAAGGAGTTCACTTGCGTTATCCTTGAAAGCAACGAGCATGTCATGGAACTCCTCAGTTGTTGTAGGAGCCTTGAGGCCTAACTTGTCAAGCCAGTCCTGACGAACGAAAGTAACGCTCTTCTGTGTCTCTACACGACGACCTTCGATTGCCCAGAGGGAACCTGTCTTGGGATCCTTATCCCAGAAGATGCCTTCTTCGCCGATGAAGTCCCAAAGGTTGGGAGTTACTGACTTAAACTCTTCTGCATAATCCTTAAGATCTACGATACCGCCCATGTTAGCGTATGTAAGAACTGTAGGATAGCTGTAAGTAACGCAGATGTCAGGAGCTGATCCGCCTGCAAGAAGGTTGTTGATTTCCTCAACCTCAGTCCAACGGGGAACTGCAACGTACTCAACTTCTACGTTGTACTTATCAAGCATACCCTTCTTGATGTAATCTGTGTACATGTTGTTTGTAGGATCGGTACCACCATCGTTGTTACGATCATAAATCTCAACAGTGATGTGTCTTGTGTCGGCAAATTTGCCGTCAACGAGCTCTGCAAGAGCTCCGCTTTCTTCTACTGCCTCTTCTGCAGGAGCTGCTTCTTCTGTCTTGGTCTCAGAAGCTGTGTCAGCGGGTGCAGGTGCTGCAGTATCAGCTGAGTTACCACATGCTGCAAGAGAAATTGTCATTGCACATGCAAGTAAAACTGATAAAACTTTTTTCTTCATTTCATACCTCCCATTTGATAATATGATTAGTTTTTTATCTGAACTTTCTTAATTGAAAGTATCATTTGATGTTATTCCTTAACTGCTCCAAGGGTTACTCCGTGAATGAAGTATTTCTGGAGGAAAGGATAGATACAAAGGATAGGAATCGTTGAGAACATTACCGTTGCCGCTTTCAGTGAATCGGAAAGTCCGGGTGTCGAGAATCCTTCCTGTGTTGCAACTTCTACTGAGTTAATATTGTTCAGTATGTTGTAAATAAGAAGCTGCAGGGGATAATACTTTTTGTCCTTCATGTACATCAACGCATCGTAGTATCCGTTCCATCGCCCTACTGCGTAGAACAGGGCAAGTGTAGCCATAACGGGCTTTGACAGAGGAACATATATTACCCACAGAATCCTGAAGAAACTTGCTCCGTCAATCTCTGCGGATTCTCTTAAGGAATCCGGGATGCCGTAGAAGAAGCTTCTCATGATAATCATGTTGTAGACGCTTAAGCATCCGGGAACTATAAGTACCAAAGGATTATCAAGCAGGTGCAGCTTCTGCATTAACAGATAGTTGGGAATTGTTCCTGCGTTGAAGAACATTGTTATTGTTATTAAGATGTTGATAAAGTGACGTCCTTTGAGCTTCTCAAAAATCAAAGGATAAGCACAAAGGGTTGTCATTGTTAAGGACAGGATTGTGCATACACCTGTCAAAAATGCTGTCCAGAAGAAGGATCTTAAGTACTTGGGATCCTTAAGTACGGTCTTATAAGCTTCAAAGTTAAGTCCCTTGGGAAGGAGATATACTTCATGCTTAATAAGAAATTCCGTGGAGGAAAGGGATCTTGCCAACAGGTTAAACATTGGCAGCAAACACATAATTGCTACGATTGCACATATTATTACGAATCCCCAGTCACCGATACGTGATTTGGTGGAATGTATCATTCTGTTCTCTTCCATCATGCACCTCCTACCAAATACCACGCTCGCCCAACTTACGCGACAAGAAGTTCGCACTAAGCAGGAAGAATACGTTTACTAATGACTGGAAAAGTCCAACCGCCGTAGTTAAGGAGAACTGAAGTCCCTTAATTCCGACTTTATATACATAGGTCGCAAGAACCTCTGCTGCATCCATAACCAGTTTGTTCTGCATTGCGAAGGGTCTGTCGAATCCGGATCCGATGATGTTACCTAAAGCCATGATTAGAAGAACAACGATTGTGGGTTTGATTCCGGGTAATGTAATATGCCACATCTTCTGGAATCTTCCGGCACCATCAACGCTTGCCGCCTCATAAAGTTCAGGTGATACGCCTGCAATGGCTGCCAGGTATATAATGGAGTTCCATCCGAAGCTCTGCCAGATACCAAGTCCTATATAGGTCTTAACCCATGTAGCGGAACTATTGAGGAAAGGTACTGACTCTAATCCCATCTTGTTTAAGAGAAGGTTTACGAAGCCGGTTGAAGGAGCAAAAAGCTGTAATGCCAAACCATAAATGATGACCCAAGAAAGGAAGTGGGGCATGTAAGTGATGGTCTGAACCGTCTTCTTGAATCTCTTAAGTCTCAGCTCATTGAGTATCAGAGCAAATATGATAGGTACCGGGAATCCAAAGATAAGGTCTTTCAGATTCAGGGTAATGGTGTTTTTTAAGGCTCTTAAAAAGTCGTTGGACTTAAATGCCTTTATGAAATACTCAAAGCCGTGGTTCTTGGCCCAGGGCATTTCCCAGATACTCTGTACGATACTGTATTTCTTAAAAGCGATCATTACGTACCACATAGGTAAGTACTTAAAAACGATCAAATACAGTAAAGGCAGAAACAGCAGTGCATACAACTGCCAGTATCTCTTTAAATAGACTTTGTTGAGCGGGGCCTTCGCCCCTTTTACAGCTTTCTCTTTAGCCAATTTCGTTTCTCCTTACTTAAAGTACTCAGGGTGTTCCTGTCTCATCTGAGCTTCATCAAGCTTATATCTTCCCAAATGCTTCTCAACCAGGAAAACAGCAGTTTCCTTATCTCCTGCTTTGATAGCCTCAAGCATTTCCCTGTGATCTTTGACTATCTTTAAGTCCTTAACCGTCTCCACCGAAAGAGTTCTGACTCTGTCGAAATGAAGCATCATGGTTGAGCTCATATCGTAGGTTGTCTCTTTCCCGGCTGCCTTGTAAATCAGGTAGTGGAACTGGTTATCTAACATATATATTCTGTCCGCATCTTCCTTCTCAAGGTAGAATTCCTGAAGATGGACGTTCTCTTCTATCTCGTCTATAACATCCTTTGGAGCTATCTCGCAGGCAAGCTCGATAACTGCCTTATCAAGAATCTTTCTTACGAATCTTGATTCCTCAACCATGCTGGGATCTATCAGCGAAACATATGAACCTCTTTGAGGTAAAATCTCAATTATCCCCGCTTTAGCCAGGTCGATGATTGCCTCTCTTACCGGCGTTCTGCTGACACCGAATTCCATTGCCATTTCATTCTCTGAAATCAGTGTTCCCGGCTTTAAATCAAGTGAAACTATGTTATCTCTAAGTACTCTAAATGCAAAATCTCTGGCTGTTTCTCGCGGTAGTCTTTCGGAAGTGTGCATTCTGTCTACTCTTTCAATCTTTTATGGCGATTTTGTTAAATATTTATCGCTTGTCTACTTGTATACTAGTCTTTCTATGTAAAAATCTACCACTAACATGTTAATCTGTAAAGGGTTGTTTTGGCATATTGCCCAAAAACGAGCAAAATAAAAACGGGAAACGTCCCGTGGTTTGGGCGTTTCCCGTCAACTAACATTTTTTTATGCAAATATAATCTTGTCTTGTCTAAACATTTCTTAATGTCTATGTATTATTAAGAAACGAGCAGATTAAATACTCTACTCGTTTCCAGTTGCACCTATATTAATCATATCTATTAGTTCTTTTCTATGTTCTTATTATCTTACGGATTTCCACAGTACGGATATCCTGTTGATGTTGTTCCCGAATTGATAGGTGTTGTTCCTTTGCAACACATAGTAATAACAGCTATGTTATGTCCTTGAGTCTCATCTCCTCCTATCCCATTTATTAATTCGTTATCATTTTCATTATTGCTCCATAATGCCTCGCTTAAAGTAATCATTTCCTTCCTCCCTATTCAACTTTATAAGTATGATTAATAAGATGCACGTATCTTTATAAATTATTGGAAGGTCTCTTCCCACTCTGGAAGCAGTGCATCAATTGCTTTTCTTTGCTCCGATTCTTCCAGCCCAGCTAGTTCAATCATTTTTTTTACTGAATATCTATTAATGACAAATGCTACAAAATCAGAACACTCTTCATAAGTCCACTCCTCAGTCTTATCGTTTAACGGGCGGCATACTTTTTCTTTTACTTCGCAATTTTGTAGAATCATATGAGTAATCCTTTCAATATCTAACTCATTTTCCGAGTTAATCGATTTAATTCCTATCTCATCTCCTATCGGAGCATAATATGAATCCTCTTGGTTTAGCCAATCATAAAACATTTCCTTTATTTTGTGATTATACTTGTAGGTTCCCAAGTACTCCGCCATACCCTCTTTTAGTTCTATACTGTCACCTGCAAAGCATGGATTAAAAAGTATATGCACATATTCGTGCGGAAGAGTATTCCACTGTAGCAATACTATTGTTTCGCTTTCTGGTTGCACAAAACTTGTCCTATATTTTTCAGCGCCAACCTTATGACAAGCTATTTTTTTTTGCATGAACTGCTCTATTTCATTAACGTTGTTATTAATAAAAAAATCTTGTATTCCCTCAATGTCTTCGCTGATATTTGACAAATATCTCTCCATATCGTTAATATCTTTTACAAATGTTCCGGAATACGGATCTCCTGCAATATCCATTACAATATTCTCGATAATTATATAATTAAGACCGCCCGTTTCACTATTAGCAATATATTTTACCTTGTCATAAAGTGAATATTCATATTGATATTCTAAGTCAAGGCTTTTTAGCCATTCGTTAATAATATGATTTTTATTCTCTGTTATTTCTTGTGATGAAGAATAACATTTCCCTTTTGCATACTTCACAATTGCTTTAGCAGTTTCTCTAACCATCTCGCAATCATCATTACTCTGAAATATATCAAAAAACCTAGCGCCCGAAAGATTTAACTGTTTGCAATTATCCTCTTTTCTGTAGTATTCGGCTAAGTCGTCAATCTGTTCTTCTCCGGAGGCCGCCATTCCATATGCCACCCAGTAATCACAGTTCGACATCCAATATATCAGGTTCGTTTTTGTGTATGTGATTTCGCCCAATAATATTTGGTCAAGCGGAATCACAAGAATATTTGAATCAAAAAGCGCAAAATTTTCATTCGTCGGATTATGCAAAAAAAACAACTCATAATCTCCCTTATCGCTTTCAATTTGTGCTTCAGACATGCACTCGTCCACAAATCTGCTTACCTGTAAAGCCTCTTCTTCATTTAATGATTCAATATGTATTCTTCCATAAGGTTTTTCACATGTTAGCATCTCAAACTGTCTCGAAATAATATTGTCTCTCTTATGGGTTTCCTTAACAAACGATTCTTTTGAGCACCCTGTTAAAAAAGCCAAGCATGTAAACAAAAATACATAAAGAATAACTTGCTTATATCCTTCTGTTTTAATTTTGATTTTCATTAGTCTAGCTTACCTACCTAAATATGTTGTATTATAATCTTTCTCGTTAAACCCATAATGGGTTGTTACTATATTTATTTTTTTAGCACTCAAGTTTTCAATTATCTTTTCAATTGTAATCTGTGTTTTGCTATCTAGATTATTTAACGGTTCGTCCCAAAAAAAGACCCTGGATTTCTTCAGTAATATCCTGCATATCGCGACTTTTTGGCTTTGCCCACTTGACAATTTTACATCCTGGTTAACCAGAGAAGACAATCCATTTTTATAATGTTGTACATCGTCCCAAAGTCCAACTTCTCTGAGTAACTCTTCAATTTCATGTTCTGTGGCATCCGGAGAAAATAATCTAATATTATCAAGTAGTGACATACTGTACATTTGTGGGTTTGATACTAAAAATGAAATACAATTGGAGAGAATATACTTCTTTTTTTCATCCAATTCTTCATTGTCAAATAAAACCCTTCCATTTGATATGTTTTCCTGTCCGGATAAAGAATTCAGTAAAGTAGTCTTTCCTGATCCATTTTCTCCTCTGATAATATAAGGCTTGCCGTAGTTTGTATATCTTTTCGAAAAACAATTTAAAATTATATTTTTTCCTTTGATTACAATAATGTCTTCTGCTTCTATTAATCTAATCCCTTTTTTCTCAAATGGTGATTCACCACTTTTTTCTTCTCCAATTACTAATACTTGGCATAACCTTTTAACGTTTATTTGGTATTGCTTTATACGTCCCAGGCCATCAAACACAGCGCTTACATTACCCGATAGAGTTTTGCTGTACATGATACATGCAAACATTATGCCAATCGAAATCTCTCCTCTGATAACTTCCATTCCCCCAAGTAACAGAATAAAAAAATAAGTAACGAATCCTATTGAAGAAATAACTGTCTGATAAAAGTATCTTTTCTCCTCGTTTTCAATGGTTTTGTCCTTTATTTCTTCCATTCTTTTTTCTAAGAATTTCCCTAAAATATAGGATCCTCCATTGCACCTGAGCTCATTTAATCCTTTTGCGATTTCTGTAATTAAGTCAAAGAAGTAATCATTCTTTTTTATGATTTCCTCTTGAATACATCTGATTTTTCTTAAAAGACTATTCGAAAATAAATAGGATAACGGAATTGCTAGTGTTGCAAAAATAGCGATAACTTTATTTGTTGTTACCAAGAAAATTTCCGCAACAATTATATAAATAATCATCTGAACGAAATTAATAAACTCAAAAATATAGTCCGTATATCGGTTTGAATCATCATTAAATACAGTGAGAAGTTGTCCCGTTGTTATATCACTCTTTTTCCATTCAACTTCAGATATTTTTGAAATGTATAAATATAACCTGCTTTTTATGCGTATTCTAATGTCTTTTTCGGTTTTTAGTTTGATTTTCATTAAACAGTATCCTGTTAGCTTGTTAGCCATAAAACAAAAAACTGTCAAAAGAGCACATCTCATTAATTCTTCTATGTCTTTCTGAGATAGAGCATCTATCAGCTTATATGACAAATATATGTTTTGTATTGTAAATAAAGCTACTGTCCCAGATAGAATTGAATAGTTCAGGAGTGCTATCTCATAACCTTTAAAGATATTAGATAAAATAGTTTTATTATTAAATTTAGTATCCGTTTTGTAAATCTTGCTCATTATTTTCCAGTAAATACGGCAACAGTTTTTCTTGTGTATATTTCATCTTTTTACAATTTGGTTGGTAAATATCCTTTCCATGTAGCGCCAACTCAAGTGGACACCCTCCTCCGCATATCAGTGCTTTATTACAGTTTTTACAGGCTTGTATTTTACTAATACTTCTTGTATAAATGCTTTTTTTGTACATATTATATTTGGGATAATATGTTCCAATAACTGTCTTTTTATTACCTACACCTATTATGCAGCTGTAAATATCCCCCTCCGAATCAAATATCAAATTTTCTCCATGAGCTATACAATGTTTTACTATTGGATAAAATTTCTCTTTTCCAATAACATAATTGACAATCGGTAAATCTGTTAACACATGGTAGTTTTCCCTATCTCCCTTCCGTGAAGATGCATATATGTCTTCATAAACTGCTTCTGTTAGTCTGTCAAAATCAGATCCATCAATTTGAAACAGGGGACTAAGTTCGAAGAATAGAAACTCTTTGTACTCCCTATATTTTTCTTTAAGTAAATCTCTTACTTCAATGCAACTTCTATAGTTTTGAATTGTAAGATTCATTCTCACCTTAATTCTAAGTCCATTCTTTAATGCCTTACCTATTCCAGACATGATTTTATTATAAGTAGGGGCTCCTCCTTTTAAAATTCTTGTTTGATTGTGGTTCTCTTGATTTCCATCAACCGTTATTTGTATGTAGCCAATTTTTAACTTACACAGTAATGGTAAAAACTCTTCCAGATAGTATCCGTTGCTTACTATGGAATATGTCTTATCGGGGTATCTTGTTCCAATGTATTCAATAATATCGCGAGTCTCGGGGAGCAATGGTTCTCCTCCAAATAATGTGAAACAATCTGTTCTGTCATTACAGATGTCCATTATCCTGTCTATTTGGCTTTTTGATATTACTTTTAATAATTTGTTTTCATTTGCGCCCTCATAACAATATGGACAGCTAAAATTACACGAATACGTTAAAACAATTATCGCGGAATTCTTAGTTGCTTGACTTAACATTACTTTTTTTATAAGCTCATCTTTCATTCTATGTTCTTCATCATCAGACTGAACCACAAAGCCAAGCCTTTTTAGTTCCAATAGCACGGATGAACCGTTTTCGTCTTCGAAAAATGATTTTTGTTGTTTTTTAATATAATCAAATTCTTCTTGATTAACCTTTATCATGGCCCCATTTAAAGTGTTAATAAGCAAAAAATAATTCCCCCATTTTACTGGGACAATGCTGTCAATCACCTTCATCCCCAATAACCCCCTTTAAAAGACTGATATCTTTCTCTGTAACTCTATCTAAAGATTTGATTAAAACTTGATGCATTATTTTTTTCGTGAACTTATCTCTTTTTATGTTTTTCTGTTTTAATTTTTCAACAAAATCCAAGTTTCTGCTTATAATCCATTTCGCCCCTTTGTTTATCTCTAAGCAAAGGCTAATAACGTTGTTGATGAATTCGTTAACGTCGCTAAAAATGCATTCGTTCTCATCGACTATAAAACTTGTATTCTGAGACAGCCAAGTTGCTATATCCTCATTATAAAAAGAAATTCTTATTTTCTTATTTGGTACACTCCGAATCAAACCTCTTTCCTTTATTATTTCATCTAATAATGATATTTCGTTTACGAAATAATCTGATTTTTCCGTCTTTGAAATAAAGTAAGGGACTTGCAACTCCGCGCATTCATCCTCAATTCCCGTCGCACCTACCACCGCGCTTACAGGTATGTTATGCTCCCAGAGCCACGTTATAAATGTAGTAATCTCGCCAGCTTTTTTATCACCTATTTTTAATTCTTTTATTTCTCCCTTGAATGTATGTGTCAAAATACCCTTGGCACCTTCCATACCGTGAAATCCTATTAAAATCGCAAAATCATATTTTGCTGTAATATCAAGACTACCAATACCAGCCTTATACACACGCCTGTCAACATTAGCGGTTCTTACATAATCTCCGTCATTGTGTATATCACAAATAATAGAGTTGAAACCCATTTGTGCAAACCATTCGTATACTGATTTTAAGACATTCAAATATTCAGTTCCTTGTTTCGTATAATTAGACATCGAAATGCAAGAAATTCCCTCTAAATCTGACAATACGAGCACTCTACACATTTTATTCTTTGAAATAATTGGATTTGTTCACCAATGCTTTATGAAAATAGTAACTTTGGGAAATGATTTAGATCTCCATCTGATATAAAGAATAGATAGAATTAGAACCTCTTTCCCCCCTCGTTTTTTATTTTATCAGCACCTCTCATACAGTGTCAATTTATAGATTTTTTCTTCTATTCAAGACAAAGCCATAAACAAAAAACGGGAAACACCACATATAATGGGCGTTTCCCGTCAACTAACATTTTTTATCAAGTGTCTTTACAGTTTTATAGTTCCTCCGGCTTTTACGAAATACGGTTTCTCATCATATTCAAACCAGATATCCGTTGCTGTAGGGTTCTTACAGGTTGTCATGTCTGTGTTAAATCTGAGTTCATTGAATGCATGAACATAATCAAACACTTCTATGTTGGTTGCATACCAGATATCATCTTTGCCTGAAACCTTCTTGGCAAACTCCTCAATGACGTTCCAGTTGTCATGCTCCTCAAATTCATATGAATGACCCCAAAGATAAAACATCCAGGGACATCCGCAGGGATGACAGGTATTTACAAATTTATCCGCAAGTTCCATAAGACGGGGATTATCATGATGGCAGGTTGCCTCAAGTCTCAGCCAGTCCTTTGGAAGATCGAAATTCTCCGATGAGATAATTGTTCTGCAGTAAGCGATTCCGCAGGCCTTTAACGCATCCACAACCTCATCGTTATACGTTCCGTATGGATAAGCCATGCCTCTGATAATCTGGTTAAACTGTCTTTCCAGAGTCATTCTGTCCTGTAACACTTCGTAGGTTGCTCTGTTAATAGGAAGCTGCTCAAGGAAGGGATGTGTGTAGCCGTGTACCGCTACCTCCATTCCGTTCTGAACATAGAGTTTATCTATTTTACTCTTGGGCATTCTTCTGTGAATCTGCCCTGCAGGATAAACTGTTCCCTCTTCGGCATAAACACCGCTGTTTAAGTTAAAGGTTCCCTTGAGCCCATACTTAACCATGAGGTCCACAAGCTTTTCGTCCTGCTCTACTCCGTCATCGTAGCTTAATGTAAGTGTCTTAATCTTCCCACCGGGAAAGCGCAAGAATAAATTTGCCATGATACTCCTCCCTTGTCTCAGTTAGCCTCCCAGCCTTTTGGAAGGTACTTCTTTGTTGATTCTATCATATCGTCCACAAGTTTGGAAATCTCTTCTTTTGTTGCTCTTCCTTTTACCAGAGGATCGTTTTCGAAAGCCTCTCTTACCAGTTCTTTGTCAAATGTGAATGATGCTTCAATTACTCTCTCGTGGTTTTTAACATGAGGAATAATCAATTCATATATATTCTTAGGAAGAGGACCGGCGCTTACAGGCCTTATGGAATCTCTTTCAAATACAGCGTTGGTTTCCACAACTGCTGTTTTTGGAAGATTGGGAATCTGTCCTGCGGTATTTGGAATATTTACATTGCTTATGACTCTTTCTAAGCCGCACAATGCCTTAATAAGAAGTATTCCCTCTTCTCCCGTAGGTTTAAGTTCAATCTCCTCCTCAAAGGAAGCAAGTCTAGAGGAACGAGCCAGTCTGTCCTCAAGATCCTTCTTTCTCCACTCGACACTGGTGAGAGCAAAGTCCCAGCTTTCAACCGTTTCAGGATCTTTAAGATAGGTGTCCCCGGGCATAAACTCAGCAAGGTGTCTGTCTCCTGCTGCCGCAATGAGTCCATACTTATTAAACAGGTCAAACTTAACTCTGTGTTTGCAGACAAAGCATTTATTTGCCCAGTGCTCGGAGTCACCGCCTTCCCAGCCTCTTTCAAAGTTATTGTCAA
>JAFZSQ010000070.1 GCA_017619295.1 Lachnospiraceae bacterium
GAGCAGGTGCAGGTGCAGGTGCTGCTTCAGGAGCTGCTGCGGCGTCTCCGCCACCTCCTGCGCCCATCTGGTTATCCATAAATGTCTCAACCAGCTTCTTGGCAAAATCCACAGGATACAACTGCATCAATGAGCTGTCTACCAATTCATCGATCTGCATCCTGAAGGTAATCTTTACAAATGTTCCGCCAAGGAATTCTGCTATAGCAGATCCATCCTCTACCTCAGAGAGGTCAGTCAGTCTTGCGTCCGGCGGACTTATGTCGATCATGGTACCAAGCATGGTGGAAAGGGAAGTTGCCGATGCACCCATCATCTGGTTCATGGCCTCGGATATTGCGCTTAAGTGCAAATCTCCAATCTCTCCATCTGTATTGGTTCCGTCACCTCCCATCATAAGGTCGGTGATTACCTTAACGTCGTTTTCCTTAAGGACTAAGATGTTGCTGCCGTCAAGTCCTGCAGTGTACTTGATCAGAATAAATACGCAAGGCTTCTCGTATGCGTCAAGTACAGTCTGCCAATTGGACAGTTCAACAACCGGGGTAGTGATGTTTGTCTTTCTGTTTACCAGAGAGTACATGGTGGTTGCCGAAGTACCCATGCTGATGTTTGCAACTTCGCCGATTGCATCTTTTTCTACATCGGAAAGAAGCGATTCGTCTGCGGCACCCGGTTCAACAACGGATTGTGTTGGTTCGCTGTCTTCGGTACTCATACCACTCAGGAGCGCGTTTATTTCGTCCTGAGATAACATGCCATCCATTCCTTAATCCTCCTCTCTGATGACGGAAGTGACCTGAACCGCATAACGGTCCTCTTCAGTTCCCGGCATCGCAGTAAATTTCTTTATATTTCCGACATAAATCGAAAGTTCCTGATCTACTCTCGAATCAAGTCGTATAACGTCTCCAACCTGAAGGTTTACAAAATCGTTTACAGATACGCTGCTCTTTCCCAAAAGGGCTTTCACAGGAACTTCAACTCTTCTGATCAGAGATTCGATGTAATCATCATATCGTGCATCGTCTGTTTCCTTCATGTTAGCGAACCAGTACTTGGTATTAAGTCGGTCCATAATGCTTTCCAACGTGAAGTAAGGCAGACACACGTTCATAAGACCTTCAACGTCACCCATCTTTAGGTTCAGGGTAACAATTGCTATCATATCGTTTGGTGCAATTACCTGTGCGAACTGGGGGTTGGTCTCCAGTCTGTCCAGGTAGGGGTTTATTTCTACCACATTCTTCCATGGTTCTCTGAGAAGCTGTACACATACAACCATGGTCTTCTCCAATATGGTAAGCTCTATATCCGAAAATTCTCTGGACTTCTCCATGGGAGCTCCGGGTCCGCCAAGCATTCTGTCTATCATGGCAAAGCCCAGGTTTGTGGATAGATCCAATATTATATTTCCGTTTAGGGGAGCAAAGTTGGCAATTCCCAAAATGGAAGGGGTTGCCAGTGCATTCGTGAACTCCGAAAAGGTAACCGTCTCGGAGCTGGCTACGTTTATCTGTACATTCTTACGAAGATAAATCGGTAAGTTGGTGGAAAGCAATCTTCCGTAATGCTCGAATATGATTTCCAGTGTCCTTAAATGCTCCTTGGAGAACTTTGCAGGCCTTTCAAAGTCGTAATTCTTGACCTGTACCTCGCCGGGATCATTCATGTTATCCACATCCAGCTCGCCGGTACTCAGCGCTGCCAGCAGGTTATCTATCTCGTTCTGCGATAATACTTCGCCCACATCGTTCACCTCCTTTTAACTGTATTTAAGCAAAGGAGCTTTACTGATACAGGAAATCTATGAAGTTAACCTTGTAGATAAACTCTGAACCGTATTCGCTCTGGATTCTCTTTAGAATCTCCTTTGATGCGGCTGCATTGTTGTCGGCTCTCAAATCCTCTATTGTGCATCCGCTTAAAACATCATATACAGCAGCCTTGAGCATTGTGTCATGTTCACCTGCCGCTACGGAAGCTCCGTAATCTTTATATCCCGGATCCTTTGTGTTCATGGAGAAGGATACGCTGGTTACGAAGTAATGATCCTTTCCGTCACTGCCACTCTTAAGTGTGATTGTCAGCTGATCTGAGAACTTGTATGTAGCGGTATCTGCAATGGAAACCGACGTCACAGGTTCCTCGATGCTTGTGGGATCCGTCAAATCAAGTGACATGGCAGCCGATATGTCCTCAACCAAAGCGGCGGTCTTTCGGCTGGTGCCCACCACAGAGAACATCATCACTGCGGTAAGAACGACGTTAACCACTAAAAGTGCCAGGATTAAAATCGATATCAAATTCCTTTTCATAATCATCCACCCCTAGTAATCACTTAGTTCGTGATAGATTCTTATTTCTACGCGCCTGTTCTTGGCTCTTCCTTCGGCAGTGGAATTATCGGCTATGGGTTTGTATTCGCCTCTTCCTGAAGTCTTTATCATAGCGGGGTCAAGACTTGTGTTGGCAAGAAGATAATCAAATACTGCCAAAGCTCTGGCCGCCGAAAGTTCATTGTTGTTGGCATACTTTGCTGAGTGCATGGGCACATTGTCGGTGTGTCCTTCAATCTCTATGGTGTATGCCGCATACTTCTCAAGTATTGCGCCTATGTTGGCCATAACGGGTAGAATCTCATTTCGAAGGACAGCCTGTCCGGAATCGAAAAGGATCGCTCCGTTTAAGGTAAGCTGAACGTACTGGGATGTGAACTGTATGTCTATCTTGCCGGCCAGATTATTCTCGTTAACCGCCTCGGCAATCTTCTCGGCAAGTTCCTCAGACGCTTTAAGCTTCTCTGCTTCAAGCTGATCAAGGATTTCCTGCTTCTCATCTACAGCTTCGGCCTCCTCATCGTTCTCGGCCATCTTACCTGTGCTGTTTATGTATTCGTCAAGCTCATTAAGCTGGCTTACACCGCTGCTTATGAGGACACCCTCTCCGATTGCGGTGGCACCGCCTGAGAGGATACTGATTGTCTTTGTAAAAGATGCTGCCAACTGCTCAAATGCTTCAGCGTCAATAGTGGACATTGAGAAGAGAAGAACGAAGAAGCAAAGCAGAAGGTTCATCAAGTCGCCAAAGGTGGCTGTCCAAGCCGGCGCCCCCGGTGGCGGCGGATCTTCCTTGCGCTGTTTGCCCATTTACTCTTCACCTCCCTCAGAGGATGTGGTTCTCTCGGAAGGAGCTAAGAAGGACTTAAGCTTCTCTTCGATTACTCTGGGGTTCTCACCTGCCTGAATTGAAAGCAGGCCTTCTATCATAACTTCCTTCTCCGTAATCTCCACGGAGTTGTTGTATGACAATTTCTTGGATACGGGAGCACAAATCCAGTTTGCAAGCATGGAACCGTAAAGGGTTGTGATAAGAGCTGTCGCCATGGAGGGTCCGATGGAGTCGGGATCTGACATGTTCTGCAGCATGTTAACCAGACCGATAAGGGTACCGATCATACCCCAGGCAGGACCCATGGAACCTACATCGTCCCAGAAACCGATTTTCTTCTTGTGTCTGGTTTCGATACACATAAGCTCTGTTTCCATGATGCCACGTACAAGATCGGGATCTGTACCGTCGACTATAAGTAAAATTCCTTTTTTCAGGAATGCATCGTCAATTTGAGAAGAAGCTTCCTCTAACGACAATAAGCCTTCCTTACGTGCTACGTTGGAAAGCTCGATAATCTTATTAATTGTGTCTGCCGTGTTGTTTGCAGGAGCTTTAAGAATCAGGGTGAAGCTCTTAAGGCCTGCAACGAAGGTAGCAATTGAATTGGATGCCAAAATCGCACAAAAAGCACCACCAAAAGTGATAGCCGCTGAAGGGACATCAATGAAGTTACCGATGGTCTGAATACCACCACTGGTAATGATACCCAAAAGCATCATGCCAAGGCATAACACCAATCCGATAATTGAAGCTATATCCATGCAATACCACCCGATATTTTCGCTCTATTTTGCAAAAACATCCTTTCTATACGATTTTACTAAATTTTTCAGGTCTTGTCTACTTTCTTTTACAATAATTTTTCTGCCTGTAGTGAATGTGATAACCGTGTCAGGAGTCTCTTCTACCATCTCCATCAAATCAGGATTTATCAGCAGTTTCTGGCCATTCATTTTTGTAACTTCAATCATTATGTAAACCTCCCGAAATGATTTGTCGGAATTTTCAAAATTGTTTGCAGAAAAATATTATGTAAACAGGGATAAGGGTGCTCTCCGAACACCCTTATCCCTATCTCTATTAAATTATGATTTAATTAATCATTATCTCTTAAGGTTTGTAAGCTCCTCAAGCAATGTATCCGAAACTGTAATGATTCGGCTGTTTGCCTGGAAACCACGCTGAGTGGTGATCATTGAAGTGAATTCTGCAGAGAGGTCTACGTTACTCATCTCCAAAACACCTGTTGAGAAGTAGCCACCGTTTGCGGTTACATCAACACCGATTCCATCGAACTCACCGGAGTTTGTTGATGCCGAGTAAAGGTTGTCGCCTTCCTTTACAAGACCGGATGCGTTAGCGAATTCTGCGGAAGCAATCTGTCCGAGAAGTCTTGTCATACCGTTGTCGTATGCTGCATAAATCATACCGTTGTTCTGGATGGAAACCTGAGTCATCTTACCAAGTCTTCTACCTGTTCCAAGGCCCTTTGTATCACCGTTCTTACCGGAGATTGTTGAAGTACCCTTGTTGTCGTACATTGAAGATGTCTCGAAGTCGATTGTGATATCTGTAAACTCACCGCCGAGGTTGCTGAGTTTAAGATTTACGGCTGTAGCATTCTCTACACCGTTAATTCCTTTGAACTTACCTGTATTGGTATCGTATACAATAACTGCTCCCTGAATTTCACGTTCGGTTGCCTGAACGCTTCTATCAGTACCCTCAGCAGTAACCGCAATATTTGCAGTCAACAGATCTGCTGTAACTCTATGTCTTGTTGCTGCATCTGCAGGATCCGTCTGTGTCCAGTATGTGTAAAAATCCTTCTCACTTCCCTCGAAGCCAAATGCCTTCGCGAGTTCTTTCACCGCTGCGTCATACTTCTGTGCAGCTGTTGAAGTTGCATCATCTGTAAAGCCTGTTCCGGGGCTGTCAAGGAGTTTACCCT
Source organism: Lachnospiraceae bacterium (assembly GCA_017619295.1). Classification (GTDB taxonomy): domain Bacteria; phylum Bacillota; class Clostridia; order Lachnospirales; family Lachnospiraceae; genus G11. Next base: position 5,126 of record JAFZSQ010000070.1, read on the forward strand.
GGTCAGCTCCTGTTGCAGTATTTAAGATGTTGCTCAAAGTAACGACAGGATTGCCGTTGTAACTTAAAATTCCGCCACTCAAGCTATAGTTCTTAGCAAGTGTGATAGGAGTGCTCTTCTTCACTGTAATGCCGGAATCACCAAGCACTTTGCTGAAGTCCTGCTCAAGAACGTTACCCTTTGAATCGATAATGGAGTCAAGCTCGAATGCGTACTCACCTGCTGTATCTGTATTCTTAAGGGTCATCTTAGCTGTGTAGCTGTAGCCAAGAGCATCATAAAAGTTGACATTTCTAATAAGGCCTGAAGTGCTTGTTACATCAGTGTCGTTCTTATCTATGATTCCCGAGAAATAAGCCTTTGAAGTTGATTCAGGGGGATATGTCATGTTCTCGGCGCTCATAATTCTGAGAGCTGAAACTGAATCCTTCTTAATCTCCATTGTCTCAGGATCTACCTGCCAACCCATTACGTTGTAACCGATACTGGTCATTGCAAGGTTACCTGCACCGTCTACGTAGAATGAACCGTCACGGGTAAAGAAGTTAGAGTTTCCGTCTGACACGATAAAGAAGTTGTCGCCGGTAATCATGATATCGAAGGGGTTACCTGTGGACTGAGCTGAACCCTGTCCGGAAATATCTGTATTGATGGCACCTGATTTAACACCAAGACCGATCTGACGGGGGTTGATACCACCGGTACCGGTTGTGGCGTTGGGTCCTGATGCATTCTGTGTTGTCTGGGACATAAGTGCCGAGAAAGTAACTGAAGATGATTTGAATGCTGTTGTGTTAACGTTCGCGATATTGTTACCGATAACGTCCATTTTGGTCTGGTGTGTTTTAAGGCCTGATACACCAGAGAAGAGTGATCTCATCATAAGCTATTAGCCTCCTGTAATGGAGAGCCGCTTCTTCATTCCGTCTGTCGGTCGGGAATGAATAACCTCCTGTAAGGTCCGGTTATGCTATTACGGCTCCGTCAATATTGGTGAATACGTTCTCGTTTGTTTCTGTCTGGTCCATTGCTGTTACAACCGTCTTGTTCGGTACATTTACTATAAATGCCAGCTTATCTACAATGACCAGTGAATCTTTGATTCCTTTTTCGCTTGCTTTTGCAGCTCCGTCACTTAAACGTTCGATTTGGTTATCAGAAAGTGTTATGTTTCTGTCTGCCAATCTGTTGGTTGCGTGTTTCGAAAACTTAAGGTTTGCAACTTCTTCAGCCTTTATTTTCGATTTAAAGACATCACCGAATTTAATATCGGGTGTTTCTTTTGGAGTAACCGGTTTGTTCTGGTTTAAGTACTGGTCCTGCAGTGCTTCGATGGAAAGGAATCCTGTCTTTTGAAATGACATTTGATTTCCTCCCTTCTGTTCCTTCAGAACTTAAAGATCCGTCTTAGATTGATGTGGAATCTTCTGTCGCTGTCTCTTCTTCCGAAGCTTGATTAGAAGCTTCATACTCCTTAATACGTTCTCTTACTACATCGGCTCTTTCGGCGTATTCCTTTAGTGCTTTGTATGCGTCAGATGCAACAAAAGTTTTCTGGTAATCATCCATCTTATTGTAGATTTCCCACAGTGCATCGATTTCCTGGAGGTCTTTCTCCGAAACTGCATTTACAACCGGAAGATCTGAAAGTCTTGAGATCAGGTTGCTTGCCAATGCGTATGCATCCATGTACTTCTTATCAACAATGCTTGTTACGTCGCTTACCGAATACAGGCTTTCATCGATTGAAACATAGGCTTTTCCGTTCTCGTAGGTAACGTAATCTACTTTACCCTGAACAGATCTTGTTACTCCGTTGTCGTCCTTGGTTTCGATCATTACTTCCTGACCAACCAAAGATGATGCTCTGGAGAGCTCCATGCTCTTTGCCATGTTCTGAATCTCTTCTACCTGTGTGAATGTAGCGTATTGTGAAATGTATTCTGTGTTGGAAGTAGGTTCCAGGGGATCCTGGTACTTCATCTGTGCCACAAGGAGTTGAAGGAATGTATCCTTGTTCATATCCGATGTGGATTTGCTGGATACCTGAGATGCAATAGATTCCTGAGATGCAGTTTTTAAAAACTCGCCTTTATCATTTACGTATGCTATTGAACTCATTAAATCTCCTTTCGCCCTTAGGCCATGTAATCCACCGTGCTGCCGTTAGCTTCCATCATTGAAACGGCTATGGATTCTTCTTCGCTTAATTCCTCGGGTAATTCTTCGATGGAATTTAAGTTGATTCTTCTTGTTCCCTGTCTTCTGGCTCTCTCTTCGTTCTGTCCATTTCCTCTTTCTCTGGAATTCTCATATTCCTGAGCAAAAGCATTTGTCTGAACCTGAACTTCGATGTTGTCTACCTTAACGCCCTTTGCTTCGAAGGTTTCTTTAAGTTCAATCATCTGAGCTTCAAGGATTGCCTTAACCTGCTCGTTCTGTGTTGTGAACTGTGCGGTTACCATTCCCTCTTTGCTTGAAAGATGAACATTTACTGCTCCGAGGCTTGCGGGGTGAAGCATCATCTCGATATCTGATGTATCGGGCTTAACTGCTACGTGGATTCTTTCGATAACCTGATCCATTACCTGTCTTGCTTCTGTATAGGTAAAAGTAGAATCCGTTGTCTCTACAACTGTCTCGGTGACCTTGTTTGCGATATTGTCAAGAAGGATATTTCCTTTGGCTGCACCGTCGTGAGCTTCGTTCTTGTTATCCTTTGATGACTTTGTCTCGGGAACTTCAGAAATCTTGTTGTCCTCTTTTACCTGGACTTCCTTGCCTTCATTCTGAAGGTCATTTGTTTTGGTTTCCTTTGAAGCCTTGCTTTCTTTTACTTCGAAGGTTACCTTGATGTCGTTATCTTCCTTGGGAGCTGTTGCTTCCATTGTCTCAGCCATAGCCTCATCAAATGCAGGTGCTGCTGCTTCGATAACTTCATCTCTTGTTACGTTGTTTTCTGCTGCCAGATTGTCAACTACAGTTCTAAGTTCTTCGTTTAAACCGTTTACGAAGTTGTTAAGATTCTCGTCGGTAACAAGGGCCATGGGCTCTGTCTCTCCGGCTACCTCAAGAACAACCTGTGTAAGGTTCTCGGGAATAAGGATGTCTGCCACCTGAAGTCCCATCTTTTCGATGATATCGATAATCTCCTCGGGTTCCATTTCGAACTCCTCAGCGATTTCTGAGATAGCTTCGGTAATCGCTTCCTTAACCTCTGTTTCAACAGTTTCCTTAGTTGCTGCATCCATGGGTTCTGCCTGCTTTGTTTCTGTGGTCTCGCTTGTTTCTTTGATTTCCTTTGCGGGGCCTTTCTTGCTCTTCAGGCTCTCACCGGCATTTTCTTTTCCGGTTGTCTTGGGATTCGAAGCCTGTGCTTCGGCTTTGTCTCCTGTCTGACCCTTGAATACGTCTGTAAAGCTGCCGTCTTTTGACATCTGATTGACATCCGGCGCCTGGGGTGCAAAATCCATTACCATGGGTCTTGTACCATTTACAGGTGTGTAAGTCATTCGCATTCTCCTCTCTTCAGTTTTCAAGGTACGGGTTACAAAGATTATATCGGTTCATAACCCGAATGACTTAACCCTCAGGATCCATAATTTTAGTAATTTTTGCAGCTGTTTCTTTATTCATTACGCCAAGGATTTTACCCCTGTCGTCGGCGTTCATAAGACCCAGGATTTTGGCCACAAGTTCAAGGTTGTTGGTCATCTTCTCGAATATCTCCGCAGCCTGTTTGGGCTTCATTTCCGAGTATGCCTTTGCATAGTCCTGAAGTTCCTCGTCCACCTGTTTCTTGATAACAGCCTGTTTATACAAAGTCTCTGCGGTTGTGGGGTCAATTGACTCAAAGTACTTGATGTACTCTTCGGGTCCGGGGCCCTTCTCCGCATATACTACTTCTTCATAGAACTCATTCTTGATTCTCTGGAATTCAACCTGCATGTCCTCGAATTCCTGGAGTCTCAATACTTCAGCCTTAAGCTCTGCTATCTCCGCAGCCTGTAACTCTTCCGTTAATCTGGAATCTTCAAGCTGTGACTCCAGAGTCTTTGAGTACTCAACGGCATCACGAAGGGATGTATAACCCTCGTAACTGCTTTCATAGCTTGTCTCCATGACAGAATCAGAAGGGAGAATCTTGTTTACAACCGGAACGTCCTTAAGGATAGGGGATAAGATTCCTGAACCGAATCCGCCCACATCCAGCTTTACAAGAAGGCATAGAATCGCAAGCCAGATGACAACAATAACGATGGTTACAAGGAAAACGGATACACTGCCGCCCTCTTCGTCTTCTTCGTCAAGTTTAGCCTGTCTCTTGGCAATTTCCTTTGCCCTTTTCTTGGCTTCCTTCTTCTGTTTGGCCTGCTCGTCTTTGAGCTTCTTCTTCTCGTCCGCTATGGACTTCTTTTCGGCCTTTATTTCTTCTTCGTTCATGAATTCCTGATCTGCCATGTTTAATCACCCTGTGAATACATATAACTTGTAAGTTGGTCTATCTCTTTCATTTCAGCCCTGTTTTCTTCCTTGAGGAACTCTTCAAAAGCCTTCTGCCTCAAGGTCTCCTGGGCCTTTCTCTCAACCATGCACTGCTTTAATTTCTCCGTGGCTCTCTCCACCCCTTCCTCAGCAAGTCTTACCTGCAGAATCTGAGCTTCGATAAAATCATCTATAATCTTTATTGCTGCCTGGTTTTCTTTTATCTCTTTGACACTTAAGCCGCCTGTAAGGCTTTCTCTGGTACTGTTTATGTACTCATGTTTTCGCACCCGAAGGTCATTAAGCTTGGCCTCTTCGTTGTTCAAGGCCTGCTGAGCAAGGCCAAGTTCCTGCTTGGCCTGAGTCTCAAGCTTAAGTTTGATATTCAGGATACTTTGCATCCTGTAGCGAAATCGTGCCATTTACTATCCCTCTTCGTCCGGAATGTCTGCAACGTTCGGAATGTCTTCTATGTTCGGAGTATCGTTCAAAAGATTAATAAGCATACGCCTTGTATCTTCGAAGTCATACTTCTCGTCAGTCTCCTGCATCAAGAACTCATTGATGGCGTCAATCTTGCTGATGGCAAAATCGATGGAGGGGTTGGACCCTGGCCTGTAAGCTCCGATGTTTATCAAATCTTCCGCCTCGTTATAGGTGGCCAATGCATTCTTTAATTTGCCCGCCGCCTGCTTGTGATCCCTGTCCGCAATCTGGGACATACATCTGGAAATACTCTGCAGAACGTCAATTGCCGGGTAGTGGTTCTTGTGGGCCAATCTACGGTCCAGCATTATATGACCGTCCAGAATACTTCTTGCGGTATCTGTGATAGGCTCGTTAAAATCGTCTCCATCTACAAGAACCGTATAAAGCCCCGTAATGGAACCCTGTTCGATACAGCCCGCTCTCTCAAGGAGTTTCGGCATCTGTGCGTAAACGCTGGGTGGATACCCTCTTGTTACGGGAGGTTCTCCCGATGCAAGGCCTATCTCTCTTTGCGCCATGGAGAAACGGGTTAAGGAGTCCATCATAAGAAGCACATCCTTTCCCTTGTCCCTGAAATACTCAGCTATGGCCGTGGCAGTCTGGGCCGCTTTATGTCTTTCCAAAGCGGGACGGTCTGAGGTCGCAACCACAACCACGGACCTTGCCATACCATCTTCTCCAAGGTCTCTTTCTATGAATTCTCTGACCTCTCTGCCTCGCTCTCCTATAAGAGCAATAACATTGATATCAGCCTTTGTGTTTCTCGCGAACATACCCATAAGGGTGGACTTTCCTACACCTGATCCGGCAAAAATGCCTATTCTCTGCCCTTTGCCTATGGTGATGAGACCGTCAACGGCTTTTACCCCAAGGGGCAAAACCTCATCGATAATCTTTCTCTTCATGGGGTCCGGAGGAAGGCTTTCAACGCTGTAGGGAGTGCCGCCTTCAAAGGTTCCTCCTTCTATAGGCTCTCCAAGTCCGTTAAGAACCTGCCCTAACATCTCGTCGCTTACGTTAACCTTAAGGACATCTCCTGTGTTAACCACAATACTTCCGGCACCTACACCTTCCGTAAGATCAAAGGGCATAAGGAGTGTCTTCCTGTCTCTGAAGCCAACCACTTCAGCACGAATAGGCTTAGCCCCTTCCTCCTCCGGATAAATCTCACAGATATCTCCCATTTTGGAATCTGGGCCGGCGGACTCGATGGTTAAGCCGATAACGTTGACCACTTTGCCTTTCTTTACATAAAAGCTCTGGTTCAACAGCCTCTTATACTTTTGAATTTGGATCTCGGGTGCGTTCAAATCGTTTCTCCCCGAAGCTTATTCCTTCTCGTAGGATAAAATCTTAAGCTTCTTGGATAATTCCGTAAGATGCGTATCCAATCCGCAATCGTAAATTCCGCTTTCTGTTTCGATAAGACACTGTCCCTTTGCAAGGGAAGCATCCTCAACAAACTCAAGTGAAGCGTTACCTACAACCGAATCGGTTTGAATAAGCTTCTTTTGCATACTGATGTATGCGTAATCCTCTTTGGCCACATGGATTAAATAGTTCTTACTTGCTTCTATGTGGTTTAAGGAATTGATAACAAGATATGACACAATGTCCTTGTAGGAGGACATGTCAACATTGAAAATATATTTATAGATCTCATTGATAGTCTCAACTAAATCAGGCTCAAGGCGCGCTACAAGCTCCTCGTACTCGGAAGCCATACGCATACGTTCCTCGGACAATTCTCTTCTTTCTCTGTCCAGGCGCTGCATGCCTTCCTTGTTACCCTGATCGTATCCGGCATCGTAACCCTTCTTACGACCGTCCTCGATGGCTCTTTCTCTCTCCTGCTCGATTTCGGCCCGGGCCTCTTCCTTCATTCTGGCGATTTCTTCTTCGGCCTCAGCCACCAGTTCTCTGGGATCCGGTCCCTCATAAACGGGTGCACTAAACTGGGAGGCATCGAATTCCTCCACAGGAATATCGGTCTCTCCCTCTTCTCTCGGAAGCCCCTCTTCATTTTCCACCACATCGATCTGCCTTGCGGCAAGACCTGCCTGAAAGCCACCGGGTGCATTCTGAGGATGGGTCTCTCTGTAAACCTGAAGCTTCTGGGCTATGATTTCGTTACTGTCAATCATAACCTTGTCTTCGTTTGGCACTACGGTGTTGAAATTTTTAACAAGGTTATACGACAATCTCGTCACCTCCGCCTCTGGAGATTACAATCTCTGCGGAATCCTCGAGCTTACGTATGATATTTACGATCTTCTGCTGAGCTTCCTCAACATCCTTCATACGTACAGGTCCCATGAATTCCATATCCTCTTTGATCATAACTGCGAGACGCTTTGAAAGGTTATTGAATATTGCTGTCTGTACCTGCTCATTCGCACCCTTAAGGGCAATAGCAAGGTCAGAGTTGTCAACATCTCTAAGCACACGCTGGATAGCTCTGTCGTCCAGAAGAAGGATATCCTCGAATACGAACATCTTCTTTCTGATTTCGTCTGCAAGCTCGGGCTCTTCGATTTCCAGAGTCTCCATGATATGTTTCTCTGTTCCACGGTCTACGGTGTTCAAGATATCTACAACCGCATCTACACCACCGATAATGGTGTAATCCTGGTTTACGAGGGATGCAAGCTTGCTCTCCAGCACTTTCTCCACCTCTTTGATGACATCGGGACTTGTACGGTCCATTAATGCGATTCTCTTAGCAACATCGGCCTGTCTGTCAGGTGCAAGTGCAGATACAATCATCGCAGCCTGCTGAGGAGACAGGTATGACAAAATAAGGGCGATTGTCTGAGGATGCTCGTCCTGAATAAAGTTTAGAAGCTGGGTAGCGTCTGCTTTACGGATAAACTCAAAGGGCTTAACCTGTAAGCTCGCAGTAAGTTTGCCGATAACTTCCACAGCCTTGTCGCCACCGAGGGCGTGCTCCAAAAGTTCCTTTGCGTATCCGATACCACCTTCGGCGATGTACTGCTGAGCAAGACATACTTCGTAGAACTCGTTGATTACCTGCTCCTTAACCTGAGGTGTTACGCTTCTTGTATTCGCAATTTCCAGCGTTAATTCTTCAATTTCTTCTTCCTTGAGATGTTTAAATATACCGGCGCTTCGTTCGGGGCCTAATGAAATCAATAGGATTGCCGCTTTCTGCAGGCCTGTTATTTTCTCTTCCGCATTTCTCGGCATTACAGGTTACCCCCATTCCTCGTTCAGCCAGTTTCTTAAGAGGTTGGCTGCAGCCTCGGGATTCTCGTCCACGAATTTCTCGATCATCTTTCTGGTCTCGGACTTGGTCTCTACCTCAATATCCGAAACATCGATCTCGGGTGCGGACTGAAGCAGATCTTCCACTGAAAGTTCCTCTGTTTCCTGAGGAGCCTCTTTGGTAGCCATACTTCTGAATACCACGAATCCCAACAGTCCAAGGATAAGAACGATGAGGATGATTGAAAGGATATCTCCTGCAGACATTCCTGTAGATTCTTTGTCCATGAACTCGTTTATCTGATAAGCCATGATGGTGATACTTTCTTTGGGCATTCCGGTAGCGGTTGCAACCGCATTGTAGAATTCATCATCCACCGTAAGCTTTATAGCCTCTGAATTGGCAGCCTTGTACTCATCCCAGGTGATTCCGTCAAGAAGTCCCTGATTCTCGGCATCAGCCTCATTGATTACATTGTAGTTGATAGCTGTAATCGTAGCTGAGGAATTTGCATAATTGATGGTGCCCGCAGGAATCTCCGATGTGGTGGTATATGAGTTGGGAAGATACTTACGATACTCCTCGGATTCCGTTGCGGATTCGTTGGAAACATCGCTGTACTCATAAGCCGTTGTATCATCGTTTGATGTGGTTCCGGGGATGCCTCCGTTGCTTCCTGTAGACTCTGAGTTGTAGATAGTCTCTTCGCTTATCATACCCTCAGTTCTTCCGGTGGGAGCATCGTAGGTCTGAGTCTGCTTTGTTGTCGATGAAAAATCAATATCAAGACTGCATGCAACTTCTACGGAGTTGAACTGTCCCGTTCCCAGAAGCACACGCTTAACGGAATTAATAACCTCGCCCTCCTGCTGCTGACGGGCATTAAGCTGTGAGGACGCAATTCCGCCCACGCTTATCTCGTTGTCGCCTGAGAACCAGAGTTTTCCGTTTGAGTCAATAATTGTAATGTGATTGGTGGTTGTATTGCCGAGAGATGTTGCTGCAAATCTGGCAATATAAGAAGCCATTTCCTCTGTGAAATCGCCGTTAAGCTTTAAGAAAATGGCACAGCTTGACTCCTGAGAAGATGCTATAAGTGTGCCATCCTGCTCAGGAATTGAGAGTTCGACTTTGGCGCTCTCCACCGCATCCATTATCTCAATGGTGGATGAGAGCTCGTCCTGTTTATATTTAACGTATTTCTTCTGCTTGTCTGATTCGGTAGTGGAAAGGCCGCCACTTACAACGTCATCGATGGTCATTCCCTGGGTGGGAACACCTGCGGCGCCAAGTGCCAGTCTCGCCTTGGAGTAATCTTCCTCAAGAACGCTTATGATAAGTCCGTCCTTGCTAGTCTGATATGTAATATCCTGACCTTCTAAAAGATCTATTATTTTAGATGCGGAAGCAGTATCGTCGCAAACCATCAACTGTGTGTAGACCGGTTGTGACAACACCATAACAAGAATAGCGAACGCCAAAATAACAATGGCGGCTACCCCCACGATTATGGTCTTTTGCTTGGAGGTAAACTTATTCCACCAATCAACGACCTTCTGCCAAAGCTCCTTCAGTTTTTCGACCATGGTTAATTCTCCTTACTGCTTCCTTGCGTAACTAAATCTGAAGATTCATTATCTCCCTGTATGCCTCTACAAATTTATCCCTCACGGCAACGGTGTACTGTAAAGCTGTAGATGCCTTCTGTAGAGCGATTGCCAAATCGAGAGTACTCTCACTCTCTCCCAGGGCAAACTTTACTTTCTCATTCTCTGCGCTGGATAAATAGACGTTGGTCTCTTTAATGTTATCAATGGCTGCCCCAAGAATGGAATCAAAGAGGTTTCCCTCCACCTTCTTGGTGGTATCCTCGCCTGAATTAACAACAGCAACCGGAGATACTACTCCGGAAATAGGTGAAATGTGATTCATTATTCAGCAATCTCCAATCCTTTAAGTGCCATAGCTTTACTTGCGGTAAAAGCCGTCGAGTTCGCCTCATATGAACGAGTCGTATCAATAAGATCCGTCATTTCCTGAACGATGTTTACGTTGGGATACAATACATATCCGTTCTCGTCGGCATCGGGATGAGCGGGATCATAAACTTTGATGAAATCCTGCACGGTATCCTCATACACACCGTGAACCTTTACTCCCTTTCCGGAGTACTGGTCGATGGACTTGGATAAAATGTGCTTAAAGTTGGTCTTGGAATCCTTCTCCTCGAAGGTAACCATCTTACGTCTGTAAGGTGTACCGTCTTTGGTTCTGGTGGTTTCGGCATTTGCAACGTTCTCAGCAATGATATCCATACGATATCTCTGAGCCGTCATGCCGGAAGCATTGATGTTAAAAGATGAAAACATAGACATGAGCTAGTCTCCTTTCCTACTGCATTACTCTGCTAAGGTTATCAAACTCGTTGTTGATGCTGGCCATGATACCGTTATACTTGGTCTCGTTGGCTGCAAGGTATACGCCCTCTGTATCGGGGTCAACATTGTTGCCGTCAAGCCTGTAAGAATAACTTCTCATGTCAGTGAAAACCTTGGGTTTCAGAGAATTGAAGTTAAGGTTGGCAATCTGCTTGTCCAGATTGTTCCTGTTGTCGATGTTTTCGGTGTAGCGGCTGATTCGAAGGGCTTTCTTGAGCTCAGATTCGAAATCCACGTCCTGCCTCTTGTAACCGGGAGTATCCTGGTTGGCAATGTTGTTGGAAATAGCCTCATGTCTGGCCCATGCACCGTCCGCTGCCTTATCCAACAGGTTGATGTAATTAAAAGCTCCGGATGAAAACATAAACTTCTCCTTTTAGTCTTACATTAAACCTATCATATTCATTATATGATATTTCAAAAAAAACACAAGATGTTTTTATCAACTCACAAAAAAAATCAATATCTTGGGGTTTGACCTTTTTTGCCACAAATGTGAGATGTATATAATATATCGGATAAAAAAAGGACTTATTGAGTCTTACTCAATAAATCCCTTTATCTTTTGGTTGCTGTCGATCTTCCTTACGACATCAAATTTTGAAATCTGATACTACTTTTTGATGTTCTGTTTCTTAAGCTCTGCAATCTCATCAAAAACAACATCGTTAAGAACCTTAATGTAGGTTCCCTTCATACCTGAAGATCTTGATTCGATTACGCCTGCACTTTCGAACTTGCGAAGCGCGTTAACAATAACTGAACGTGTGATTCCGACTCTGTCGGCAATCTTGGAGGCTACAAGGATGCCCTCCATTCCGTTTAACTCATCGAAGATATGGGTGATTGCTTCCATCTCTGAGAAGGAAAGTGTATTGATAGCAGATTTAACCACGTCAACTTTTCTCTTCTCCTCGGCGCTTTCCTCGTTGACAGCTCTGAGCATTTCAAGTCCCACAACAGTGGTACCGTACTCAGAAAGAATAATGTCATCGATATCATACTGCTCGCCCTGCTTATAGATGAACAGAGTTCCGAGTCTTTCACCGGCAATCTCGATGGGGGTGATGATAGCCTGGTATGCGTTTATGCTGTCTCCCTCAAAACCAAGAGTCTCAAGGTTAACATTCTCCTTTGTGGAGAGAATAGCCAAAAGGCGCTCGTTAAGCATTCCGTCAACAAAGCCTCCGACCTGATCGTCAAGGAGCTGTGTGATGGTGGCAATCCCTTCAACTTCGCCGACACCGAGCACTTTACCCTTTTTGCTGATTACCAAAATGTTAGAGTTAAGAATTTCCCTCATAACACGGCAAATATCGTTGAAAACGACTTTGCTTGAATTGTTGTTGTGTAAAAGTTTCCCTATTTTTCTTGTCTTGTCAAGCAGCTGTACACTACTCATATCTCCGCCTCCTTATTACTTGTATGCGTATGCATTCGGTAAAGGTATCCCCCATGAATCCATAACCGAGTATTGACATAGTAACACAAAATTAGTCTTGTTGCAACACATTTTGCTAAATTTTTAGACTATTTCTATTTTTTATTCAATTATACCAATACATTTTCTGTCTATTTGGTAATTATTCCGATTTAGCAGCTGCGGGTTTGGTCCAGGACATGAAATCACACTCGGGAGCACCGATGCAACCGTAGTATCTACGGCCTTTTCTCGTTTTTTTGATAACAATGTCTTTTCCGCATTTGGGGCATGCAATACCGGTTTTTTCAAAGTAAGGCTTGGTAAATCTGCACTCGGGGAAACCGGGACAAGCCAGGAATTTACCGTGGGGGCCGTACTTGTATACCATTTTTCTGCCACACACTTCACAGATTTCTTCTGATTCTTCGTCGGCAATTTTGACGCTTTCAAGTTCCTTCTCTGCTTTCTTAACCGCCTCATCAAGATCAGGATAGAAGTTGCTTACAACTCCCTTCCACTTAACGTTTCCGTCTCCGATTCCATCAAGAAGCATCTCCATGTTTGCTGTGAAATTCACATCCACAATGGAGGGGAACTCGTCTTTCATGATTTTATTGACAACTTCACCAAGTTCGGTGGTGTAAATATTTCTGCCTTCCTTGGTTACGTAATGTCTTGCAAGAATTGTGGTGATAGTAGGGGCATATGTACTGGGTCTTCCGATTCCCATCTCTTCCAGAGTCTTTACAAGGCTTGCCTCCGTAAAGTGTGCGGGGGGCTGTGTAAAGTGCTGCTTGGGATCAAACTCCTTAAGTGTAAGCTTTGTATCCTTATCGATGGATTTGCTTAAGGTGTTTGTCTCCTCCTTGTCATCCTCGGAAACATACACTCTCATATATCCGTCAAAGATCTGCTTTGATGCCGCAAAACTGAATTTGTTCTCCTTAGCGGAAATCTTGACGGAAGTTGTCTCATATTTTGCCTCACTCATCTGGCTGGCTGCAAAGCGCTTCCAGATAAGCTGATAAAGTCTTAATAAGTCCTTGGGCAGGTTATCCTTAAGTGTAATGGGATCCCTGTTAAGGTCTGTAGGTCTGATGGCTTCATGGGCATCCTGAATCTTGTGGTCGTTCTTGCCCTTGTTCTCTCTTTCGGAAAGATACTCTTCTCCGAAGTTGGCCATGATATATTCTGCTGCTGCTTCCTTTGCCTCGTCGGAAACTCTTGTGGAATCTGTACGAAGGTAAGAAATAAGACCGATGGTGCCTTCTCCCTTAATCTCAACGCCTTCGTATAACTGCTGTGCAAGACGCATGGTCTTCTGGGTTGAGAAATTGAGAGCCTTGCTGGCCTCCTGCTGCATTGTTGATGTTGTAAAAGGAAGGGGAGGCTTCTTGCTTCTCTCGCCCACCTTTACGCTGTCAACCTTAAACTCTGCTCCCTCAAGGGATTTAAGAATCTTTTTGAGCTGCGCTTCATTCTTGATTTCGCCCTTATCCTTGCCATTGCCTGTATACTTTGCAACAATAGCCTTCTTGGTGCCGGGCATTGTAAGAAGGGCATCCAGTGTCCAGTACTCTTCGGGAACGAAAGCTGCCACCTCTTCTTCTCTGTCACAGATAAGTCTTAATGCCACAGACTGAACTCGTCCTGCACTTAAGCCTCTCTTAACCTTTGCCCAAAGCAAAGGGGAAATTCTGTATCCAACCATTCTGTCAAGAATTCTTCTTGTCTGCTGAGCATCTACAAGATTCATGTCGATGCTTCTTGCGTTCTTTAATGACTCCTTGACAGCATTCTTTGTAATTTCATTGAAGGTGATTCTATATACCTTCTTATCCGCAAGCTTTAAAGCCTCGGTTAAATGCCATGAAATTGCCTCTCCCTCTCTATCAGGGTCAGTTGCCAGATAAATCTTGTCTGCCTTCTTGACTTCCTTCCTGAGAGCGGCAACCACGTCACCTTTTCCTCGTATTGTTATATATTTGGGCTCATAGTCATGCTCAACGTCTACACCGAGCTGACTCTTGGGGAGGTCTCTTACATGTCCGTTGCTGGCCATAACCTCATAGTTGGGCCCCAAAAATTTCTTGATTGTCTTCACCTTTGCAGGTGACTCTACAATTACTAAGTTTTTCGCCATATGTATTTCTTTGCCTCTTTACTTTAAAAGTCGATAACAGCACACACTATACAACATAATTCTTTGACACGCAAGACCTTTCTTTCTGAAAAATTATCTTTAAATCATTTTTAAGGCCTTCTAAATACAGATTTTATAAACATTTAATAATTATTTAGAGACGTTTTATTTTTTTATTGCATCCACTCTGCTATAATCTTCTTACATCTTAAATTTCTCGGAGGTTCATCCGTTTTTTCCATTTTTGAAACAATCGAAAGGAGTTTTTATGATTGTCAAAATTAAATCCGGTGCCATGCTTGGCGTGGAAATGGTTCCCGTGGACGTTGAAGTCGACGTTTCCAGAGGTCTGCCCAGGTTTGAACTGGTAGGATTTGCCAGCAGCGAATTGCGCGAGGCAAAAGAAAGGGTGAAAGTCGCCCTAAACAACTCAGATTTACCCATACCCGTATCCAAAATCACCGTAAACCTTTCTCCGGCCAATTTGCCCAAATCAGGTACCTCATATGACCTTCCTATAGCGGTTGGCATACTGGCCGCCTCGGAGTTCTTTGATTACGAAGCAACAAAGGACATATTTATGGCAGGTGAAGTTGGACTGGACGGTACCCTTAAAGGAGTCCCGGGAATCCTTCCAATGGTTTCCCAGGCAAGAAAGAAAGGGCTTAGGAAATTCCTGATTCCATACGAGAACAGAGAGGAAGCGGCTTTTGTCGAAGATATCGAAATAATACCTCTCAAGGATTTGAGGGAGGTTTTCCTCTATCTTTCAAATCCCGGGCGCTATGATTCAAAGTATCTGTTTGGAGAGGAAGCCGATTCAGATGCCAAAAAGTCCAAAGATGCAAGCCCCTCTGCCGACTTTATCGACATATACGGGCAGGAGACCGCCAAGCGCGCCGCCCTCATAAGCGCAGCAGGTTTCCACAATCTATTGATGGTAGGGCCTCCGGGAGCCGGCAAAACCATGATTGCCAAGCGTATTTCCGGCATTCTCCCGCCGCTAACCAGAGAAGAATCCTTAGAAGTTTCTTCTATATATAGTGTGGCGGGACTTTTAAAAGAAGGGAAAGGCATATTGACCGAAAGGCCTTTCATCTCTCCCCACCACTCCATGTCCGATCAGGCTCTTATTGGCGGCGGCAGAATTCCAAAGCCCGGCGCCGTTTCCCTCTCCCATCGCTCCGTTCTTTTTCTCGACGAGCTCACCGAATTCAGACGTTCCACCTTAGACCTCCTAAGGCAACCCATGGAAGACAAATGCGTAACCATCGCAAGAGCATACGGAAATTACACATACCCCACAAACTTTATGCTTGTGGCAGCCATGAACCCCTGTCCCTGCGGATACTATCCAGACAGAGAAAGGTGCCATTGCACGGAACCTGAGATTGCCAGATACCTTTCAAAAATTTCAGGACCCATTCTCGATCGAATCGATATGACGGTGGAGGTTTCAAGGCCTGAGGTTACAACCATAGGAAAGGTTGGTGACGAGTCAAGCAAGGACCTTAGAGATAAGGTGGTAAAAGCCAGAGAAATCCAGAAAATCAGATACAGGGGCAAACCCTACACTATGAACTCGGAGCTCTACGGCGAGGATCTTAATCTCTTTTGCAAGCTCGGAAAGCCCGAGAAGGATTTAATGAGCAAGGCCTTCGCTTCCCTTGGCTTAAGCATCAGGGCTTACCACAAGATAATAAAGCTTGCCAGAACCATTGCCGACATAGAGGAGTCAGAGGCAATAAACGTTTCGCACCTTGAGGAAGCAATAAGCTACAGAACCATAAACAGAAAATATTGGAATTAAAGGAGAATATAACAAATGGATAATTTAAGCAACGAACTGCCCTTTCACCTTTGGCTTTCGGAAGTATATATCAAAGATGAAAGCAAGATAAAACTTCTTACATATTTTGGTGAGCCCTCAAAGCTCTTCTTCGCCAAAGACGAGGAACTGAAAGCTCTTTTGGAAGTGGGATTTATAAGCGACAAGGAAGTTGAGAAACTTTTGATTGCCAAGAAGCAAAGCGACATCTACTCCCCCTACCTTGCCATGACCAAAAAAGGAATCCGAATCCTTCCCCTGTGCTCCCCGGAATACCCGAAGAAATTAAAAAACATTCCGGGCCCTCCCGCCTATTTGTTTGTGGACGGTCTTTTGCCCCAGGCAGATAAAAAGTACGTGGCCATAATCGGCACAAGGGTTGCCAGCAGCTATGGACGAAAGGCGGCGGAATACTTCGGCTTCGAACTTGCCAGAAGAGGAATCGGAATTATAAGCGGAATGGCCAGGGGAATTGACGGACTGGCCCAACGGGCAGCCATAAGGGCCGGAGGCCAGAGCTTTGGGATTCTCGGCTGTGGCGTCGATATCTGCTATCCCCTTCAGAATAGAGATTTATACGACTCACTTAAGGAAAAAGGCGGTTTAATCTCCCCTTTTGCTCCGGGGACGAAACCTCAGCCTTATCTTTTCCCAGAAAGAAACAGGATAATAAGCGGGCTTTCCGATGCGGTTTTGGTGGCGGAAGCAAGACTGAAAAGTGGAAGCAAGATCACAGTTGACTTTGCTTTAGAGCAGGGGCGGGACGTTTTTGCCGTACCGGGAAGAATTACGGACCCTATGAGTACCGGCACCAATGATCTGATAAAGCAGGGAGCTTCAATAGCAGACAGCGTCGACACGGTTCTTGAGGCCCTTTTGGAAGAGGACTTTGCCAGAGGTCTTACCCCTGCAGAAAGGACGGAAAGAGCCCTTGAAATGCTTAGGGACGAGCTTCCCCACGAGCAGTTTGAAATCGTAAGTGTGCTTGATGATATGCCAAAAAGCCTTGATGACATATACAAAGAAGCCCGGAAGGAAAACCGAAATCTCACCGTGGGTAGACTTCGAAGTCTTCTTACCGAGCTTTGTATCGATGGATATGTAACTGATGAAGGCGGCGGTTTCGCCAGATGCTTTTAGAGCTTCATCGCCATGGCATCAGGATCCTGAGCGAACTGTAATGCCACGTCCTTTGTAATAATCTGTGACTGATATAACTGAAGGATTGCCTCATCCATTGTAATCATGCCGAGCTTTCTGTTGGTCTGCATAACGGTTGCAAGCTGGTGAGCCTTTCCTTCTCTTATCAGGTTACGTACAGCATGGTTGGCAATCATTACCTCAAATGCTGCGCTACGTCCCTTGCCGTCAGCCTCAGGAAGGAGCTGCTGTGAAACTACAGCCTCAAGTACGTTTGCAAACTGTACTCTTACCTGGGTCTGCTGGTGAGGAGGGAATACGTCGATAATACGGTCAACGGTACTTGCCGCACCGATTGTATGTAAGGTTGAAA
Organism: Lachnospiraceae bacterium; assembly: GCA_017619295.1. Classification (GTDB taxonomy): domain Bacteria; phylum Bacillota; class Clostridia; order Lachnospirales; family Lachnospiraceae; genus G11. Next base: position 22,671 of record JAFZSQ010000070.1, read on the forward strand.
GAACAAGGTGACCGGTCTCAGCCGCTGTGATTGCAACGGAGATGGTCTCGAAGTCACGCATCTCACCTACAAGGATAACGTCGGGATCTTCACGGAGGGCTGCTCTTAAAGCTGATGCGTAGCTTCCGGAGTCAAGTCCGATTTCTCTCTGGTTAACCATTGATTTGTTATGAGAGTGAAGGAACTCGATGGGATCCTCCAGTGTAATAACGTGAGCCTCTCTGTTCTGGTTAATCTTATCTATGATAGCTGCAAGTGTTGTGGACTTACCACTACCTGTGGGACCTGTAACAAGTACCAGTCCTCTTTTCTTCTTATATAAGTCGATTACCGCCTCAGGAAGGTGCAGTTCCTCAGGTGAAGGAATTCTTGTTCCTACAAGACGGAAAGCCATTGCAACAGAGCCTCTCTGCTTGTAAGCATTTACTCTGTAACGGCCAAGTTCGGGAATGGAGAATGACATATCGTATTCTCCTCTCTCCTCAAATATCTCTCTCTGATTGGGCTTCATTACCTCAAGCACAATCTCAAGAGTGTTGGGTGGCAACATCTTGGGATGATTATCCATGGTGATAAGTTTGCCGTCCACTCTCATTTTGGGTGGAACACCAACAGTAATGTGTACGTCAGAAGCCCCTGCCTCTTTGGCTTCTCTTAAAATTTCTTCGATCAAAGCTCAAACCCCCTAAAGAATTTCAAAGATATCCGCGGATTCATATGCCTCCTCAGGCTTAAGATATCCGCACTCAATAAGAGTATCTGTGTCAAAAATGTACCTGTTGTCCAGGGTCTTCATAACATCGTTAATCCAAATGTTGTTGGAAACATTGTCGTCTGAAAGATCCAGAACCTGATTGTTGTCAAAGCAAAGAATGAGCGGTCTGAAAATGTCAGCTCTGTTCTCTCTGATTACGACACCTTTCTCGCCGTTGTTGAGTACCACGCACACTCCCGGGAATAGAACGTTTATGGCAGCCAAAAGCGCATTGACAACAGAAGGATCAAAGAAGTGGTCCTCGGCCAGCATGTAATGGAAGGCCTTAATCTCACTCTCGGGTTCCTTGTCAAGCTGCATGGCGGTAAGGGAATCGTACTTTCCTGCTACCGCAAGAATCTTTGCTCCGATGGAAAACTTTGAAAGGTCTGTGTTGATATCACCGACTCTGTAGGCTTCAAGAATCGTGTGGCTCTGCTCACAGATTCTTCTTACATCTGCACCATTGGGAAGGGCCTGGTGAATAACACTGAAAGCATCCTTCTCAAACATGTTAAGCCTTCTGTAGCCGGCATCGTCAAGCTCATCGCAATCGGCGATGTCATCAACCACATCAAGTTTTCCCATATCGTGGATGAGGGCTGCTGTAATAGTTGTAAGCTGCTCCTCAACCTTTATATTCATAACGCGTGTTATTAACGCGCAAAGAATCGCAACATTAAGAGAATGTCTGTAGGTATAATTCTCTCTGCTTCGCAAGTTCTGATGGAAAGTAATCTTCTTATTCAGGTTAGCGTAATTCTTGATAATCATCGAAGCGATGGTTTGAATCTTGGCTGCGCGTCCTGTCTGTTTTATCCTCTTAAGCTCCTCCTCAAGTGAAAAGCTCATCATGGTCTGGAATCTTTCAAACTCCAAATCTTCCTGACTCATGGGAGGAACAGGTTCCGCAGGCTCAAGAATATAGATGCCAAGTAAACCAAAGTTCTCGATACTGCTTATGGCCTGCTCGGTAACTTTGGAATTTCTCTCGTACAAGAGTACTCCGTTCTTATTGTATATGGGTCTGGCCAGCCTCATCCCCGTCTTGATTTCTCTGGTCTTTACGAATTTCATGTAACCCTCTTCCCTGTGCCCTAAGGCACCTATGATATACAATATATAGTATACGCTTTATTTAATTAACGTACAAGTGTTTTCTTTATACTAGAACTGTGCGAAAACATAGTTTGACACGTCAAGTCCTCTGTCAGTAAGGTATACTTTATCCCCTTCAGATACCAGAAGTCCCTCATTTACGCCCTTTTCCAAAACCTTGCCATAAACCTCTTCCAAATCTTTGCCAAAATATTTTGCAAAATATTTTTTTGAGACACCCTCCGTGAGCCTTAATCCCAAGATCATAAACTCCTGCATCTCATCGGACTTGCTTAAGGTCTCCTCATCCATGTATTCCGCCACTCCTCCGGCCTCGTTGTACATAACGAACTCGGAGGTGTTTTTAAATCTCTTATTTCCGATAAGAGAAGCTGCTCCAAGGCCAAGGCCCAGATAATCTCCCCTTCTCCAGTACACCTTATTGTGCCTGCATTCATGGCCCTCTTTTGAGTAATTGGATATCTCATATCTGTGATAGCCGTTCTCTGCCAGCACTTCCTTGGTCAAAACGTAAAGTTCTCTGTCCAACTCCTCATGGTCTTCATCGGTAATAAGATACCTGTAATCCTCGTAAAAAGCAGTCCCCGGCTCAATAATAAGGCTGTAAGCCGAGATGTGCTCCGGGTTAAGAGCGCAGACTTCATTAAGCGTATAAAGATAATCTTCCTTCTTCTGCCCGGGTATTGCCGAGATTAAATCTACATTTATATCATCAAATCCCGCCGCTCTGGCAGCCTCAAAAGTCACCTTAAAGTCCTTGTAGGTGTGAATCCTTCCAAGAAGCTTTAACTCCTTATCAACCGCCGACTGAAGCCCGATGCTTAGCCTGTTTATTCCAAGGTTTCTGTAGGCCTCGAATGTAGACTTGTCCCACACCGTTCCCGGGTTTACTTCAATGGAGATTTCGCAGTTTTTTGCCAGATTATAAGAGGATTTAATTTTTGTAAAAAGCCGCGTAAGCTCCTCTATCGTAAGGATTGAGGGTGTTCCGCCCCCGAAGAAAATGCTGATGACTTCCCTATCCTTGTAATCCTCACTTCTTGCCTCAATCTCGTAGCCCAAAGCAAGCAAATACTGCTCCCGGGCAGCTTTGGTCGCGGGAGCAGATAAAAAATCGCAATATAAGCACTTCTTTACACAAAAAGGGATATGTATATAGAGACTTAATTCTTTCATTGTTTGTACCTAGTTTTCGTCAAGTTTAAGAACGCTCATGAATGCCTTCTGAGGAACTTCTACGCTGCCGATCTGGCGCATACGCTTCTTACCCTCTTTCTGCTTCTCAAGGAGCTTCTTCTTACGGGTAATATCACCGCCGTAGCACTTTGCAAGCACGTCCTTACGCATGGCTTTAACGGTTTCTCTTGCGATTACCTTTCCGCCAATGGCAGCCTGAATGGGAATCTCAAAAAGGTGTCTGGGAATCTCATCCTTAAGTCTCTCGCACATTCTGCGGCCTCTTTCGTAGGCTGAGTCAGCATGAACGATGAAGGAAAGGGCATCCACTTCTTCCTTATTGATAAGGATATCGAGCTTAACAAGCTTTGATTCCTCGTAGCCTTTGATGTCATAGTCAAAGGATGCATAGCCCTTGGAGCGGGACTTAAGCGCATCAAAGAAATCGTAGATGATTTCGTTTAAGGGAAGCTCATACTTAAGAAGGGCTCTGGTGGACTCGATGTATTCCATGCCAAGGTACTTTCCGCGTCTTTCCTGGCAAAGCTCCATAATGGGGCCGATGAAATCCACGGTAACCATGATTTCCGCATTTACGATGGGCTCTTCCATGTAGGCAATCTCTGCGGGATCCGGCAGGTTTGAAGGATTGGTAAGTTCGATTACCTCTCCGTTTTGCTTGTGTACCTTATAGATAACACCCGGTGCTGTGGTGACTAAATCAAGATTATATTCTCTCTCAAGTCTCTCCTGAATAATTTCAAGATGAAGGAGTCCCAGGAATCCGCATCTGAAACCAAAGCCCAAAGCTATGGATGTTTCAGGTTCGTACTGTAAGGATGCGTCGTTAAGCTGGAGCTTCTCCAAAGCGTCCCTGAGGTCGGGGTACTTGGCTCCGTCTGCAGGATACATTCCGCAGTAAACCATGGAATGAACCTTCTTGTATCCGGGCAAAGGCTCTGCGCAGGGATTCTGAGAATTGGTTATGGTATCGCCCACTGCGGTGTCCTTAACGTTCTTAATGGAAGCCGTGATGTAACCAACCATACCGGCAGTTAACTCGTCGCAGGGAATGAACTGGCCTGCGCCAAAATATCCCACTTCAACAACTTCTGCGGTGGCTCCGGTAGCCATCATCTTAATGGGAGTACCCTTCTTAACGGTACCTTCCATCATTCTCACGAATACAATTACGCCCTTGTATGAGTCATAAAGGGAGTCAAAAATAAGAGCCTGCAAAGGAGCATTGGCATCTCCTTTGGGGGCGGGAATCTTCTGAACGATAGCTTCTAAGACATCCTCTATTCCGATGCCGTTCTTGGCTGAAATAAGGGGTGCATCCTGAGCTTCTATTCCTATAACGTCCTCAATCTCATCGATTACTCTCTGAGGTTCGGCGCTGGGAAGGTCAATCTTGTTGATAACAGGGAAAACATCAAGGTTATGGTCCAATGCAAGATATACGTTTGCAAGAGTCTGGGCCTCGATTCCCTGAGCCGCGTCAACCACAAGAATAGCGCCGTCGCAGGCTGCAAGGCTTCTTGATACCTCATAGTTAAAGTCTACATGGCCGGGGGTATCTATGAGGTTAAAAACATACTCCTCTCCATCCTTGGCCTTGTAGATGGTACGAACCGCCTGAGACTTGATGGTGATACCACGTTCTCTCTCAAGATCCATGTTATCAAGGACCTGCTCCTGCATCTCTCTTGATGTAAGAAGGCCCGTCTTCTCTATTATTCTGTCTGCAAGAGTGGATTTACCGTGATCGATATGGGCCACTATGCAGAAATTTCTGATTTTGCTCTGATCTGTCATAATAAATTCCTTAAAAAAATGGACTTCGTAATCGAAGTCCATTTTATCAAAACCTATTAACTTAGGCAATAGCTAAGCCAATGAAGAACCGAGGCTCTTGCATTCATCAAGAACATCGGGTGTGGGCGCATTGTTGCCCATTACAAAGTCGTGGGTGAATCTTGCGCCTGCTGAGATACATCTGTCCTCCCAGTCTCTCATCCACTGGCCGTCTCCCCAGCCGTAGGAACCAAAGAGAGCTATTCTTTTTCCCGAAAGAGAACCCTCGATGGATGTGAACATGGGATCAAACTCAGTTTCCTCAAGAACCTCTGCTCCCATAGCGGGGCATCCGAATGCGATTGCATCGAAATCTGCCACCATATCAGCGGTAAAGCTTGAAGGTCCGAATACGCAAACATCTGCGCCTCTGCCCTTTGCTCCTTCCTCAACTGCTGCGGCCATGGCGGCTGTATTGCCTGTGCCACTCCAATATACTATTGCTACTTTGCTCATTATAGCTTCCCTCCTTGAAATTAGTTTGTTTAAGAATTACTTCTTCACGTGAAATGCGTTCATGCCGGGATATACTGCGGAATCCCCAAGCTGCTCTTCGATGCGGAGAAGCTGGTTGTATTTTGCCACACGCTCTGAACGGCTGGGTGCGCCTGTCTTAATCTGGCAGGTGTTAAGTGCAACAGCCAAATCAGCGATTGTGGTATCTGCGGTCTCACCTGAACGGTGGGATGAAATTGCTGTATATCCTGCGTTGTGAGCCATCTTGATAGCCTCAAGTGTCTCAGAAACGGAACCAATCTGATTAAGCTTGATAAGGATTGAGTTGCCTGCTCCAAGTGCAATACCCTTGCTGAGACGCTCGGTGTTTGTAACGAAGAGGTCATCACCTACAAGCTGAACCTTATTACCAATCTTGGCTGTCATTCTCTGCCAGCCTTCCCAGTCCTCCTCATCAAGGCCGTCCTCGATGGAAATAATGGGATATTTATCAACGAGTTTCTCCCAGTGAGCAATGAGCTCATCTGATGTGAATTCCTTGCCGGACTTGGGCTGCTTGTAGAAGCCTTTGCCCTTCTCGCTCTTCCACTCGGATGAGGCTGCATCCATGGCAATCATGAAGTCCTTGCCGGGCTCGAAGCCTGCAACCTTGATAGCCTCAAGAATCTTCTCGATGGCGTCCTCATCGCTCTTAAGCTGATTGGGGGCAAAACCACCTTCATCTCCAACTGCGGTAACGTCTCCCATATCCTTAATAAGTTTCTTAAGGTTGTGGAATACTTCTGCACACCAGCGAAGGCCTTCTTTGAATGAAGGAGCTCCAACAGGCATGATCATGAATTCCTGTGTATCAACAGCGCTGTCTGCGTGAGCACCACCGTTAAGGATGTTCATCATGGGAACAGGCAAGCGGTTTCCGGATACGCCGCCAAGGAATCTGTAAAGAGGAATTCCAAGGGACTTGGCTGCTGCTCTTGCTGTAGCGATTGATACTGCAAGGATTGCGTTGGCGCCAAGCTTTGACTTGTCCTTTGTTCCGTCAGCCTTAATCATGGCTGCGTCAACTGCATATGTATCAGATGCATCGATTCCTTTAACTGCATCGTTGATAACGGTATTGATATTGTTAACAGCCTTGGTAACGCCCTTACCAAGATATCTTGCCTTGTCGCCGTCGCGAAGCTCCAAAGCCTCGAACTCACCTGTGGATGCTCCACTGGGTGCAGTGCCTGTTGCAACGGTTCCGTCTGCCAAATATACTTCAGCCTCAACTGTCGGATTTCCTCTTGAATCAAGGATTTCTCTTCCGACAACTTTTTCGATTGTCATATTACTCATGAAATCTTTCTCCTTTTCTTTTTCTGTTCAAACCAAAACTCCCCCCTTTCGTAGCCGGGCTGAGGCATTATTCGAAAAGGGGGAATTACATGATTTATTCGTAGTTAGCCTCGGCTAACTGATAACTATTCTAACGGCATTCACCCTACGTGTCAATAGGTAATTGAATAAAAAAAGCGGATAATTTTGGATAAGTCCAAAATTATCCGCCGCATGTCATTCCAAGCAAGTCAGAGGATTATGACTCCGTCTCCAGGAACTCAGCCACATCATCCGGGATATCATCAAGCTCGGTATCCGAACCCGTATCAATATCCACAGGCTGCTTTTTAAACATAATGTCATACATTACAGGCACGATGAACAAGGTCATCAAGGTCGCATAAGCAAGACCGCCCGCAATAACCAATGCCATGCCTCGTCCAAGCTGGGCACCCATATCGTCACCGATAATGAGGTTCGACTCAGCAAGGATTGTTGTAAGGGCTGTCATGAGGATGGGACGCATTCTTGTCTTACCTGCTGCGATAAGAGCCTTACGTCTCTCCAGGCCTCCCTTACGAAGCTGGTTGGTGTAATCTACAAACACAATACCGTTGTTAACAACAGTACCCATCAAAACGATAAGTCCCATAATTGCAATTACGGACATGTTCTCTCTCATTACAAAGAGTGAAAGGAAACCGCCGGTAAAAGCAAGAGGCACTGTAAAGATAACGATGAAGGGGCTTAACAAGCTCTGGAACTGGGCTACCATTACAAGGTAAACCATTAAAAGTCCAAGGCCTGCAACAAGAGCCATCTGCTTAAGCATCTCGATAACTGAGTCGTACTCACCGCCCATCTCGATATTATATCCGCCGGGAAGCTTGTACTCATCAATCATGGGCTCAAGTTCTCTGGTAAGAAGGGTTACGTTGGCTCCTTCCTCAACATTTGCGGTTACAGTCATGTATCTGGACTGGTTCTTACGGTTGATGCTTGTAACACCGTCAAGGATTTCGACTGTGGCAAATTCGCTGAGTTTGTGCTCCTCTGTCACGGTATCGTAATCGTCGTCCGTTACTTCTGTGGTAAAAGTATAATCTAAAAGGTTCTCCTTTGTTAAAGGCTCCAACTCATTGACAACTTTTATGTCCATATCGATGCCGTCAACGGTAATGGTTACTGCGCTCTTCTCGTTTGTAAGCTTGCCGTTAATGGCCTGATAGATCTGCACCACGTTGAGGCCTTTGCTCATGGCCGCATTCTTATCTATGTTAATGTGAAGAATCTTGTCGGAATCTTCCTCTCCATTGCTGATATCCGTGAATCCGTCAATGGAATCAATCATGTCCATGATATCTCTTGTAATGTCCTTAAGAGTATCAATATCCTCACCGTAAACATTGATGCTAAGTCCCGTTCCACCCACAAGGCTGTCCATCTCGGAAGAAGCGGTATCGAGGCTGAAATCAAGATTCATGTCAGCCACGGAATCCTCGATGTCCTTCATAATCCTTCTGATTTCCGCATCGCCGGCATTCTCATCTTCCGTCAGCATCATAAATGACATGGTGCGGAAGTTATCGGGATTCTCTGCCAGCTGGCTTACCATCAAAGCTTCGTCTCCGCCGTTCATAACACCGATGGTGCCGATGCCTTCGATTCCAAGCATTCTGTCAATCACTTCATCGGTCTTCTCATAAACCTCTTCCCTGGTCATATCCTCGGGATAATTGATTGTAGCCTCAATCTGGTTCATGGTCATATCGGGAATAACAACGATTCCCATTCGAAGCACCAGATAAACTGACAATGCCAAGAGGCCGATGGCTGCTGAGATAGGTACGATTTTTACCTTAAGGCAAAATTCAAGGGCCTTTCCATACCAGTTAAGGATTTTCTCAAAAAACGGATGTTTCTTCTCAACCGCATTCTTAAGTACTGTGGAGCCTGCCGCAGGTACTACGGTTACCGAAATAACCAACGATGCAAGCAAACAGAACACGATGGTTAAGCACATGGGACCCATCAAATCACTTACAAGTCCCGTGGTGTATATCATAGGAAGGAATACGCAGGCGGTTGTAAGGGTGGATGCCGTGATGGCGCCGAATACCTGCCTGGTTCCCTGTACTGCTGCACGAGGCGCCGCAACTCCTTTGCTTCGGAGTCTGTATATATTCTCGATAACTACGATGGAGTTATCAACCAGCATACCTATACCAAGTGCCAGACCCGACAGCGAAAGCATGTTAAGGGAAATCTTCGCAAAGTACATGCAAATAAGGGCCGTCATTACACTTAAAGGAATACTTATTGCTACGACGATTGTGGGCTTCACATCCCTTAGGAATATGGCCAGGATAATGATGGCCAAAGCCGCACCGATTAACATGGACTGTAAAATGCTTCTTACAATGAGGTTGATGTAATCGCCCATGTCCGCAAGCTTAACGATTTCAAGGCCGGGGAATCTTTCCATCAGCTCATCGCTTGTTGCTTTGACGGTTTCACTTACGTCGTTGGTTCCTGCTGTGGAACTCTTGAATATCGAAAGGATAACTGCGTGCTTGTCACCAAGTCTTACGTAGCTGTCCATGGAGTTGTCGATTACAGTGATGTCTGCAATGTCTCCAAGTTTAACGTCGCCTACGTTGTGGATGTTGGTAAGAACTATGTCTTCAAGTTCGGAAACTTCTTCGTAGTTCTGGCCGACTTTTACAAGCCATGAGTTATCAAGTCTGTCATCAACATAGCCTGCAGGCATCTCAAAGTTCTGTGCGTAGATTAAGCCTGACAGGGCATCCAAAGTAAGGAGCTGATCTGCGTTTGCTTTCTTCTCTGCTTCCTTACGCTGTTTCTCATATTTACGGACGGCATCGTTGTAGTCGTCCCAGCCATCGCTAAGCTGTTTCTCGCCATCATGGAGGGAATCCCAGCCTTCGTTTATCTGCTCCTGACCGTCAGCTATCTTGTCCCAGCCGTCGGTGATTTGCTCCTTGGCGGAGTCGATTTGCTTCTGGGCTGAGTTAAGCTGTTTCTCGGCGGATTCCATTTGGCTTTCGGATGCTTCTAATTGCTGCTTGCCAATAGAAAGCTGAGCATCTGTGCTACCAAGAGCCTCTGCTGTAGCAAGCTTTCCTTTTTCAAGTTCCTGATACCCTGCTTCATACGTCCGAATATCAGTGGAAAGTTTTGAAATGGCATCTGCTAAGTCTGTATATCCTCCCGGAGATGACGCTGCCGCCGCATCTGCTGTGTTCTGTGCATATGTGACTGCACCCTGAGCGGCTGTAAGTTGTCCCTGCACTGTCGAATAATTCGGGTCAGATGTGTCCATGGCATCAAGTTGTGCTTGAAGACTGTCTACTTGAGCTTGTAAATTATTTATCTGATTCTGTGCATCCTGAAACTGTGACAGTCCTTCTCTTGCTGCATCTATCAGGCTTTTAGCCCTCTCTAATTCAAGACTCTTGCTGGCAAGTTCACTGTTTAACGCATTTTTTTGGCTGTTTAATGCATCCTGCGCATCCGCCATCTTCTTCTTGCCATCCTCAAGATCTGCAAGTCCTTGGTAATAATCAGCCCTGCTCTTATCCAGTTCTGCGATATTCTCATCAAGTTCCTTTTGGCCGTCAACGAGATCCTGCTTGCTTTTTTCCAAATCATTCTGGCTATCCACAAGCTTCTTTCTGTTCTTGTCGATGGTTACCTTTGAGTCCTCAAGTTGTTTCTTGGCATCGTCAAGCTGCTCCACCGCGCTTGCAAAAGCGTCGTCTACCGTGGCCAGAATTCTGTCATTGAGAGCATCGACTTTTTCCTGATTAAGTTCTACATGAATGGATTTGTCTACAAGACCTAAGGTTGAGACTGAAGCGACACCGTTCTGCTTCTCAAACTGGGGAGTGATATCATCCTCGATAAACTGAGAAAGCTCGTCCATCTCCTTGCCTTCCATGCCGACCGCCAGGTATACGCTTGCCATCATGTCGGTTGAAAGCTCAATTATGGATGGAGTTCCGGCGTCCTCCGGAAGATAAGGCTGCAAAGTGTTCAGAGCACTTGAAACCTTAACCATAGCGCTGTCCAGCTCGATGTCATCCTGGAATTCCAGTTGGACAAGACCGTAGTTTTCATTACATACGCTGGTAACGTTTTTGACACCGTTGATGGTGCCGAGTGAAGCCTCCATGGGCTCACATATTTCCATCTCTATCTTCTCGGCGCTGGCACCGGGATAGGTGGTGATTACCATCAGATAGGGGAGTGAGATCTCGGGTAGCAAGTCAAGCTGCATATTGAGCATACTAACTACGCCAAGAACGACTGCAATCACAATGCCCACTAACACTGTGAAGGGTTTCTTAACACTAAACTTAGACATAAAACCTCACAAAGAATAAAACGTGTGTGTACTGATACTTAAACGATACAGTTAGCCCCCACTAACTCCTCTCATTATACTCTTAGTTTATGATTGCAGAAATTGGCACAATTAACAATTAAAAAACTATAAACTTTTTATAAAATGTTCATTTTATGGAAAAAGCTGATAGGACCTGCCTATCAGCTTACTCTCATCTATATATTCTCTTTCACGAATTTGGCCATCTGCTCTCCAAGCTTCGCCTGGTTTACAGCATCCATATGGATTCCGTCCGATTCGCTTACAACTGCGCACTCTGCGGCATCCATAAACAGGCACCCATACATCTCTGCTACCTGCTTGTACCAATCCGCCAGGTCTGCAGATACTTTTACCGAATTGTCATATCCAAACATATCGCCAAGCCATGAGGGTGTAACGGCTTTTGAAATCTTTGGAGGCGCTACAATAAGGACTTTGAAAGAGTCGCCGCACTTAAAGCGGTTAAAAGCCAAAACCTTCTCAACCATACGCTGCATTTCGCCTGCTATGTCCCTTGCAGAATATGAGAATTTCCTCTTGCAGTCATTGGTGCCCAACATAATTATCAGCAAATCCAAGGGGTTGTGGCTTTCAAGGCAGGGAACAATGTATCTTATTCCGCTTTTCTCTCCCTCAGCAGGATCATCGGTTGCGATTGTTCGACCGCACTGCCCTTCTTCAATTACTTCGTAGTCATCACCAAGGATTTTTCTCATGACTGCAGTCCATCTGCCTTCATCCGCCATGCGAAGATGAGTATCCGGGTCAAATCCCCAGGTGAGTGAATCTCCAAAGCATACTATTTTCTTTTTTCCCATTTGATTGTCTCCCTGTTATCTTTTTCAGAAATAAACTGCTCAGCATCACTATAACAGCAATGCTGAGCAGTTTCAATAATGTGCAGTTGGGGACTGTCCCAAATTGCACCTAGTAGGTGAGGCGCTGGCCGATAGAGATGCGGTCAGGGTCGGTGATGTGGTTAACTTCCACTAGGTGACGGACTGTGGTGCGAAGGCGAGATGCAATTGCACTTAAGGTGTCACCATTTGCCACGGAATAGGTGCCGTCTGCAGGTGTTGTGACTGCATTGGCATGAGGCGCCGGAACACTGTACTGACCGTAGTGGGCGTTGAGGTAAAGAGGACCGTACCAAGGGATGGTGTCGTCCACTACTACGCTCTTACCGGGAATGGTAATGACGCAAGCCACGTTGTCATATGTAAAGTCAAGGACTACTGTAAGCTGAGGGTTGTCCCTGAGCTTTCTCATTATTGTTATGGGTAAGGTTGCTACACCGTTTAAGTAGATGGTCTGCGGGCCACCGGCTTTGATGGCGGTATCGAGTGTTTCATCTAATGTTTCAATCCAGTCTTTGCGGGTCGAATTCGGTAATTGCTCTTCGGATATTGGTAAGCTTGTTGTTCCATCTCCAGTATTAACTACACTAACTACATTTGTTGAAGAAGGAATTTTCCATTGAGCATAAAAATCCAAATTGCTGCTAGTTAAAACATCGACCGTTGTCTGTGCAGCACCGAATCCTTGCACATCTTCCGTCCACTTATCAAACAAGTCCTTTGTTGCATAAAAAACTCCTTAAAACTCAAGATTTTCTGGATCCAGCTTAAAATACTTCGAACATTTTATCCGAAGCAACTGCAAGTCGAACATGTACAACGCATTTCTCTTTATTGTACTCTTCAATTGCTTCTTTTATGTTAGCTATTTTATCCCTGGGACAATCGCCGCCCCCTGCGTTTGTCATAATACCATCCACTCCTATTTCTAAATACTTGAGTGCGGTGCTTTCTTTCTCTATTGTCCATGTGTAAACCTTTTTGAACACCCCGTCTTTATCGCGAATGTCACATGCCTTTTTGACTTTTTCACGTCTTGCTTTTGTATCTGGCATTCCGGCTTCTATTCCCTGTCCATAGAAAAAGCGATTAAAACTATTCCCCTTAGCCTTTTCGCTATTTATGATGTTTTGGAAGCTTTCCTTTACTTCATCAGGATTGTTAAACATATCAACAGTAAATCCCTCAGTATCTCTCAAGATACTCGCACAAGACGTAAATGGTTCTTTAGCTTTTTCAATGCTACTTATACAATAAATAATGGCAATGGGACGTTTACCCTTTTCCAAAAAATCAGCAGTGTTATTATGCACATAATTAATTAGATTCTGCAAATATTCAGGACTTTTTATGTCTAGATAAATAAAGCAAAAATTTACATTATCTGATTGGTCATAAGCTTCCTTCAGCCAATCTTTCAACATCATCGAATACTTAGGCCTGTATCCGTCATGATTAACGCACCAATTATTGTCATCTTCTCCATATTGGACATCACATTCGATTGCATTTGCCCCCTTTTGGAGCGCATTTTTAATGTCACCAGAATTATTGCATCTGTGAGCCATTAAATAAAAAGGTCTCTGATTTGTCATAGTTCTCCTCCCATTCTAAGTTAGTAATTAATAGTTTTTTGATCCGAAATCAACCCCTTCATATATATATGTGTCACATTTAAGGCGAAGTTCCTAACCAAAAATAGAATTTCTTATGTTATTTAATTTACATTCCTCATGAAGACACAAAAGGGACAGCCATACAACTGTGGGACAGCCTATGCGCAAACAAAAACGGCATGGTGCGTCCATGCCGTTTTGTTTATCTATTTAGTTTTCTTCACCATTCCTCTGAAGTCGTCCACAGAGACTCCCAACTGCTCTGAGGCCTGTTCGTCGGTTATAATCCCTTGTATAAAAAGAGAAACCAGTGTATCTCGTTTTCCTTCTGCTCTTCCTTCTTTTCTGCCCTTTTTAAGCAGTTTCTCAGAGGCTGTTTCGTATATTTCGCCACCCATTATTCTCTTTACCTCCTCTTTCGTCTTGCACACTCCATAAGTATAACATGTAATAATCTATGTGCAATTGGGGACTGTCCCCAATTGCACCAAATTTAGCGATAGGTATGCTCCTCGATTGTGTAGCCCATTTTCCTTGCGTCGTCGGCTATCATGTCGGCTTGGGATTGATCTTCGGAATAGTCGATTACAATCCAGTAAAAGGGCTCATGGTATATCTTAGTAAAGGTTGCATAGCCTACATAGGGATAGGTGTGCTCTAAAATGGGACCCTCATGCAAAAAATCTGAATCCTTACAAGTCATTGTTCCAGTGCATTTGCAGCAATCATATTGCCCTACTGTTTCCAATTCAGAAGAGTCAATAGTCATCGAAATGGATTCTCTATCCAATCCATATATAGGATCAAATTCAAGTTCATAACCCAACTGTTTTATAGGTGAAAGATACTCTTCCGGGTTTCCAATAACTACCGGCAAAATACTTTCCTCATCCGTAATCTGACTCAAAAGTTCCTCACTGTCCTCCCGAATGGGCGCAAAAACGATGACTTCCCCTCTTTTATAATTATCCTGAAAGACAACAAGTTTGTGCCCGACATTTCTAAACTTCGGAAATTTAATAGAAATTGCTGTTTTCGTGGTCGTGAAATGACCGTATACTCCCCATTCACTCAGGTCTTCGCACTTATTGTATACCTCTATTATAAACCCACTATCACGATCATAGTGCGGCCAGTCATCAGGATCACCCTTGTCATCTTCTTTGGCCTCAGACTCCTCAGCCGAAACTTCAGCTTCGGTCTCTGCCTCGATAGCTGTTTCTGAAGAAGCACTCGCTTCTTCCTTGCTCTCAGACTTATCGCCGCAGGCAATAAGTCCGATTGTCATAGCTGTTGTCATTGCAATAACTGCAATTCTTTTTAGTAAATCTTTTTTCCTCATTTTTATACTCCCTTTTATTTTTTGTGCAATTGGGGACAGGCCCCGATTGCACCTAATTTAGCGATAGTCGAAGTTCTCGGCGATTGTTAAGCCCATTTTCCTTGCGTGGTCGGCTATTATGTCGCCTTGGGATTGATCGTCAGAATAGTCAATTACAATCCAGTAAAAGGGTTCATGGTGATCCTTGGTAAAGGTTGCATAGCCTACGTAGGAATAGGTGTGCTCTAAAAGGGGATCCCCACGATAAGTTTCCGCATCCTTACAAGTCATTGTTCCGGTGCATTTGCAGCAATCATATTGCCCTACTGTTTCCAATTCAGAGGAGTCAACTGTCATCGAAACTGATTCCCTGTCCATATCGTAATGATACCCAAGTTCATAACCCAACAGATATACGGGTGAAAAATACTCTTCTGTGTTTTCTATAACTACAGGCAATATGCTTTGCTCGTCAGTAATCTGGCTCACAAGCTCCTCACATTCATCCTGAATGGGCGCAAAAACGATAAATTCCTCATATTCATCTGTATTTTGATGGGCAACAAGGTTGCTCTTAACAGGTGGGTGATCAGGGAATTTAATAGAAATCGCTGTTTTCATGGTCGTAAAATAACCATATACTCCCCAATCACTCAAATCCTCGCACTTATTGTATACTTCTATTACTGTAAGTCCGCTATCACTAAAGTGCGGCCAGTCATCAGGATTACCCTTGTCGTCCTCTTTGGCCTCAGGCTCCTCAGCCGAAGCTTCAGCCTCGGTCTCTGCCTCGATAGATGTCTCAGAAGAAGCATCGGTTCCTTCACTGTTTTTAGACTTATCGCCGCAGGCAATAAGTCCGATTGTCATAGCTGTTGTCATTGCAATAACTGCAATTCTTTTTAGTAAATCCTTTTTCTTCATTTTTATACTCCCTTTTATTTTTAATGTGCAGGTGGGGACTGTCCCCAATTGCACCAAATTTAGTGATAGTCGAAATACTCGGCGATTGTGTAGCCCATTTTTCTTGCGTGGTCGGCTATTAAGTCGCCTTGTGATTGATCGTCGGAATAGTCAATTACTATCCAGTAAAAGGGTTCATGGTGATCCTTTGTGAATGATGCGTAACCTATATAGGAATAGGTGTGCTCTAAAACAGGGCCCTCATGAAAATATTCCGAATCCTTGCAAGTCATCGTTCCGGTGCATTTGCAGCAATCATACTGCCCAACAGTTTCCAATTCCGAAGAATCAATAGTCATCGAAACTGATTCCCCGTCCATATTATGTACATGACTTTGAAGTGAATAACCCAACTGCCTTACAGGAGAGCGATACTCTTCTGGGTTTTCTACAACTACCGGCAAAATACTTTGCTCATCCGTAATCTGGCTCAACAGTTCCTCACAATCATCACGAATGGGTATAAAAAGAACAAGTTCCTCGTATTTATTCTCAGAGGGGGATTCCATTTGGTAGGAAAAGAAGTTTTCCGTATTCCAGCTTGGTGCTCCTGCCGGGAATTTAATAGCAATCTCAGTTTCTCTAGTCCAGAAATAACCATACTGTCCCCATGCACTCAAATCTTCGCACTTATTGTATACCTCTATTACTTTTAGCCCCTTATCAGTATTGAATTCAAAGTGCGGCCAGTCATCAGGATTACCCTTGTCATCTTCTTTGGCCTCAGGCTCCTCAGCCGAAACCTCAGCCTCGGTCTCTGCCTCGATAGCTGTTTCTGAAGAAGCACTCGCTTCTTCCTTGCTCTCAGACTTATCGCCGCAGGCAATAAGTCCGATTGTCATTGCTGTTGTCATCGCAATAACTGCAATTCTTTTTAGTAAATCTTTTTTTCTCATTTTTATACTCCCTTTTATTTTTTTGTGCAGGTTGGGCCTGTCCCCAATTGCACATTATCAGGTTCTTTCCGACAGGCCGCCGCCAATGTACATCTTTATCGATGAAAATTCCATATCAATGGCCATAAAGGAGTGGGTTTCACCTGCATCGAAATTAACTCCTGTGTAGAAGTTGTCTTTAATCACATTCACAAGATTTCCCTCCGCGTCAAAGAAAAGCAGATAACCCACTAAATTTGATACGCTGCCAGGGTTATTGTTTGTGGCTGTGGCAGTTACATCATTGTCATTTACCTCATACGAGAATGCAATATTCTGAAGGCCGGTATGATACCACGGAGTAATGTCGTAACTAAAGAAATACTCTACACTGTCAATGTCATCCCGTGAAAAATAAGCAAAGAAGACGCTCTCATCTCCCGGCTCAAGGGAGTCTATATGCTCTGTATCGGCATCAACCATGTTTCCGGAAGCGTCATATGCGATAAAATTGGCTTCCATACCAACAAGCACCTCACTGTTGTTCTTTACCACAAGCACTTCGCGAGTTTCGCTCATTTCATGGTTTACACCCATGTACTCCGTTACGCCAAAATCACTGTCCTCTACAGTGCTCTCAGGTTTGGCTTTACCGTCATATCCACCCATAAGATAGCATTCAACATGATCATATTCGTCAGGGCAATACAGGTTTACTCCAAGAGTAGCGCCCGGTCTTATCTCGCCGTTAATATCGGCCACATATTCATCAGAAGAATAAATCGCATTTCCGCTTGCATCAAAGAACACCGCTCTTGCTTCGATATAAGAACCTATTATATCCCCCTCATTTTTCACACGAGCAATTACCCCTTTATCTATGGGTGACAATTCCATTTTAAGATTGTCAACCATGGGTGTATAAAAAGGGGTCTCGTATGTATAGGAGTATTTAACATCACTGATATCGCTAGCATCCTTAACGTCATAGAACATAAAGAAAAGTGCGGCGGAATCTCCCGGTGCAAGGGCTTCCACTTCCTCTTTGCTGTCCTGTAAAACATTGCCGGCAGAATCCATAGCTGATGCCACTCCTGTTAACCTGACAGTCTCTTCAGAGTTGTTCTTGATAATGCACAGATACTCGGGATTACCGAATTCAGGGGTATAGTTATAATAGGTTTTTTCAAAAAGAGCGTCCCTCTCATCTGTCTCTTCGGCCGCCTGAGCCCCTTCCTTCTCTTCAGAACCGACTTCTTCTGAGGATGTGGAAACATCCTCCTCTCCACCTATCTTATTGTCATCTGTTTCTGTCGTTGCAAGCTCAGGTGCGGCGGCATTGGAGCCGCATCCGGCTATCATTGCCGTCGCTAAAAGCAAAACTAATAATTTTCTCTTCATTTTTTACTCTCCTCTATATTATTCGATGTAGACTAACACATCAGAAAATGCGTATGGATAATCAGCTGCCACACATGAACGTGTTTCTCCGGGAAGAAGATCTCCGCCCTCGCTGTTAAAGTAAACTCGTCCGATATTGGAAAACTTACCTGTCAAATCAAAGTAGAGGATTTGGCAGTACATATTCTTTAGACTTTCAGTTCCGTTATTCGTAGCTGTAATGATTACATCCTGGCCATCAATCTCATACGTGTACTCAATATTTTCAAGAACGGTCGAAGCGTCTTCGTACGTATTATAGCTATAGAAAAGGTCTATGTGATCCACATTCACACACATAAGTCTTGCATATAGCACTGCCTCATGTCCGGGTGCCAGACAACCATAGTTTGTGGTGCAGTCAGATCCTCCTCCTATTACATTGCCCTTTGAGTCATATGCAACCATATCCACCCTGACTTTGGCATGCTTATCGAAGTTGTTTTCAATTACCAGAGCTTCATCAGTAAAATACGTTTCGTTCTGATATCTGTACTCGGTCACTTGAAGATTCTTTTCGGAAATGCCCCATTCTTGAGGGGGATTTGACAAGTCACATCCACCGTAAAGATAGACTTCCGCATGATCGAAATGTTCGTAACTGGCAAACTGATAAGTAACTGCTGCTCCCGGTTTTATTTCTCCGTCCAAATCTCCAATATAACTATTCATGGCGTAAATAAAATTATTGTTTTCATCATAGAAGAAAGCCGTAGCGATTATTTCTGTCCCTGGCAGTTCGCCTTCGTTTCGGGCGACAACCAATAAATGGTTTTCATCAATTCTTAACCAGTCGCATTTGATGTCTTTCATTACCGGGGCATAGTCTGTATTAACTTCATATGAAAAGTTATACTCAACATGGTCAACTTCCTTAATTCCGGAAAAGCAGTGAGAATAAGCCAACGTTTCGTCAGCACCCAGAAAAGGAAAACTGCAGCTCTCTGTAGCCAACTCCGCATTCTGCGAATCAAAGCCCGTTATATCCACATTCACCCTAACATTCTGATTCGAATTATTTTTTAAAACAAAAGTGTCATAGCATGTTTCTGTGGAGACGAAACCACCGTATGTCTTCTCAATCAGATCATCCAAATTACCTGTCTCGCCGATGTTTTCTTCCATGGTTTCCGTGGATTGTTCAGTGATGACGGAATCTTCGTTGTCTTCCGCCTGAGATGCAGGGGCAGAATTTCCCCCGCAACCTGAAAGCATTAAAGCCCCCAGTAGAAGTGTTAGAATTGTTCTCTTCATTTTTATTTCTCCCTTATATTATGATTTTATCCGGGTGACCAAAGTCCCCTGAAGCTTTGGCCACCCGGTATTTTACGTTTGTTGTATGCCATGTAGTCTATGTGCAATTGGGGACTGTCCCCGATTGCACGGTGCAGGTGGGGCCTGTCCCCGATTGCACATTATGCTTCGGCCTCCTGTGCTCTTCTTGCGCTGATACTGTAGGCAATTCCAAGGACCGCTACAGTAAAGGCTGCAAGGACTCCGATGTTCTTTAAGAAATCGGGAAGCATGTCGCCTGTCATGCTCTTAAGCTCGAAGAGCATGTTTACATTGCTTGTATACCATGTGGTAGGAATAAACTTAGAGAAAACCTGCATTCCCTTTGTGAAGAACTCTGCCGGAACAAAGATTCCTCCAAGGAATGAGAGAATCATTGAAAAGCTTACGGAAAAGATTGCGATATGCCCGTCGTGCTTTGCAAAGGTTCCTACAAAGTATCCTAAAGCCATGCAAAAGATTGCAAACATTAAAAGGTTAATGAACATGTAAGGTGCAACTGCATTTCCCTTTAACTCATTCAGATTGAAGCCTGTGATAATTCCAACAAAGAGAATGAATGCAACAAACATGATGATAAGGTTTCCGGCAACGATGTACAGATTTCTTTTTTTAACAGAAAGAGCTGAACAGTTCATTCTCTTAATCATGTCAGGCTGGTTGAAAACCACCATGATTGAAGCGATACAGTGGATAAGCACTGTCATGATTCCGTAGCCTGAAAAGTAGAAGAAATACTTGAAGCTATCGGATCTCTTTTCGGAGTTGTCAGGTACATAAGTCTCAGTTGCCGCTTCCTTTGAAAGGTTTGCAGCCGCCTTTGAAAGAGCTTCTTTATTGTCGATTCCAAGAGCCTTGTATGATCTGAAGGCATTGATAAATCCTTCAATCTTCATATCTACGAAGGCTCCGTTATAGGAGTTGGGGGATGATGTTGAATTAAGCTTTACATCCTCATCCTTTTCAACTGCCTTTTCAAATCCTTCAGGAATGGTAAGGAGATACTGAATCTCTCCGAAGAAAAGGGCATCCTGAAGTGAGTCATTGTCTGCAGGTGCCTCCACAAGGTCTTCCACCTCTTCAAGATAGGAAACCAGTGCCTTTGACACCTCACTTTTGTCCTCATCTATTACAGCCACTTTAACCTTAACGCTCTCGAAGGAATATGTGTTTCCACCGGTACTTAATGAAAGTCCGATGCACATGGCAAGAGCCACTCCAAGGTAAACCAGAATTGCTATCATATTTGATTTTGTTATTGAGAAGAATGTCTTAAACACTGACATATTTATTCCTCCTTACGGCGAAGAAGCTAAGAACCACAAGCACAACCGCTTCGACTGCCAATATAGTTAAACTTTTTGCGAATCTTGTATAGTCACTGTAAATCGATAATGAGTAGAAACAATCCGCTATTGCGGAAGAGGGATTTAATCTTGAAACAATGGGGGCAACTCTGTCCATAAGTCTCTTTAAATCCGGACTCATAAGTCCGCTTAAGGCACTGGATCCAAGAGAAATCGCCAAAGAGATTGCTATTGTCATTCCCTCGCTGCCCTTAGCAACGCAGGATGCAAACTGTCCAAGTTCAACTCCCATTACACATCCCAGGAACACCACTGCTACGCAGGGGAGAGGCTGGCTGAACACGGGGATCTTTAAGATGTACTTAAGATAAACAACCACCAGTAACAGTCCGACGAAATGTATGCTTACAGCAGCTGCCAGATCTCCCAGCATAAGGGTAAGTCTTTTTGTTCCGGACACCGTTTTTCTGGCACCTATGGGGGAATTTACAGCCTGTATGTCCTTGCCTAGTACCATTCCGATAAAGCTTCCGAAGAGACAGGCCATTCCTATTAAAGCGTAAAAGTATTGAGCTTCCGTATCGATTTTCTCTCCTCCGAGACTGACTTCTTCTACGTACTCTTTTCTGTTTTCATTTACCTCTATAACATCCTGAATCCTGGTATAATCAATGGTTGCAGCATCTTCAATGAGTTCAAAACGTCTTGTGTATTCATCAGTAAATTCTTTTAAGATGCTGGCTCCCAGTCCCGTCTTACCCATCTCCAGGGTAATTTCATCACCAAGTCTTACTATTCCTACTATGGATTCGTCTTCCAATTGCTTTTCAGCACTTTTTAAATCAAGATTTAATATGTTGAAGATTCTCTTTCCGTCCTCAAACTCTACCTTTTCCATCATTTCCACAAAGGAATCGTTCTTTTCGGATTCTGCCTCTTTTACTATGGCCACATCGATTGTCTCAATGCTGTTCTTGTTTATTGAGCTTCCGAAAGTTACAAAGAAAAGGGTTCCGAGAAGTATCGGATATATGAAAGCCCAGAACACTGACATCTTTGTTTTCAGAAGGCTTTTCACTCTGTACTTATATATATGCCAAAACATTTTCTCTCCTCCTTAGTCCCTTAACTCTTTTCCGGTAATCTCAAGGAACACATCATTAAGTGTGGGAAGTTCTGAGTAAACTCTTCCGAAGTTTACGTTGTTGTTCTTAAGGAAATCCAGAACTCTTATAAGGTTATGAGTGCCGCCCTTACAGGAAACAAGCAGATGATTTTCTTCATATGTGGCACTTGTTACGTGAGGGAGTTCCTTAATCTCGGGAAGTTTGCTTTCGTCAAAATCAAGAATCTCAATTCTTATCTTCTCGCTGGTGGGAGTCAAAGCCTTAAGCTCATCATTTGTTCCGACTGCGATTGTCTTGCCCTTATCGATGATGGCGATTCTTGTACAAATCTGCTCAACTTCTTCCATGTAGTGGGATGTGTAGATAATTGTTGCTCCCTGTCTGTTGAGCTCTTTAATTCCCTCTAAGATATTGTTTCGGCTTTGAGGGTCAACTGCTACCGTGGGCTCATCCATGAAGATAAGTTCAGGTTTGTGAGCGATTCCGCAGGCTATGTTTAATCTTCTTAAGAGACCGCCTGAAAGCTTCTTGGGATAGAATTTGGTAAAATCTTCAAGGCCTACAAACTTGATAGCCTCGTCAACATACTGTTTTCTAAGGTTCTTGTCGGTTACATACAGTCCGCAGAAGTAATCGATGTTCTCTCTTACCGTAAGTTCATCAAACACTGCCACGTTTTGGAGAACTACGCCGATTTTTCTCTTTAAATCGTAGCTGTCAGGCTTCATCTCCTGACCGAAAACCTTGATTTCACCCTTTGAATATTTTAAAAGAGAAAGGATACAGTTCATAAGAGTGGATTTGCCGGAACCGTTGGGGCCCAAAAGTCCGAATACCTCGCCTTTGTTAACGCTTATTGACAAATGATCCAGAGCCACCAGCTCCTTGTATCTTTTCACTAAATTATCAACTCTTACTACTTCCATAATGACCTCCTAAAGTCTGTTTTTTTTTGTTTGCCTTGCCTTACAAGTACATCTTACAAAGTTGCGAGTCACATGGTAAGTGCAATAAGTAATGAAATGCATATGACAAATGTCATATTATGTTTTATACTCTACTTATGTACGCAATAATCCCAAGAATATTGATAATTGCACTGTGTGCAGTAACTGCATATAAAGGTGGAACCGCAGATTATCTTATTGCGCTTTTGGTTACCTTCGCAATCTCATCAGTCTGCTTTGCTGCCGGACGAAAAGGTGTTACCTACTCCCTGTGCGTGGTTTATCTGGTCATGTGCTTAATTATCCCCACACAGGCTTTATATTATCTTCCCGTCATTGTTTTCGAAATATCTCAGATCAGTCTTCATATTGAGAAGAAGCTTCCGGTTTTTGACAAATCCCTGATACCCACCATAGCAGGTCTGATTGTTGTGGCTCTATGTGCCCTATCCTATAAAGAGCATGCGTTATTTATTATCCTCATAAGCCTTTTAGCTCTTTACCTGGCATACGCAAGTCGCCTTATTAGCGGTCTTTGGCTAAAGGTCATGGGACAGGCTGACGACAGAAGGCAATTGGAGGAACTGATGGAGAAAAGGGCCGCCGATTACCAGGACAAGCAAGACTATGAGGTTCACCTGGCAACCCTTAAAGAGAGAAACCGAATCGCCAGAGAGATTCATGATAATGTAGGACACCTGCTTTCAAGAGCCCTTATTATGATGGGCGCCATTGAAGCGGTTAACGAGGACAAGGCCCTTGGAGAGCATTTGGGAGTTCTTAAGAATACCCTTTCCGATGCCATGGATTCCTGCAGGGTAAGCGTTCACGATTTGTACGATGATTCAATTGATCTTAAAGGAAGCCTTGAAAAGCTGGTTGAGGACTTTAAGTTCTGCCCTGTAACCCTGGAGTATTCCTCAGGTCCCAAGATAAATAAGGATATTAAATTTGCAGTGGCAGGCATTGTAAAGGAAGCCTTATCCAACATCGCAAAGCACAGTAATGCCACCTGGGCAAAGGTGGTTTTCATGGAGCATGAGAAGATTTACCAGCTTCTTATTGAAGATAACGGCACCTTGGCCACAAAGGGAGACGGAACAGGCATTGGCCTTAACAACATGCAGGATCGAATAAATGCCCTGGGGGGTACATTTTATATAAGGAACGAAAACGGATTCAGGATTTTTGCAACAATTCCCAGATCCCAAAAGAAGGAGTAAATTATGCGAGTACTTATTGTTGACGACGACGCACTGGTTTGCAGTTCTCTTAAGATTATCTTGGAGAAAGACCCCGATATCACAGTTGTCGGCATCGGGAATAACGGTGAGGATGCCGTAGGTTTATATAACTACCTGGCACCTGACGTTCTATTAATGGACATTCGAATGGACAAGAAACTCGGAACTGAAGCTGCAGAGGAGATTCTTAGGGACTATCCCGATGCCAAGATTCTCTTCCTTACCACTTTTTCCGATGATGAATACATTCACACCGCTCTTAACTGCGGAGCCAAAGGATACCTTCTAAAACAGGATTATGACTCTATAATCCCTGCCTTAAAAGCCGTTGCCATGGGACAGACCGTATTTGGCGGAAACATTATGGAGAAGCTTCCCAGCCTGCTTGGAAAGGAAGTTCACAATGAGTTTAATGGAGAGGAATTCGGTTTGAGCGAAAAGGAATGCCAGATTATCGGCTGCATCGCCGAAGGCTTAAGCAATAAAGAGATTTCGGAGGAGCTGTTCTTAAGTGAAGGAACAATTCGAAACTATATCTCTTCTATCCTTGAAAAACTGGCTTTAAGAGACAGAACTCAGATTGCAGTGTTCTACTATAAAAACAAATAAAAACTATTGACACATAGGGCTTCTTCCTATAAAATATCTTTCGGATGTTTGCATCAGCTGACCGTGTCCGGCATCAGATGCGACAGAAAATTATCGAAAAACAGACCATTTGATGGAGGTGTAGATCTTTGGCTAATATTAAATCTGCTAAGAAGAGAATTCTTGTTGCTAAGACAAGACAGGACAGAAATAAAGCTATTCGTACAGGCGTTAAGACAGCTATGAAGAAAGTCTTCGCTGCAATCGAAGCTAACGATAAGGCTGCTGCTGAAGTTGCTTTAAAGGAAGCAACCAAGACAATTGAGATGGCAGCTCAGAAGGGCGTTTACCACAAGAACAACGCTGCTAGAAAGGTATCTCGTTTAGCACTCGCTGTTAACAAGATGGCTTAATTGGAACTTACTACTGCTGGTAAGTAAATAATTTAAAGCAAACAAAAACTCGCACCGTCATGCGAGTTTTTTTGTTTGTATTTTCTTATCTGCTGTGACCGCCACCGCCATGGGAGTGCCCGCCGGAGGAAATATGATGGCCGCCACCACCGCCACCACCGCCGCCGTAGCCGCCGGAGTCAGATCTTTCTATTCGTCTCTGACTGATGGCCTTGCTGATGAACTGGTCGTACATAACTTCAAAGTTAATGCCATTCTCTCCGACATAGGTGGATTCGTTTACGGTCTTCTTGCCTTCCTTACCCGATGCATAGATGGCAATAAAGATTATTGCCACAATGGTAGGAATAACAAAGTAGACATAAATGGGAACCTCAAGTTTGGTTTCCTCATTTCCCATATATCTTGCAATATCCTCAACATAAGTCTTGTAGGCCCTGTAGGGATCATATTCCACATAGTCATAGACATCGTCAAGAATTCTGTCTATGGTGCTTGAGGAAAACTGTCTCTCAACGCTTCCTGATGTTGAAAGCCAGGTGTGAATCTTTCCGTCAGACTCCCTGAACCAGTTATCAAGAAGGATACAACCGTCGCCATCATCACTTTCCTTTGTCTTATTCCAGCCAAAGCCGTACTCATCGTAGAAATTGTCGGCTTTTATCATAACGTACTGATTGCTGGGAACATTGGGGTCATAGGACTTTGCGTATTCTTCCAATGACTCCTTCATGGTAAGAAGGATAATGTCGCAATGGGCAACCTGCTCCTTTTCCGCAATAAGTGCTCTTAACTTGTCTTCCTCTTCATCCGTAAGCACATCACCGTAGTCGAAAACTCGCTCGCTTTCTGTGCAGTAGGTATTTACTCTCTCGTAGTTAACTGCGTTTTGCTTATTCCAGATCATGGAAATGACGCAGATTATAATTATGATTCCGCATACCAGGAACCATATTCTAAAAAATCTAAACCAGTTTCTCATATGATTCCTCTTTCTATGCTGCGTGCATTACTACCATAAAGGTCACAAATATAAGAGCCCATAGGGTAGCAGCGTAACCTAAAATCTTGCCCATGCTTCTCGGGGCCTCGCCAACCAGCTTGCCGGTCTGACCGTTTATGTAGTAGGTGTAAAGCTTATTCTTATATGAATAGATGTACTGCCAGACAGGAAGGAGACTGTATTTGTCGCTTCTTGATGCAATATCTATGTTCTCGTACATCGGGGTGATTGTGGTGTAAGCGCCGGTAATGGAGTTTCTGATGATTTTGCTTGCATCGTTTCTGGCTCTGGTCTCGGCTCTGTAAGCCAGCTCATCGGAAGTCTTGTTGTAGCACTCCGAATAAAAGCCCGAAAGATCCGGCTCTCTGAAATCCTTTAAATCCGCATAGTCATAGGGCTCCATCAAATCCATGGAATCGTCGGGCATAACATCAGACGCATCCACAGGCACCCTGTTAAACTTGGCTGCCAGCTTTCTGTGGATTCTGAAAATGGAAGTCTCCGTGTACTCTATATCGCCGGAAATCCATCTTCTGGTCTTTGTGGCATTGGCCTCAAATTCGCCGTTTACATTCATGTCATAGAGAAAATAAGGCACATACATGCCCTCCATCTTCTCTAACATCTGATTTGAAAGGAAATCTGAAGGGGCGAACACCTTCTTCCTGAAGGCGTTATATAAGATTTCCTTGGCTTTTTCCTTACTGATTCTGAAGGGCAACAGCTCGGAGGGCTTATATTTGCCGGTTACTCTCTCATCGTGGATAAGGTAATGGCCGCAGTATTCGCACCTCTCGGCTGAAGTAAAGGGCCCCGGTTTAATGGGCGCACCACAGTTAAGACAGGTCTCAAGGGAGTTATAATTCTCGCCCTCTCCTGTCTTCTTATCCTGGGTTTCCTCGCCACCGCAGTGGGGGCAAACCATCATGCCCTTATCAGGGTTATATACTATGTTTCCGCCGCAATTCTTACATCTGAAAAACATTGAAGCTTCTGCTCCTTTTTATGCATTCTTGGGAGGGCACTGCTTGGGAATGAAGCCCTCAAAAATGTATACGTCAAAATCGTCAAGTCTCGCATCCAACTCTTCCTGGCTTCTGATGGTCCAGGCCGCGGACATGGCGTTGTAGAAATTCTTGTTGATTCTTCTTGAAAGGTTCTTGTGGAACTTATGGTTATATGCGATAAAATCGGGTTTTGCCAGGATGTTTAAAAGAAGGTACTCCATAGCCCAGTAAAGAGGGGTATGGTACTTCTCGTTGTCCGCATGCATGTAGCTGTCGGAAAGCTGGCCTCTTACAATGTCATTTCTGTTCTTCTTGTACCACTTAACAGCCAAAGGATTAAAGGATTCCATGCAATATAAGCCCTTGTAATCCTTAAGAAGTTCATCTGCCTTGGGGCAAACCCTTAAGTCGTTGTCATTGGCCTTAATCTCCACAATAAGGGGTACCTTGCCGTCCACAAGCTCTAACACATCTTTAAAAAGCGGAATCTTCTCCTCTGTGTCAAAAAGCCTGAACTCCTGCAGCTCCTCCAGTGTGAAATCCGAAATCTTTCCATCAACGCCACAAACTCTTTTTAATGTGTCATCATGGAACACCACAGGAATCAAATCCTTTGTTATATGTACATCAAGCTCGATTCCGTAACCCGCATCAACAGCCTTCTTAAAAGCTGCCATGGAGTTCTCCGGCGCCTCGCTCTTATTGTCATGAAGTCCTCTGTGTGCAAAGTACGCCTGATCCGTAAAGGGCTTTCTGGCCTCCTTATGGCTCATTCTGGGCATAATCAGTATGAAATACAGCACCATCACGCACACATAAATAAGCAATAATATCTCAATAATTGTAAGCAGCATAAATCTATACCTCCAAGGGAGTATTATACCACAAAAAAGGGCCGATGTGCGCAGGCCCGTAGGTGCAAAATGGGGACAGGCCCCAAATCGCACATGAAACGTGCAATTTGGGGCCTGTCCCCATTCTGCACCTAGGGTCTCTCCCCAGGCACCTATATCAACTTTCTAAAAACTTCAACGCTCAGCTCCGCAGTGCTTGAAAGCACCACATCTGCCTGCCACATGGATTCGGGGCTTCCCACCCCCACTGCCTTCATGCCGGCGGCCTTAATGGCCGCTATGCCGGCTTCGGCATCCTCGACGCCCACGCTCTCGGAAGGGTCAACTCCGAGAGCATGAATGCAGTCTAAGAATATGTCGGGAAAGGGCTTGCTTCGTTCGATCTTGGCTGCATCAGCCATGTAATCGAAGTATTTTCCCACCCCAAGCCTGTCGATTATGTAGGGAGCGTTCTTGCTGACGCTTGCGAGGGCTGTTTTAAGGCCCCCAGCTTTACAGGCTTTCAAAACTTCGCCGATTCCCGGTAACAAATCCTTCGGTGTAATCTTTTTAATGAGTTCCTTGTATACCTCATTCTTTCTTGTGGCTATCTCCTCTTTCTCCTCATCCGACATGGAATCCCTTCCGGGGCCGTTGTCCAGTATAAGATTGAGAGATTCAAGCCTTGATACGCCCTTAAGGCGCTCATTGTACTCCTTATCAAAAGGGATACTCATCTCATCCGCAATCTGCTTCCACGCCTCGTAGTGGTAGGCGGCGGAATCGGTGATAACCCCGTCCAAATCAAATACTACTGCCTTTAGCATATTTCTCCTATATAATAATAACATCTGTTGTTTTACTGATTTTCCGCTTTCTTCCATAGATTTCCATGGTGAAAGGATTACCCTCTTCCAGAGTTACGGTTACATTGTCCTTTGTGACATCGATTCGAACTCTGCTTCCCATGTAGTTGATCTTGAAGCTGTATCCGGTCCACTTATCAGGCACGAAAGGCGCAATGGATATACCTTTTTCCGTAATAGACAAGCCTGCGAATCCGTATACCACTGCCATGAATGAGCCACCCATGTTTGCGGTGTGAACGCCGTACTGGGTATTGTCATGAAGGTTTCTTATATCGAATTCCGCGGAGTTGCCAAAGTACTTGTAGGCTTTATCCTTCATTCCAAGCTTTGAAGCCACCACGCTGAAAGCGCACTTTGACAGGGAGGAATCGTGAGTGGTTACCTCCTCATAATATTCAAAGCTCTTCTCCTGGGTCTTCTTGTCAATCATGTCCCCAAAGAGGAAGAATGCCATAACCGTATCGGCCTGCTTGCAAACCTGGTATCTGTAAAGATGCAGGGGATGATAATGAAGAAGCAGGGGGAACTTGTCCTTGGGTGTTCCCTTGATATTCCACTTGGGCTTATCGAAGAAGGAATCATCCTGGGGAATTACCCCATCCTTGCTAAGAGGCGCAAAGTACATCTTATCTGCAGCCTCGCTCATCTCCTTTAGCTCAGCCTCGGTAATCTTGATTTTCTTCTTTAGCGCGCCGGCCAAGCCCTTCTCTTCAAGAAGCTTATAAAGCTTCACCGCCCACCTTAAGTTGTAGGCAGCCACCATGTTGGTGTAGTAGTTGTTGTTCACCATGCAGGTGTATTCGTCGGGACCTGTAACATCGTTGATTCTGAAGGTGCCGCCAACGTAGTTTCCCACATCAAGCCACAATCTGGCGGTCTCTATAAGGACCTCCTCGCCACACTCCTTGATAAAATCCAAATCTCCCGTCACCAGGTAATAATTGATGATTGAGTAGGCTATATCCCCATCTATATGGTACTGTGCCGTTCCCGAGGGGAAATAGCCCGAGCACTCAACACCTGTAATGGTTCTCCAAGGGAAAAGCGCACCTTTCTTATGTCCCATAAGCCTTGCGTTTTCCCTGGCTTTATCAAGAGTCCTGTATCTGTAACGAAGAAGCATTCTTGCCAGATAGGGATCCGTCAGAACGAAATAGGGAAGCACGAACATCTCCGTATCCCAGAAATAATGTCCTTCATAACCCTCACCGCTAAGACCCTTGGCAGCAATGTTGCCGAAACTATCCTTTGCGGATGAGCAAAGAAGTTCATACATGTTAAAGCTCACTGCCTCACTCATGCGTGCATCGTTATGGATTTCAAGCATGGAGTTTTTCCAGTAATTCTTAAGGTACAGCCGCTGTTTATTGTAGTAATAGGGCAGACCGTCCTCCATAACCACACTCATCTTCTCCTTGGCAGCCGCCACAGGATCCTCGAAACGCAATGAGTCTGTAAAAATCGAATACTTCACAAGAGTGACTTTCTCACCCTTTTTGACGTCGCAAACCACGTCGCAAATCATGTTGCCGTTGCCGTCTCTTACGGTGCAGAGTCTGGCCTTAGGGTCAGAAACTGTATGGCTTACCATGGAGCAAACCTTAAGTCCGCTTCTTGTGGTCTCCGCAAGGGCATAGCTTGTGCCGTCCCAGATTCCGGAATCCACAAGATTAATGAACTTGGGACTTTCGGCGGCAAGACGAGGGTCGGATGCATCGCTGTAGTTTGAAACCTCCGGTATGTGGGCGGAGGAGAACATAACCTTGGCGTCCTTGCTTAATGCCGTAACCTCGTATTCGATTGTAAAAAGCGACAGCTCCTCAAACGAAGTCATCCTTTTTATGTTTATTCCGACTTTATCTCCCTTTGGAGACTTCCAGACCACTTCTCTTGTGGTTACACCCTCGTCCATGTCAAGACTTCTCTTGCACTTCACGATATCCCCCGTAAGGAGACTGAAGGGCTCACCGTTAACGGTAAGATAGATTGTCTGAGTGTCGGCGACATTCAGCATGGTTTCCTTCTTCTCAATGAGATTGCAAAGGTTTTCCGCCTGCTTCATGTCCACGATGTCATAAAAGCCGTTAATGTATGTACCACGCATGGTATTGAAATCGTGGGGCACACCTTCTTCAAGGCTTCCTCTGACACCTATATAGCCGTTGGCATTGTGAAACAGAGTCTCATCAAGAGATGCAGCTGTTTTTGCCAAAGCTTTAATATTCTTAGTAAAAATTCTTCCCATAGGTTATCCTTTTACGGCACCTGCCGCTACGCCTTCAACTATGTATTTCTGACAAGCCAGATAGAAAATGACAACGGGAATAATGGTGACAACAAGGGCAGCCATAGCCTCGTTCCAGCTGATGGTATACTGTCCGAAAAACTTTGCTGTGGAAATGGGAATTGTACGGTTTGCCGTGGATTTCAGGGTAAGTGAGGGCAAAAGGTAGTCGTTCCAGATCCAGATTACGTCCAGAATAATTACAGTCATGGTGGTGGGCTTAAGCATGGGGAAAACGATTCTCCAGAATGTTTTCCAGGTGTTGCACCCGTCAATTGTGGCTGCCTCCTCCAAAGACACTGGAATCGAAGAAACGAAGCCGTGATAGAGGAAAACGCCCATGCCTGCACCAAAGCCCAGGTACATAAATAAAAGTCCCGGTATGGTGTCGGTCATCTGTATTCCCAGATTGTTGCCGATCCAGTTCATCTCCTGCATCAAAGGCATCATGATGGTC
The DNA here is from genome assembly GCA_017619295.1 of Lachnospiraceae bacterium. Taxonomy (GTDB): domain Bacteria; phylum Bacillota; class Clostridia; order Lachnospirales; family Lachnospiraceae; genus G11. The sequence goes on from JAFZSQ010000070.1 coordinate 54,208, forward strand.
TGGAAAGGTATAAGCATAGTTGCTACCAAAAGGTCGAAGAGGATTACGGAGAGTTTGTTTTTGCTTCTTACAAACATCCATGCCGTCATCGACGCAAAAATCACTATAATCGCAATTGAAACAATGGTAAGAATCAGCGAGTTCTTAAGTGATGTGAAGAAATTCATTTTCTCCAGTGCACTCGAATAATACTGAAGGCTGAAGCTACTTGGCAGTGCCACCATGTTCTCATACATCTCTGCTCTGCTCTTAAAGGAGTTGGTGAGAATGAGATATATGGGGAACAGGTAAATCACGCAAAAGAGTACTGTCAGCACATTTAATACTGTCTTTAAAGGTTTTGAATAATAAAGCATTACAGTGCCACCTCCCTCTTCTTTGTGATGCTAACCTGAATCAGTGTAATAATCGCAATGATTAAGAAGAATATAATGGCTTTTGCCTGACCATATCCAAAGTTACTCAGGCTGAAAATTTCGTTGTAGATGTTAAGTGAAAACATTTCAGACTGGTAATTGGGGCCTACGCCTGTCAAGGATATGTTTACGTCGTAAATCTTAAAGCAGTTTGAAAGCGATAAGAAAAGACATATGGTGAAGGAAGGCATAAGCATGGGGAACTTAACTCTGAAGAGAGTCTGCATATAGCTTGCTCCGTCAACCTGCGCCGCTTCCAGAACGTCTGCGGGGATAGCCATGATTCCTGTAATGTACACAATCATCACGTATCCTGCCAGCTGCCAGGTGGTTACAACTACCATGGCAACTATGGATTTCACAGGGTCTGTCAGCCAGTTACCCCAGTCGATTGAAAGGAAAAATTCCTGGAATACGCTCTTCCAAATGTAACCAAGGATAAGTCCGCCGATAAGGTAAGGCATGAAAAGCATTGTTCTTGCTACGTTTCTTACCTTAAGCTTTGTGGTTACCACAAGTGCGAAAATGATTCCGAATAAGTTTACGGTAACAACTGTTATTAATGTGAAAATCGTCGTCCTTACGGTGGCATTAAGGAATTGCTGATCCTTGAACACCTCTCCGTAGTTTCTGAATCCCACAAATGTTGCTGCATGTTTTGCCAAGCCATCCCATTCGAAGAATGAATACCCAATACCTATGATGAATGGAATTACTACCACTATCATGAAAACTATCATGAGTGGCGCCGTAAACAGCGCATACCATCCTTTTCCTATTTTCATCGTGACCCTCCCGATTTACAAAAGAAGGGTGTTGCGAAAGGCAACACCCTTTAGTTTCTCAATTATTTTGCTGCCGCTACAAAAGCATCATTAAGTTTGTCTACCAATTCGATTCCTGACATATCTGTTGTGAAGAATTCCTTGGTGATGGGTGCAAGATCTGTTGTTACGATACCTGCAGGCCAGTTGGACATTACCCAGGGAATTGTGTTTCCGGAGATAACTGCCTCGGAAACTGCCTGGTTGATGGGATCAAGGTTGTTGTTCTTCATGCCGTCAACAACGGGGATGAAGTTGAACTTGTCCATCATGTAGGTCTTACCTGTCTCTGATGTGTAAAGCCACTCAAGGAAATCCTTTGCGAGCTTCTGCTCTTCTTCTGTAGCATCTGTGTTTACGTACCAAGCGATGGGAACTGATACGGAAATCTTCTTGTTACCTGTTACAGGTACGGGTGCAAGTGACATATCGAAGTCTACATTGTAGTCTGCGAACATTCCTGTACACCAGTTACCCTGATGAATCATAGCTGTTTTGCCTGTTGCGAAGTCACCGCAGTTGTTATCGTATGTGATATCAACGGGGTTGGTGCAGCTTTCACGGATTGCTTCCATAAGCTCAGCAAATTCGATGAATGCGTCATTGTCAGCCATTCTCTCACTGCCGTTTAACACTGCATCAAGGTATCCCTGGGGATCAGCCTGAACTGCAAAAGGTGCATTGAGAATATGAGCAATAAGGAAATAATCTTCCTGTGATAATCCCAGAGGATTGTCTGCTTCACTTGTCTTTAAGTAGTTGATTAAATCACCGGTTGTTGCGATGCTCGCTGCGTCCACCATGTTCTTGTTGTAAACAAGGCCGAAACCTTCTACTGTATAAGGAATACCAACAACCTTGCCGTTAATCTCGTCAGCCATGCCTGCGCCGATTTTGTTAACGAATGAAAGTCCGCTAAGGTCTGCAAGGTAATCAGCCATCTCTATTGACTCTGCTCCGGGCTGAAGTGAGAATAATGTTGCTCCTGCCTGAGTTGATAAGCCGGTCTTTAAATCTGAGTAGTAGTTGTCTCCTGTGGTCTCCCACACCTCTACCTCAACACCTGTCTCAGCTGTGTAGTCCTTTGCCAACTGGTTAAGATCTGTCATTATCTCAGTCTTGGACTGGAAAATTGTGATTTTGCCGCTCTTTTTGCCTGCGCCGCATCCGGTCATAAGGCTCATAACCATTGCCATGATGAGGACTGCAGCCAATACTTTACCTGTCTTTTTCATGAATAAATTTTCTCCTTCCATATTCCCTTCGGAATTAGTAAATCGTTACACAGATATTGTAGAACCAGCCGCTTTTTCTAGTCAATATGTTTAAAAATATTCCACTTTTTGACCTAATCTCTTGTGTATTTTTTTGTTGTTTTTTCAGTATTCCTTGATGTTTTAGTAAAACGTGTTATAATTTTACTAAAATCAGTAGTTTTTCAATGTAAAACGGAGGGTGTTTTATGGCAGGAATTAAAGATGTTGCCAAAGCGGCAGGTGTATCCGCATCAACAGTTTCCAATGTGTTGAACGGGCGAAGCAACGTAGGCGCCAAGACCAAAGAAAGAGTCTTGAGAGTTTGTGAAGAACTGCACTACGAAACCAATATTATAGGTAAGAGCTTAAAGACCGGCAGCAACAGAACCATCATGTTCTCCTTCTCCGACTTTGACAGAATGTTCTACCTTTCAATAATCAGGGGCATTTCCGATTACGTTAAGTCTAAGGATTACGACCTTATTATCTGTACCAACAAGAGTACGGATAAGTTCATGAACAAGGCCTTTACCAACGGCTGTATTCTTCTTGACAGGCGCTGTCCCGACTCCATGCTTTTAAAGAAAGCCGAGAAGAACTACCCTATCGTTGTAATGGATCGAATAATAGAAGTCCCTCATATAAGAAGCGTCGTTATCAATAACTACGCCTCAGAGCGCGTTTTGATGGAGGGACTTATCAAGTGCAGGTACAGGAAGTTTGCTTACCTTGGGGGATTTGAAAGTGAAGATAACAGCGAAAGGTTCAGAGCTTTCAAGGATGTGCTTGAGGAAAACGGCCTGAAGTTCAAGAAAGAGAACTACTTTGACGGGGATTATACCGAAAAGAGCGGTTATCAGATGGCAAGGCTTATAATGCTTTCCGAGAAGCGCCCTGACGTTTTGGTTTGCGCCAATGATGAAATGGCCATAGGCGCCATGAGAGCTTTTGGGGAAAATGGCGTAAGGGTTCCTGAGGATATCGCAGTCTGCGGCTTCGATAACACCCGCCTTGCCGTTGAAAAGGGTGTCACTACTGTTGACATTCCCAACTACGAGCGTGGCTATCTTGCCGCCCAGGCCCTGGTTGAAATGATCGAGGGCGGCAACAACTACGAGCCCTTCCTGATATCAACAAATGTGAAGTGGAGATCATCTACGAAGAGACCGTAAAGGGCGGATGTGCAAAATGGGGACAGACCCCTAATTGCACATGAAACGTGCAATTAGGGGTCTGTCCCCATTCTGCACGTCCGACCATAATAGTGCTATAATAAAGAATAATATTTATGTACAAAGGGGAAAAATAAAATGAATACTGAGAAATTTGAAAAGTCCTGCGGGGCTATCACTTTCACAAGAGAAGGCGGGGAGATCAAATACCTCCTTGTGGAAGAAATGCATGGTGCCATCAGCTTCCCTAAGGGACATGTTGAAGGAAACGAAACCGAGGAAGAAACCGCCAAGCGTGAAATCACGGAGGAAACCGATCTTACTCCCTCCTTTATTGAGGGCTTTAAGAGGGTTCAGGAATTCCCTCTTCTTGATTCTCCCGGAACCACAAAGCAGGTTGTGTATTTCCTGTTTGACTACACCGGCCAGACTCCAAAGATTGTAAGGCCCTATGAGGTCAGAAGTTTAAAAAGCCTCCCGTTACAGGAGGCCTTAAAGACGATTCAGTTTCAAAATATGAGAGACGTTTTAGCAGAGGCAGACGATTTTATCAAAAAGCTCTAATGACGTCTGTCCTTGCCGGTCTCTTTGTAATATCTGGACTTGTCCATGTACATTACCTGTTCAGCTTTCTTGACAAGGTCTAAGATGTCGCTTCCGTCTCCTACGGAATAACCCACGGACAGGTATCTTCCACCGTCGTAAATCAATGCTGCAAGGTCATCCATTCGCTTAGTGAATGTGTCCCTTGTGGCATTTTCTATTATGCAAACGAACTCATCTCCGCTTACCCTGAATACCTTGCCGTCAGGAAAGGCATTTTTCAATATCTCGGCGGACTTGACAATCAGCTTGTCTCCGGCTTCATGGCCCAGGCGGTCGTTGGCTTCCTTAAGAGAATTTACATCGGCAAAAACAGCTGCTGCTTCTCCCTTGATGGAGTTGCTGCCTACGAAAGCCTGATAGCCTCGCCTGTTGCCAAGCCCGGTCAAAATATCATGGGTCGACAGCGTATTGTAAAGCTCAGCGTTGGCAGTAGCTTCGGCAATAATTCTTGATTGGACAATTACGTATACCACGGCAAGTGAAGCCGCTGCTCCAACAAAGCCGTTTCTGATGTCTCCCGCCTGGGGCGCCAGAATCACAAATGAAAGCAGGGGTACTATTACAAAAAGCGATGTCACCATGGGGCTCGTTATACCGAATGCCTTGTGGTAACGCATGAAAACCACCACCGTGGCTATGAAGCAAATTCCACCTATAACCTTGCTGTAAGGACTCCATGGACCGGCCACATATGAGCCATCCACAATTTTGAAAAGTTTCCCCGTAATTGCTCCGACTATAGAAAAGCATATATCAATCGCACATAAAACTACGGTCAAATTGGGAAGTGTTTTTGGATAACTCTTATCAGTCTGAGTTATAAGGTAATAGAAATAGAAGCCATAAAAGACTATGACACAATCAATCAGGATAAAGCTTAAAAGATTGAATGCAAAAACTGCAGCCCCATACTCGCTCAATCCATTGAGACCATGGGCAGCCATCTCTGTAAGCAAGCCGGCAAAACAAGCCCACATACAATAACGGAAATGCCTTGTAAGCCTTATTGCATCCTGGGGGACCTGGTATAGACCTATAATGATGATAAAAATGAATAATGCCGAAATCAGGTTCACGAACACGATGACTGAGTTCATCCAATCCTCTTTCTCTCCCCTGATGGTACTATTTTACCTTATTTGTGGTGTGTAGGCAATGAAATTATATTGAATCGAACAACGGCTTCAGCGCATCGTGGCTGGCGTCGTCCTTGGTCACCACGTCTGCAGCTGCCTTGGCTTCAGCCGTGGCATTGGCTACTGCTACGCCGCATCCGGCTGCCTTGATCATATCGATATCATTCTCCTGGTCGCCACAGGCGTAGGTTCTTCCAAGAGGAATGTGGTTAAGCTTACAGAATGCCTTGATTCCGTTGCCCTTGCCGGCCTTGACGGAAAGCACCTCCATATACCTGTCATTGGAAAAGATTCCCTGGAGCCTGTCACCCATGTTCTCATGGATCCAGTTTCTGAAGGCCTCAAGCTTAGGCTTATTGTTAAGGTCGATACACATAAGCTTCAGCGCCCCGTCCTTTAACTCGTCCGCTATATCATCCACGAACTTAAGAGGCATGTGGACCTTTCTTGTGTAATATCTGGTCTCCTCAGTCTCTTCCCTTAAGACTATGTTGTCGTCATCGTAGGAATGAACGTAAATCCCCAGTTCATCAGCTTTCTTTATGACTTCCCTGATTTCCTCAGAGGTTAATTTGAATTCAATAACAGGTGTTTCTGTCTCCACATCAATGATCAATGCCCCATTGCTGCAGATAACCTTCATATCAGGCAAAACCAAATCGTTCTCAATGAAAGCATTAATTGTTCCTTTATAAGGTCTGCCTGTAGTGGGCACAAGGTAGTTGCCTCTCTTAACGAAATCCTTTATAGATGCCTTCAACGCATCGGAAAAAACGCACTTCTCATCAAACAGCGTACCGTCCATATCGGAGAAGACGTATTTTGCCAGGCACTTCTTAAGGTCATCAAGTATCTCATCAGGTACGTTCAAGCTGCCCTGGCCTGTGCCAAGATCAATCTTAGGCTTGTTGGCCCCGTGGAAATCCGAGCCTCCTGAGATCAGGAGATTATACTGTTTTGCCAAAGATTTGATTTGCTTTGTTTCACCCTGTGTGTAAGTGGAATAAAGCGCTTCGATTCCTATAAGCCCTTCCTCGGTTAGCTCCCTCACCAGCTTATTAAGCCTTGCATCAGACATCTTATATAGCACCGGATGAGCAAGAATGGAGATTCCTCCCGCCTCGGAAATAATCCTTATGGCATCCTTTGGTGTAACCTTCTCTCGCGGCAGGAAACAGGGCGCATTGTCTCCAATATACCTGTCAAAAGCCTCCTCCCTGCTCTTTACATATCCCTTTTCCATAAGGAAAGCAGCAAAGTGGGCTCTTGTAATTACTGCATCCGGGTATCTTTTCACAAGTTCGTCATAATCAACAGGGCACCCGTGCTCTGTGAGTTTGGCACATATCTTCTTATTTCTGTTAACTCTGGAATCCACAAAGTCCTTGAGCCAGGTTTTAAACCTCTCACTCTTATAGTCAATGTAGAGTCCTACGATATGTACATCCTTACCCTCATACTCCGTAGAAAACTCTATCCCCGGAACGACCTCGATGTCCTTCCCCTTGGCGTACTCCAATATCTCATCAAGCCCGTCTACCGTATCATGGTCCGTCAGCGCAATAGCCTTTAACCCCTTCTCAATGGCATAATCAACCAACTCCTGCACCGTAAATGTTCCGTCTGAATATGTGGAATGCACGTGTAAATCTATCATATTAACTCCTCGTATGTGCAATTGGGTTTGGTGCAGTTGGGGCC
>JAFZSQ010000071.1 GCA_017619295.1 Lachnospiraceae bacterium
TGCCTCTGAGTTCTTCATCAGACTTAGCCTGCATGGTGGGCTCTAAGTCCTCTATCTTCTGTGCGATCGGTTCGATCCTCTTGATCTCACGCTCGCTCCTAGTCTTAAATATTTTGCGCCATAAACTCTTTTTTGCCATTTCATAGTCCTCTTGTTTTCTGTATTGCTCTGCATTTTGCTTATTTCAAGCCGCAGCAAACTATCATAATATTTTACCATTAAAATGCAATACTGTCAAATAATTTTGATGCTTTGGCGATACCCGTTTTAAGCACTGTTCAGGCGCACAAAACGACATAAAAGAGCGTAACAGCCGCAACTGTTACGCTCTTAATATATATTATCAAATTATTAAATGATCATAAGCAAGTCCTAAGTATGACTCCGGCATCAGCCCTTCTTAAATACTGTATCCTTACTAAGACCTTTTGCTGTAAGAACTTTCTTGTATGAAGAGAGCTTCTTGGAAGGTGCGGTTACGGTAACATTATTTTTAATCTTGGCAAACGCATTCTTACCTACGGTTTTGGATGTAAGTTTTTTGGACTTTATAACAATTTCCTTTAATGCATATGCACTATAAAATGCGTTCTTTTCAATGTACTTAACATTCGCACCTATAACCAGCTTCTCTAAGGTGCTGTCCTGCATGAATGCCTCTTCAGCGATACCTATAACCTTATAAGATATTCCATCTACCTTAATCGTCTTTGGAATAGTTATTGAAGACTTTTCCTTTCGATAATCATATATGCCTGCAACATATACTGTACCGGCTTTCTTCTTCGTTCCTGCAGTCTTTATCTCATAAAGAAGATTTCCACTTTCTATAACATTTCCGTTTTCGTTTGAAGAAGATGAATCAGCCGATATGGTACAATTCTTTCCTACAATCTTATATCCATAATCCGTCTTCATTACTGATTTATAGCCGGCTGCAAACATAGCTTCGAGAGTATCATAAGTTTCTATCTGCTTAGGCTCATTATCATCAGAGTAAACAACATAATTCCATTCAGCGTTTCCAGATGAGAAATCAAGACGTGAGCAATACAAATACTTCTTTCCATCCTTTTTTACCACGCCATAATATGAAGGAAATCCAAAATCATCTCTTCTTATTGCATTTTCTTCTACTTCGTCGGTCCAGGTACTCAAAACCGCTCCGTTAAGTTTTACTCCATCCAACTGTATTCCGTCTTTGGAAGCTGCAGTCTGAAAAACACCTATAAGAACCATATTGCTGCTACCGTCACCTTCTACATTGACTGTAGCTCCATTTGTTATTTTCAGAACATCTTTAGAGCCCATACTCTCGCTCATCAGCTTTATTCCGCATCTACCGTGAAGATTGTCTTCCTCAAAATAAGTTCCACCTTTTACATTAAGGATACCTTTTCCTGAAATAGTAAGACTTCCACCGTACCCATCTCCGTATACATAGATCATCTCTACAGTATTTTCGCCTTTAAGCTCTATAGTAAAGTCATCTCCCATAGAACTGCACTTTATTTCATTACCCGTATAGTTGTCAAGAGTAAGAGTATTGGTCTTCTCGTTATAACTTACTCCCTTAGGGGTTGTGAAAGAATAGTCGCTATTATACTCTTTTAACTCGGCTTTCATGTTATCAGACAGATATACATAATTATTTTTTCTATTTGTATATCCAAATTCATCTACTCCTGTTATCTCACTACCCACAATAATATAGGCATATGAAAGCTTACTCTTATCAGGTCCATTAGCAGCACTTACTCCCTTGGGGTTAACAAAAAGCACTCCTATCAATGCCAGACATAATGTTAACAAAATACCTGTTCTTTTCTTCATATGAGCCTTCCTCCTTGAATAATTTGTGTTTAAAGCAACTAATATTTATATCGGTAAATTCGGGTATTTTTATAACCGGATTTTTATATCAAAGAGAAAAAATGCAGTAAAAATCGTGCTGGGAAAAATCCCAGCACGGATTAATCATTTATTGCAAATTCAATGGAAAACTTAGTTTTCCGGAATCACCTTATTGAAAAGATTTAGGCACAATCTTCACCTTAAACGTCTTTATCCCGGAGAAGACGCCACGTCCGTTGTCCTCACCGGTACCGGCGATGGTTACGATCATGCTGCCCTTGTCAACATTGTTCGCATATCCGACAATCATAAAGTCTTCTCCATAAACCAGAGGAGTCTTCTTGTAGGTCACGATCACGCTACCCATATCTTCTTCGGTCAGTTCGATTGCTTCACCGGTGTAGGTCTTGGTAAGCTTCTTCGCGTCAACCTTCACGGAGCCCATCTTGGTGCCGACTACTGTATCCTTGGAGATGCCGTCTTCAGCGATGACTACGCTTGCGGGATCAGCGCTCTTGACTACAACAGTGATCTTGGTGCCTGCGGTGAGCTTGGTCTTTCCGTCGATAGCAGTGCCTTCTTCGTTCAGAACCGTTACGCTCAGCTTCTTGTCAGGTACCTTGAAGCCCTGCTTGTCAAGAACAGTAACCTTAAGCTTGCCGGCCTTAACGTTGTCGAATGCTTCAACAGCATCGATCTCGTCAACTTCCAGAGGCTTGATTGCAAAGCTGCTCTCGAGCTTGCCCTTGAAGTTGCCCTTACCGGTCAGCCTGATCCTACCGGTTCCAACTGCCTTGTTGTTGCTGTACTTCACGGTGAAGTCCTGCTTAGCGATCAGATCAACTTCTTCTTCGTCAACGTTCTTCCAGTTAACTTCGAGGCCTGCAGGGATTGCACCCTTGCTGCTGTATGCAGCTTCCAGACCTTCGATAACCTTAGCAGAGCTGATGTCAGCTGCCTTGATGCTAAACGTCTTGTTCTTAACCTTGCCGTCTGCACCTACTGCTGCAACAACAGCTGCACCCTTGTTCACGTTGTTGACAACGGAGATAACTACGGTCGCATCGCCTTCGTTGGTGTAAACGCCGTCGCCTTCGTGGGTCAGGGTCAAGCTGCTCTTCGGCTTGGTGTTCAGGTTAACCGTGATGGTTGCAGGATACTGTGCCTTGCCGTTGTAAACGAAGCTTCCCTCGATCTTAGCGATGGACTTAACGCCAACTGCGAGCTTGACGCCTTCCTCCGTTGCTCTCTGGAACGGATCGTAAATCTTGAACTTAGCAACAGCATTCTTATCCTTGTAGTTACCCTTACCGGAAATCTCGATGGTAGCCTCACCGACTGCCTTGTTGTTCGAGAACTTCACGGTGTAGTCGCTGCCCTTTGCAAGGATAACGTCGCCATCCTTCACATAGAAGTCAGGAGTGATCTTCTTGCCGGTGTAAGGATATTCCTCTTCCAAGCCAAAAATAGCAAAATCCCCACTCAGGACCTGTCCGGCACGTCCATCTCTAATAACACCTTTCTTGTCTACATTCTTGTATGAGTAGTAAATTTTTCCGTCAGTGTCCTTTGCAGAAGCAGTGTACTCAATCGTGGTGCCAACCATCTTATTAGTCAGAGTCAGATCCGTTACCGGAACAGTCTCGCCACCAACACTACAAGTAGCTGTAGCTTCTACTTTAGTATCTGCCACATCATATGCAACTGCTATCCAATTAAAATTTACAGTATATGCATGATTATGCTTGTTTTCTACTGTGATTTCTATATCATCTTTGATCGACCTGTCCGCCTCAGCCATGGCAGTAATTTTAACGGTCCCCACCTTTTTAGCTGTTACATTTATAGCCTCTTCGCTCTTACTGTAATATGTGTCAAGTGAAACTATACCCGGAGTGGATACTGACCAAAGTATGGCTCTGTTATCTAATCCTGAAGCCTTCAATACTGCCATAAGATTTATTGTTTCACTCTCAGTTTCAGCAACGAGCAACTTGTTTGTTTCCGATGAAGATGTTATAACTATGGTTTTTTCTTCATTGTTTGTTGAAGGATCCTGTGTAGGTATACCCGAAGGTTCGTCAGCAGGTGTAGGTGAAGGATTATCAGCAGGCGAAGGTGATGGATTTTTCTCCTCAGCTTTCTTTGTATAAGTTGCCGTAGCCACAGGGCCTAGGAACTTATCTTTTCCAACCACCATGGCACTTACAGTAGTGGTTTTGTCTATAGTAGTAATAAAAGCTCCATATGCCATGTCGCCATTTAAAGAAGGCGTGGTTCCGTCTAATGTGTAATAGATTTCATCATCTATACTGTTAGCTGCTATAGTAACCGTGAATGTTTCTTCAAACTCAGTTTCTTCAGTTATCTTAGGTTTTTCAGAAACATCGGCTTTAAACTCTGCAGTTACAGCTTCACTTTCATTATAGTTTTCGGTCGCTGCAAAACGAACCTTAAAAGATACTGTTTCCTGTGTTCCTCCTTGCTTTGATACGGTATATGTGTTTACATCACCGTAATTATCCCCATCAATGCTGTATTCTACTGTTTTTCCTTCAAGATTTCCTGCACCGGAAATATCGACCTTAAGATTATATGACAATCTGTCTTCAGATGCCGTAGCAGTTATTACAGGATCAGCATCAGGAACTTCCTGATCAGCTTTTTCTACTACGATAATACCCATACTTTCATTCTCAATCAGATTAGAAGCCCTCTTATCGGATACATATATGGTATATGTACCGGCATCAATGATTTTCTCTGTAGTCACAGGAGTAGTTAAATTATTGTTATTTCCATCCTTTACCTTCTTGAAACTAAATTTCAGCTGGTTATTCTTTATAGCATCTTTTAACCAAGTATCTATACTTGTCTTTCTTGCAGCGTCTTCGCTGATGACTGACAACACAATCTTAGATGCATAATCCTCGCCTGTGTATACGCATTCTATATTATTATCAATTGATGCAAATAGATCCTCTGAATTATACTGCTCTGTTAACGAGAAATCTACAGTCAGAGCTTCGCTTTCAGCAGTGTAGTACTCGTCATCACCGGAGTATATTGCTTTTAGCATAACTTTCGTGCTCTTCAGATTGTCCGGAACATACCAGGTATACGTTGCCGATATCGTCTGTTTGTCCACGATGCTCGTCCATTTTTCACCATTGTCTTCCGAATACAGGTACTCTATAGTACCTTCTGTAGGTGTACTGTATGTATCTACTCCTTTCAGTTCTACTGTTAAATCTGCTTTTTTATCAAGTACTGATACTTTTGATCTAAGGGTAACTGAAGGTGTTGCTTTATCTCTTGCCACAGATACTGTACCAAGGCTTTCACTTTTTATGGTATCCCCGCCATATGTACCGGTTGCGTATATTTCATACGTTCCTGCTAAAGTAATAGCCGGACCGGATGCCACATTTACAGCAGGAGTTCCATCCCATTCGTTGGTCCTAAGAAATGCAAATTTTAGAGGATCGGGTGTTTCAGAATTGTTTATTTCAGCATTTACCTTTTCAAGCCATGCGGTGGTTTCTGCTTTTCTAACTTCATCAGAATTATCTTTAGCTGTTAAAGTAACCTTAGGAGCTAGATTTTCACCTTTATATACCAGTCCAGCATCACATGAAGCTTCTATATCAGCAGCGGTAAAAGTAATGGGAGTCCTAAATGGATCAGATACATATATTTCACTTATATTTCCCCAGTACTCTGCTACTGCAATTTGAAGAACATAAAATCCTTCTGTAAACTTACTTCCATCAATGTCTATAGTACATGACATTGCAGATTGTTCATCATACGCTATTTCACCAAATCCGCTATAAGTTTCTTTATATGTTTCTTCAGATTCTCTGCAGGCATTGATTTTGCTTACGAAATCGCTTATATCAGCCTTATTATAGCCTGAATTAGTGTAGGGTGTAATACTATAATAGTAATAATATACCTCTTCACCCATAACAGTGGCACGATTTGCAGATAATGATACCGAGTAAGTATTCCCATTTCTTGTAACTTTCGGTATTCCATTAATGTCTGGAGCCGATAGTGTCACATCAGGGCATTCACCATCTGAATCAGGATAATAATTGTCCCCTGTATAGGTACAAATAATAGAAATAGTCTTACCTTTAAGGGTATCCGGGATTGGCCATAAAAACTTTTCCGTTGCAGATTGCCCGGAGGCCATGGTTATCCATGGATCTGATGTTTCTTCCCCTTCTGTTAATGCTATTTCTTCCACTTCCGCATCTACATCTTCTGTATTTAGAACACTATATTTATAAGTTATCGTTCCACCACTTGGAGCACTTGTCGGTGTTTCCTCACTGGCACTTACTGTAGGAATAATGATCAGGTTCTCTCCACATACATAAGCCTCCAGATCAACTCTGGCTTGTGTCCCCGGATCTGCCTTTGCCCGGACTCCTGCGCCCTGTAACATACCAAATACCATCGCAAAAGCCAGCAGACAACTGATAATCTTTTTTCGCATAGTCTTCAAATTATTCTCCTCCTCACTATCATGCGTAGTATTCGCATAATATATTTTATTTCATTATACAATAGGTCTAAATCCTACCCATTTGTCTGTTATTATAGCCTCAAAATATCAAATTGTCAATCATTTTGAAACCTTTCGACCTCCTCCCTTCAATCTTATAAAAGTTGAAAATGGTACGGTATTTAAACCTCTCACATATAAAGAGTGCGGCTTTTGGAAAAATCCCAACTATCCCGATAAAAAAGTTGCACAAAAATCGGTCATGATCTTTGTGCAACTTTACTTTTTGATGTTTATTGTGTTTATGCTGAAAACTGGCTGTTATACAGGTTAGCATAGAAGCCGCCCTGATTAAGCAGTGTTACATGATTACCCTGCTCTATGACATGTCCGTCCTTCATGACCAGTATAACATCCGCGTTCTTGATGGTAGATAGCCTGTGGGCTACGACAAAGCTTGTACGTCCTTCCATCATCGTATCAAATGCCTTGCGGATCTTAAGCTCTGTTCTGGTATCGATGGAGGATGTAGCCTCGTCGAGTATCAGCATCGGAGGAAGTGACAGCATGACACGTGTGATACATAAGAGCTGCTTCTGTCCTCCGGAAAGCGAACCGCCGTCCTCAGCTATCACCGTATCGTATCCGTTAGGCAGACGCCTGATGAAGCTGTGTGCATGGGACTTCTTGGCTGCCTCTATGATCTCCTCATCCGTGGCATCGGGCTTTCCGACTATGATGTTATCCCTGATGGTGCCTTTTTTCAGCCAGGTGTCCTGAAGTACCATACCGTAGTTTTTACGGAGTGAATGTCTTGTGAGCTTCTTGATGGGAGTACCATCCACGCTTATCTCACCGGAATTGACATCGTAAAATCGCATGATGAGGTTGATCAGTGTGGTCTTTCCGCAGCCGGTAGGTCCTACTATGGCTATACGCTGTCCGGGATTAACCTTAAGGTTAAGGTTCTCTATGAGCTTTTTCTCCGGAACATATGAGAAGCTTACATCGTTAAGCTCTACTATACCCTTTGCATCCTGAAGTACTTTTGCATCGGCATCGTCCGGCTGCTCAGGCTCTGCCTCTATGATTGAGAATACCCTGTCCGCACATGCAAGTGCATTCTGGAGTTCTGTGACTACGCCTGATATCTCATTAAAGGGCTTGGTATACTGGTTGGCATACGACAGGAATATCGTCAGCTGTCCGACGGTAAGTCCGCCTCTGATGACGGATAAGCCGCCTGTAAGTGCTACGCCGGCATATACTATATTATTGACCACACGGGTGGAAGGGTTGACCAGAGATGAGAAGAATGTGGCTCTCAGTGAGCACTTCTTAAGTCTCTCATTTATCTCGTCAAACTGTTCTATCACCTCATCCTCGCGGTTGAACGACTGCACCACCTTCTGGTTGGTGATCATCTCATTGATGAGTGCTGTCTGCTCGCCGCGTGTCTGGGTCTGGAGCTTAAACATACCGTACGTTTTTCTGGCGATAAAAGATGCCACAAAAAGAGAAAGCGGTGTTACGACAAATACCACAAGTGCTATCAGCGCGTTTTCATAGAACATGAAGAACAGTGTACCGATGATAGTGATGACACCTGTAAAAAGCTGGGTAAATCCGAGCAGCAGGCCATCCGCAAACTGATCGACATCTGCTATCATACGGCTTACCATATCACCCGACGAGGTCCTGTCAAGGTAGCTTAACGGCAGACGCTGGATATTGCGAAATGCTTTTTTTCTTACTGCCTGAGTCACAAGGAATACTATCTTGTTGTTGCACAGAGTCATAAGCCACTGTGCCAATGCTCCCGCAAGTATGACCGCTCCCATCTTAAACAGGATACCAGAGAAATCATCCCAGAAAGCCACGGATGTATAGCCTACCCAGACTTCATCCACGTACTCTCCGCCATCGGCCAGTTTCTTAACCAAGTCGACCGCATCACCGGTAAGGATGGGAAGAAAGAGCGCCGAAAGTACAGAGAATACTGCCAGAAGTATGGTTATGGCACAGTATCCCTTGTAGGGCTTTATATATTTTAATACCTTTTTCAGTACAGAAAGCTGTACTCCCTTTATTTTACTCATTATTTTAAAATCTCCCAGAATGCAACCGCACTGGCGGCGGCTACATTCAATGAATCGACATTATGCTGCATGGGTATTTTTACCGTATAGGTACAAGCCTTGATCACTTCATAAGGCAGTCCGTCACCCTCGGTGCCGAGCACTATGGCTAGTTTTTCATTGTGTTTGAGCCTATCGTCATCCACCGATACGGAATCGTCAGTAAGCGCCATGGCTACTGTGGTATATCCCATACTGTGGAGCTGATCTATCAA
>JAFZSQ010000072.1 GCA_017619295.1 Lachnospiraceae bacterium
GCCCCAACTGCACCGTGCAATCGGGGCCTGTCCCCACTTGCACATTCCGTGTATATCAGGTCAAAATCCGTGTGGATTTTGACCTGTTTTTTGTGTCGTGCTAGAATGGAACGGTATGAAATAAATAATCAGGAGGGGAAAATGCTAAACGACATTTTATCAAATAAGACAAGTTTGTTTGCAGACGGATTCCAGACAGTGCTTCGCGGTCAGGAAAACAGAAACCGCAGAGTAGTGTTTGTTAACGGCGAGATGTCTGCGAACGTAAGAAGCGAAACTAGAGGCGTTAACGCCCGCGTTTCCAAAGATGGCGTTCAGGGATTCTCATCAATGGCTGAGTATTCCGAGGCAGCTGCAGAGGCAGTATTAAAGGCAGCTTCTGAGAACGCACTTTTTCTCGCAACACATGCTCCCAGGGGACTTAAGGCACCCAAGGCCATGCCCGGTACCATCTTCACTCCCCATCGTCCCATTGTGGATTTTGAGCAGAAGAGACTAATCGATGCATGTAGGGAAGTGGATGACTACATTGTTAAGAACTGTCCCGGCATTACAAGCCGTCGAGTTATCTACTCAGAGGATTCTCAGGACAAAATCATCTACTCCTCAGATTGCACCAGCGGCCATGTGGTTAACCCCAGGGCATACATTTATGTTTTCCTTACAGCTACCACCAAGGACGGCGTTCCTGTTGAACTTTTCAAGGCCTTTGGCGGAGGCGGAAGCTTTGAGGATCAGTTCAGTGACTTAAGCGTATGCTATCCCGGAATCCAGCAACTATACAAGAGACTCATGGACAAGAAAGAAGGCGTTTATGCCGAAGCAGGCATGAAGACAGTTATTCTTGACGGAATGATGGCCGGAATGCTTTCTCACGAGGCTGTGGGTCACACAGTTGAGGCTGATTTGGTAATCGGTGGTTCAGTGGCAGGCCCCAATTTGAACAAGAGGGTTGCATCTGACCTTATTACCATGGTGGACTATGCCCACACAGCTTTCGGGGAGAGAGTTCCTCTTCCCATTTATCTTGATGATGAGGGCGTTTCCGCTACAGATGCGGTACTCATTAAGGACGGAATTCTCACAGGTTACATGAATGACAGAGCTTCAGCTGAAAGATATGGCGTTGACCCTGCAGGTAATGCGAGGGGTTGGCTTTTCTCAGATGAGCCTCTTATCAGAATGAGAAACACCGCAATTTCGCCCGGCAAGGACAAGATTGAGGACATGATTGCCTCAGTTGATGACGGATATTACCTTATCGACAGCGGAAACGGACAGGCTGACCTTACAGGTGAGTTCATGTTTGGTGTCACCTTAGGTTATGAGATTAAGAATGGTAAAATCGGCAAAGCTCTACTCGACACCACTGTATCCGGTGTTGCCTTCGAGATGTTAAAGACCGTTGATATGGTATCCGACAAGATAGTCTGGTCTTCATCAGGTTTTTGCGGCAAGAAGCAGATGATTCCCGTAAGCATGGGCGGTCCTGCATTAAGATGTAAGATTATGATTGGCGGAAGATAAGGGGGAGAGAAAATGAAAGATTTAAAAGAATTATCAGTAAAAATCGACTCTCTCTTGGAGAGCAAAGAAATAAAGAAATACGCATACTCCATTTCTGAAATAGAAACCCAGGAGTTTAACATGGAGGATGGTGAGTTTAACCTCCTTCGTACACTTTTTGACAACAGCCTTGCGGTTACCAGTTTTGTAGGCGAAAAGCAGGGCATCGCAACAGGTAATGATTTTACCGATGAAGGCTTGGCAGCAACTGTCAGTGCATCCGTAGAGGCAGCTAATTCAGCGGAACCTGACGCATGCAAAGACATTGCTAAGTTTGAGGGTGAAGAAGTTTTTAACATAGGATGTCTTAAGCCTGACAGGGAGAAATTCTTCGAAAGATTGGTTGAACTTCAGAAGGACCTTAAGGAGAAATATCCTAAGATTAAGCTTATGATGGCCGTTGCCAAATATTCATCATCCCATCAGCTCTATAAGAACACCAACGGCACCGTGTTTGAAACCAACAGCGGCAGATACATGGTACTTTTGGAGTTTGCGGGAAATGACGGAGAGAAGACCACAAGCTTCAACGGCGCCGAGATAATCGTTACCGAGCTTGATAAACCTTTTATCGAGTATGATTCCCTTCGCGTTAAACTTGATGAATCAGTGGCAGCATTGAATGAAACAAGCTTCGAAGGAAAAATTGAGGGGAAGGTGATTTTGACACCTGATGCATTGGTGCAGTTCATATCCTTCCTTATCATGAATTACCTTTCCGATAACGTTGTGCTCGAGGGCACCAGCCTTTGGCTTGATAAGCTTGGCGAGAAGGTGGCGGACGAGAGAATCAGCGTGGTTAACGATCCTTATTCGAAGGAAGTTATTTGCGACGGAATGTACACAGCTGACGGCTTCAAGGGCGAAACCACACCTATCATTGAGAAGGGCGTTCTTAAGAGCTTCTTCTTAAGCTTGTATGCGGCTAATAAGACGGGCCGCAAGCCTGCGAAGATTCCGGGCGGAAACTTCATTGTGGCTAACGGCGATACACCCTATGCCGACATGGTAAAATCCATTAAGAAGGGCCTTATTGTGGGCGGCTTCTCAGGTGGAATGCCTTCCGCAAACGGCGAGTTCTCCGGCGTTGCCAAGAACAGCTTCCTTGTGGAGGACGGCGAGATTAAGGGCGCTGTTACCGAGACAATGATTAACGGTAACCTGGGTGCGATGTTCAATAACCTTGTTTCCATTTCAAAGGAGACAATCAATTCCGGTGAGATGATTGTTCCTTACTACTGCGTGGATGGAATTGTTATATCAGGTAAATAGAGTTAAAAAAAGGTGCAATCGGGGCCTGTCCCCGATTGCACCTTTTTGTATTTCGGTATTTCGATTTTGCACCTTGGTAGAGGAGGTATTGAAGGGCTCTTTCCCCTGTGGTAACGTGCTTACAAGACATGAAAAACGCAACAGAAAAAAAGGAAAGAGGTAAACAAAATGGAAAGAAAGAAAATAACAAAACCCTTCATGATGGTATTTGCAATATACATTCTGTATTACGTATTGCATGTGACGGAGGTGTTCCTGCTCCGCACGGATCAGACCTGGATCGGCGAGGCGGTATTTCACAAGTTCCTTGGAATCGTCATCATGGCAATCATCGCATTCATGCATGGCTACAAGGCTGAAGAAATCGGTTTTTTAAAGGGCAAGAACATCCTTAACGTATTTAAGGGCCTGGCCTTCGGATTTGGCGTTTTCGTCATCGCATATACAACAGAAATCATCATTGCCAAAATCACAGGCTCCTACGATTCACTTAAATTCTACGTAAGCGCCTACGCCATTGACAAAAACGTGGGGAACAGAACAGAACTTATCTTTTTTATAATCTGCATCATCGGAAACATCATAAATGTGCTGATGGAAGAGGGAAACTTTAGAGGATTGTTCCTTAGGATTCTCGGAGAGAAATACGCTTTTACCAAAGCAGCAATTATTTCATCGGTATTGTTTGGCTTCTGGCACATCGTAAGCCCCATCAGAAACTACGTTGACGGGGAGCAGAGCCTTACCGGAACAATTTTTAATGCAACATTTTTACTTGTCGCAAGCGCACTGGTTGGTTTAAAATTTACTATGTTGACAAAGATGACCGGCAGCATCTACATGAGCATGGGCGATCACTTTTTCAACAATACAATTGTGAACCTTTTACATGTGGTAACCAAAACCGGTGCCGACGAGTTAATGACTGTCAGGGTGTCCATCGCCCAGACCCTTTCCTTCGTCATTGTGCTGATTTGTTACTGCAAATGGCGGAGAAAAAATGCGCTTAATAATGAAAGAGAGGCAGGATTTAGAGCATCCTGAGGTTACAATCGAGTACCGCGATTTGACGGAGAATGTGAAACGAGTGTCGGATTTCGTCCGCTCCGTGGATCAGAGCATTATTTGTAGAAAAAACGACGAAGATTTCTCCATCCCTGCAAGCGATATCTTTTACGTGGAAAGTGTAGATAAGAAAGCTTTTGTGTACGGCGAATCTGAGGTTTATCAGACAGGCATGAGGCTTATTGAGTTAGAGGAAGTGCTTTCCCACGCAGGCTTCGTAAGAGTCAGCAAATCCGCGATTCTAAACGTGGAGAAGCTTAAAGGGGTGAAGAATCTTGCTAACTCGAAGCTCGAGGCACTTCTTATAAATGACGAGAGAATCTGCGTAAGCAGGAAGTACCTTAAGGACATCAGGGAAGTGCTTATGAGGAGGAATGGATGATGAAAAAGGCGATTCTTAATGTTTTTGCCATGACAGGCATTACTCTCGTGGTGCTGTCACTGGTGGCCCTTTGCTATAATGCCAGCTTCTTATGCCTTGAGACGGTGTTTCAGGCTCTTGGGCTTAACCTGTTAATCTATCTTGGAATCATGTTTATTAATACCATAGAGTTCAGATTCTATCTGCTGGAAACGGGACTGAAGCTTGTGTATTCCATCGCTTTGGTTCTTATAGCCGGGAAGATTTTCGGGTGGTATCAGAACCTGTCGGCTCCGGTTCTTGGGGGCATGGCTTTGGTGATTCTTTTGCTTTGCGGCTACCTTGATATGCTAAGCTTAAGAAACGAGATTAAAGAGATAAACGATTTGATTGGGGAGAAATAATGAATATTTTTAAAAGGGTCTTGGTTATTGTACTTCAGTGTACATGGGGACTCGGAGCAACTCTTATCGGGCTGCTCTTCTTTATTAAGTACAGAAAAAGGCCTCACAGGTTATACCGCGGCGCCATTGAAACCGTGTGGGATAATCCCTGGGGAGGCCTCAGCATGGGGTTATTTATATTCACTCCCGATGCCGAGGCGGAATATCAAAGTAAAGTCAGGGTTCATGAGTATGGTCACTGTATGCAGTCCATACTTCTTGGGCCTTTAATGCTTGTTGTGGGGATTTTGTCGGCAGCCTGGGGGTCACACCCTTACTTCATAAATCTTCGCAAGGAGAAGAATATTCGCTACACGTCCTTCTTCATCGAAGCCTGGGCCAGCAAGTGGGGCGAGGCAGCGACGAAGGAGCCTGCAATTTGGGAATAGGGGCGGATGTGCAGGTTGGGGACTGTCGTGTCTTTGCATGCGTAGTGTGCAAAGCAGGACTGTCCCCAACCTGCACGTCCGCCCATATTTGTGGTATAATTATGCGGTAAAGAAAGGGAGGGAATATGGCAACGATATTAAACAGCCCGGCGCTGTATGCGATTTGCGGAACCATTATCGGGTTCGTGGCAATCGTCTGCGTCATTTTCATGATCAGAGCCTATAAGGCAGGAATAGCCGCAGGCATGGATAAGGCCATGCTCAAAAGGACCATTACGTCCAGCGTCACATTCACGATTCTGCCCAGTGTAGGCATTTTACTCGGCGTTATTGCACTTTCGGGAAGTCTCGGCACACCCTGGCCATGGCTCAGACTCTCGGTAATAGGCGCCCTTCACTACGAAACCCAGGTCGCTCAGGCAGCGGCGGAACAGGTGGGCGTAGGTTCACTTAGTGCGGCCAACATGACACCCGTAGGTTTTGCGACCATCGCTCTTCTCATGAGCATATGCATTCCCTGGGGTATGATTCTTTCATTCTTCTTCAACAAATCTTATCTGAAAAAACTCCAAGGCAAAAACAAGGATGAACAGAATACCGACAAGAAAGCAGGCTTTGGCGACTCAGCCATGATTGCCATGTTTATGGGCCTTGTAAGCGCATACATCGGCAGTTACATCGGCGGATTCATTTCCGGTGAAGGCCTTTTTACATTCAAAGGAGATTTGACGCCTTTAATCGTGGCCATTGTTTCGGCTGTGGTGATGGCGATTTTTACATATTTTGCAGAGAAAAAACACATGGTCTGGCTTGAAAGCTTCTCCATTGCCGGCAGTATGCTAATCGGCATGCTGGCCGCGGTGTTTATTTAGGAGGTGAGGGCCGTGGAAAATAAAGAATATCTTGAAAAATACAACAGAGGCACTCACATAATCGGTCGAATTGTCTCGGCTGTCGCCATTTTCCTTTTGGTGGGCGCACCGTTTCTCATCGGTAAGATAATAGGCGGCATGCCGGATCTTTCCGCAGTGGCCAAGGGATTTATCTCCGTTGGTCTCATCTGGACCATCTCAAGTGTTGTGGAATTCTTGGTTTACACCCCAATGCTTGGCGCAGGCGGAGGATATTTGGCTTTTATCACAGGTAACCTCATCAACATGAAGATTCCCTGCGCCATGAACGCCAAGGACATGGCAGGCACCAAATCGGGAACCACCGAAAATGAGATTATCTCAACACTTTCCATTGCGGCATCAAGCCTTACAACCATAGTGGTTCTGGCTCTGGGAGTCATTCTTTTGGCGCCCTTACAGCCCGTGCTTCAAAGCGAGACCCTGGCTCCCGCCTTTGCAAACGTAGTGCCGGCACTGTTTGGAGCAATGGCATATCAGTATTTCAGGAAAAATTTAAAGCTCGCCATGGTACCCCTTGTTATCATGAGTATCCTCTTTATACTGGTTCCGACTCTGATCAGCCAGACCAGCATCATGATACTCCCAAGCGGCGCAATTACCATAGCTTTGGCTTTGTTTATCTATAAAAAGAAAGGTACCATAGAGGGCTGATCTAATGAAAATTTTAATTGGCATCCTGATTTGCCTGGGAGCAATCATCGGATTAATTGTGGTGCTTCTTTTGGTGGCCCTGATTAAAACCCTGCTTACCCCTAGTAAGAAATCAGAGTATAAGGCTCCGGAAGCGGATGAGAGAGCACTTGATTATGCTCACAAGCTCTCGGAGATGATTAAGTATGACACCACCTCCCACGATGGAGTTCATGACGTAGAAAAGTTCGAAGGATTCCACAAAGTACTGGAGGATCTCTTCCCACTTGTGCATAGTAACCTTGAGAGAACCAATATTGACGGCAACCTCTTATTCTACTGGAAGGGTGCAAGCAGTGAAAAACCGCTGGTTCTCATGAGCCACCAGGACGTTGTCCCCGCAGAGGGTGAGTGGATTCACGACGCTTTTTCCGGAGATATAGCTGACGGAAAGGTTTGGGGACGAGGAGCCAGTGACACAAAGTGTTCGGTTTTCGGATTCTTTGAGGCGGTGGAGGAACTTTTGAAGGAAGGCTACACTCCGCCAATGGACGTTTATCTTTCCTCATCATGTACGGAAGAGTGGGCAGGAGACGGATGCCCGAAGCTTGTGGAGGAAATGAAGAGGCGTGGCGTCAAACCCTATCTTGTGTGCGACGAAGGCGGCGGAATCATAACGGAGCCTGTAGGCGGCATCCCCGGAAACTTTGCCATGGTAGGCGTATTTGAGAAAGGTAAAGCAGACATAAAGCTTACCGCTAAATCAAACGGCGGACATGCGTCTGCACCCAAGGCAAATTCACCTATTGCGAGACTTGCGGCCTTTGTAAACGAGTTTGAGACTAAGAAACCTTTTAAGAGAAAACTGCTTCCCGAGGTTCAGGCTATGTTTGAAAAGCTGGCACCTTACGCAAGTTTTCCTTTAAAGTTTGTATTTACAAATATCTGGCTGTTTAAGCCGATTCTTTTAAAAGTACTGCCTTTGATCTCAGCGCAGGCAGGGGCAATGATTCAGACAACCATAGCTTTTACCATGCAAAAAGGCTCTGATGCGTACAACGTTCTTCCTCAGGAAGCGACCCTTGGAGCCAACATGAGATTTATCCCCCACCAGGGGATGGACGAAAGTCTTAATATTGTACATAAAAAAGCTGAGAAACATGACTTAAAACTTGATATAATATATGCAAGCGATTACTCCGAGTCCGCGGATATAAACGGAGAAGGCTTCAAACTTCTTGAGCGGATTATCGGGGAAACCTTTGAGGGCATGCCGGTCAGCCCCTACGTAATGACCGGAGCTACAGATGCCAAGTGTTATCAGGAAATCTGTGATTGTGTTTTACGATTTGCACCGGTTATTTACGGACCCGAGCAAATGGCGGGAATGCACGGGCTTAATGAAAATATAGAATATAATTGCTTGACGGGGTGTGTAGATTTTTATAAGAACTTAATAAGGGCCATGTAACTGAAGTTTAGTCTAATGTGCAAAAAGGGGTCTGTCCCCAAATTGCACATACGGAGGATTAGGCATGGGCGAAGAACTTAAGGCAACAGCGATTGGCGGCGTAATTCCTACAGGATTGCCGGGAGGATTCTTTATCTATGAAGCGGATGGTAATGAGCAGATTCTTTTTGCGGATATGAACATTATCAGTCTCTACGGCTGCACTTCATTTAAAGAGTTCTACGATTATGTAGGAGGATCCTTTAAGGGAATGATTCATCCTGATGACCTTAGCAAGGTACAGAACCTGATTCTGGCACAGACCAAGGCCGTGGACAAAAGACACGACTACGTCAGGTACAGAATTATTCCCAAGGGTGGCGAAGAAAGGTACGTTGAGGATTTCGGCCATCTCCTTCACTGGGACAACGGAAAGAGCTTCTACTACGTATTCATTGCCGATGTTGATGAGAACGAGTACTACAACACCAGCAGGAACTCCTACGCGGAAGCGGAGGTTCTTGCCACCAGCCATGCCACAGACGCACTGACGGGCCTTTTCAACATGCCCTTCTTCTATCAGCAGGTGCAAAAACTGCTTGCCTCTCCTAAGGGAAGAAGGCTTGATATAAGCATAATTCACTTTGACATACCCAATTTCAAAACCTTCAATGAGCGCTACGGCTTCAAAGTCGGAGATGAAATCCTTTGTGATATGGCTAATGCGATATCAAATGTTTTTCCTGAGGCCATTGTTTCAAGATTTTCCGATGACCACTTTGTTGCATGTGCCACATGTGAAAGGTCCATGGTTATCAGCAGGGTGGAGGAAATCTACAAGAGAATCCTCAACGCCAAGGAGACCAATAAGAGAGTTCGTGTAAAAGCGGGCATCTACTACATTGACGACAGAGTTATAGAAGTGGGCCTTGCCTGCGACCATGCCCGTCTTGCCTGCAACAGTATTAAGCACAGACACGACAGATGCTATTGCGTATATGATGATATGCTTCGTGACGGCCTAAGAAAACAGCAGTATGTTTTGGACCACATTGACGAGGCAATCGAGAAAGAATATATAAAGGTTTACTATCAGCCTGTTATAAGGGTGAAGACCGGTGAGATTTGCGGATATGAAGCTTTGGTCCGCTGGATTGATCCCACCTTCGGAACCCTTTCACCTGCGGACTTTATCGAGACATTGGAGCAGTCTCACCTGATTCATCTGGTGGACAAATATGTAATCGAGCACGTCTGCAAGGATTACAAGGCACTTAAAGATGCAGGGGAGCCTGTGGTTCCCGTATCAATCAACATCTCAAGACTGGATTTCGAGCTTTGCGATATCTTCGGACATCTTGAGGAAAAGAGAGAGGAGTATGAGCTCCCCAGAAACATGATTGATATCGAGATTACCGAGAGTGCCTTAAACGACAACGTTGGCTATATTCGACTTGAGTGTGACCAGATGAGAAATCTCGGTTATAAAATATGGCTCGACGATTTCGGCAGCGGTTATTCATCACTTAATACCCTTGCCGATTACAGTTTCGATGTACTTAAGCTGGATCTTGTGTTCCTTAGAAATTATGATAAGAATCCCAAGACAAGAAAGCTTATGGAGTATATAATAAATGGCGCAAGAGGAATGGGTCTTGCACCCCTGGCAGAGGGAGTTGAGACCGAAGAGCATTACGAATTCCTCAAGAAAGTGGGATGTGTGCGCGCCCAGGGCTATTACTTTGGTAAACCCATGCCTTTGGATGAAACGAGAAACTACACCAGGGGCAAAGGAATGGTATGGGAGGCATCCTAAGTAATATTTAGAAACAGAGGTAAAAGAGGAAATGACAATTGAAGAACTGAGGTCCGAGTATCCCTATCTTTACGAGACTCACATGCACACGGCGGAATCCAGCAGATGCGCCAGCAGCAAAGCTGCGGACATGGTAAGAGCCTATAAGGAGGCAGGATATTCGGGCATCGTGGTTTCGGACCACAACTGGGGAGGAAATACTACTGTGGACCCGAACCTTCCATGGGAAGAGTGGATTGACACCTTTTTTAAGCCTTACTTCATCGCAAAAGAAGAGGGCGACAAGATAGGCCTTCCTGTATTTTTAAGCATTGAGGCAACTTTGCACGGAGGCCACGACTTCCTGCTTTACGGCTTTACAATCGATTGGATGAAGAAGCACCCTGAGATTAAAACTGCAGATGTTCCTGAACTTTGCGACCTTATCCATTCGGTAGGCGGTATGGTTATTCAGGCTCACCCCTACAGGGAAGCCCATTACATCAAAGAAATCTGTACGTATGAGAAATACGTTGACGGTATCGAGATGTTCAACTCCGGTCACCTTTCTGATGACCCTGCAGACGATAGGAGCTGTTGGAACGAGAAGGCAGTCAAGCTTGCCAACGACAATAACCTTCCCGGAACTGCAGGAAGTGACCAGCATTCCACCGACCTTGACGGCGGCGGAGTAGCCTTCAGAACCCCCTTAAAGGATCTGAACGACTACATAAAAAGAATCAAGAACGATGAGGATCGAATCCTTACGGACGGAAGATTCTGGTATGACAAAAAGGGTAACAAAATTATTTAAAGGAGTATAACCCAAAATGAAGGAAACAACAAAAAAGGTCGCAGAAAAGTTTGCAAGAGATTTCGCTGCGGCCAAGAAGGCTTACGCCTGGGACGGAAGCATGGCAGCTTCCACATTTGCCCTGACCCGTTTGTCTTATGAAACTGAGGTAACTGTGGAGAAGGTCAAGGAAATGAAGACCCTCATGAGAAAGAACTGCAGAGGTCTCTTTAACGTGAACCTTACATCCACCAGACAGATGGTGGCAGCAGTACTTGCTGAGGAGACAGACCCTTTGGCAGCTCTTGAGAAAATCAGCAACGATTTCAAAGAGCTCAGAAAGATTACCAAGGGCGCCGATTATGACGCTGCCGCAGCAACTCTTCTTTACAGAAATACCAAAGACGGGGACGTAGATGCAATCTTAAGAAGAACCGAAGAGATTTACAGAGGACTTAAGGACGAGCATCCCCTTCTTACATCATATGACGACATTATCAACTGCGTAATGATGGCCCTTACCGAAAAGGAAACTTTCGATATCGTAAACGAGAGTGAGGAGTGCTTCAAGGCGCTTAAGGGCAAGTTCTATACGAAGAACAACGTACAGGCAATTGCCTGCATCCTGGCTTCTTTCGACGGAGAAGTGGAGGGCAAGTGCTCAAAAGCAGTTGAAACTTACGAGAAATTAAGAAAGCATAAGGTTAAATTCGAATACTACGGAATTCCCTGCGTAGGTTCCTTTGCCCAGGTTGTTAGGGACGAGGACTTCGAAGACGTGGTTATTGAAATCAAGGAAGTCAGCGAGTTTTTAAGAAAAACCAAGGGACTTGGAAACCTCTACGTAGGAGGCGGATTCAGAAATCTTATTTCTGTGGCTTTGGTTCTTAGCAGCTACGCTAAGGAAGTTACCGAGAGCCAGACCGGAACCGCCATCAACAGCATTATCAATACAATCATTGCAGTACAGATGATGGCCATCGCATGCACAGTATCAACCACAGCAATGATTACAACATCAAGTTCTTCATAATTCACAACAGCACATACCCATAATAAGGGAGGGCACAAATGATTCAGAGAGAGTATCTGTTTCATACTTTTGAAGATTTGACCCGAATCGTAAAAGAAATCAACGCCAGCGACGAATACAAAAACGCCGCCGGCGTTCTTTTGCAATTAAACAACCCTAAGGTGGATTCGGATGATGAGAAAATTGTGGATTTTATCAATGCACAATGCTCCAAAGCCTGTCTTATAGGTATGACTGCAGCCAATATTTCCGATGTGGAATATGAGAACAAAGACAATCAGATTGAATTAAATGTAACGTATTTTAAAGACACCGCACTTTACCAGATGGACTTTGACATGCAAAATGCCACAGGTTTTGAGGCCGGACTGCTTATCAGCAAGCAGCTGGCCAATATAGCTGACGCCAAGTGCATTCAGGTCAGCTACTCCTGCGGCAGCGCAATTATGCACCCCTTCGTCCGAGAGTTCAGGCATCACGGTTTGCCTATGTTTGGAGCCAGAGCCGGCAGAAACATGAGAGCCGGCAATACGCCTAAAGTTTACGGCCAAAGGGTTTATGAGAAAGGTATTGTAGCGGTTATTTTTGCGGGCAAGTCCCTGCATTATTACATGGACAACTGCTTTGGCTTTAAGGAAGTCGGGGTGGAGATGACTGTCACCGGAACCGAAGGTGACAACATCATTACTACAGTAAATCACAAGCCCGCGGTGGAGGTTTACTCCAAATATCTTGGGGTTAAACCCGGCAGCCAGTTTATGCGAAACACCTGTGAATTCCCTTTGGTCTTCCACAAAGGTCAATGCGTGGTGGCAAGAGTTCCTTCAGGAAGCAGGGAAGACGGCGCCATCATCTTTACCTCCGATGTAACCAGAGGCGAGAAATTCAGATTAGCCTACGGAACTCCCGACAACTTATTCAAAATCATGGAGAAATCCGTAAAGAGGCTTTCAGCCTTTAAGCCGGAGGCTGTGTTCCTTTTCGAATGTGCCAACAGGGTAAGACTTTTAAAGGACAGGGCAGCAGGTGATACGGAAAAATACTTCGATATCGCCCCTAACGCATCCATGTCAGTTGGAATCGCAGAGATTTTCATTACTCCCGACAGAGCGGGCGGAGCCTTAAACAGCTCCCTTGTGGCAGTGGGACTTACCGAGAGAGACGGCGCAGAAGATGAAATCAGATCTCATATAGGCTTCCTTGAAGATGAGGCAGGCGCATCGGGAGGAGAAGAATTCCTTCCCTTTATGGACAGAATCCTGAATCTTTTGGAGCGAACCTCTGAGGAGCTGACATCTCTAAATACAGAACTTGGCCAGATAGCCTACACAGACCGCCTGACCAAGATATATAACAGATGGGAGCTCGAGAACAAGCTTACAGATGTTCTTAAGATGGATGTGGCAAATGACACACGTTCATCCCTTATTTTCATGGATATTGACCACTTTAAGCGAGTCAATGATAACTATGGCCACGACGTGGGTGACTTGGTGCTTCGTGCCACAGTTGAGGTTATCAAGGATAATCTGGAACCCTCTTATGTATTCGGTCGCTGGGGCGGTGAAGAATTCATCTGTATCCTGCCTGAGACAGGTTTGGAGGAAGCCGCTGCTTTTGCCGAAAAGCTAAGAAGTGCCATTGAAAGAAACTGCTTCGTGACGGTGCAGCACATAACCATGAGCTTCGGTGTCACTGTATCGAAGCCCGCGGACGACTCGGAATCCTTCGTAAAAAGAGCCGACGAGGCTTTGTACGAAGCCAAGGAAACCGGAAGAAACAAGGTGGTAAAGAAGGAATAGAACTACTCCGCACCGATTCTTCTTGATACGGAAGCTTTGTTATAAGCGTAGTGGAAAGCTGAATAACTGGGAAAACCAGCCATCAATGAGGCCTCCCCTTTGGGGTGGCCTTCTTTTATATATTTATTTGCCAAAAACATTCGCTTCTCAGTAATGTAATTCCCTATAGTGGTTCCCGTCTCCTGCTTGAATAGATGCATGATGTAGGAACGGTTCAGGTACAGAACCCCGGCGATGGTATCGATGTTTAGGTCCCTTGTGAGGTTGGAGTCGATGTAGTCACGGATTTGCTCTACGGTTTTGTTTGAGGAGGACAGAGCAGTATAGCTTGCCTGATTACTTTTGAGGGCTCGATTCAGAAGGACCAATAATTCAGTAACTCGAAGGCGCTTAATTATTTCGGCACCATAATCATTACCCATCTCCTCGTCTGCTATAATTCTGGGAATCAATTCCGAAATCTCTGAGCTATTGGGATTTATAAATCTTATCAAATGCGAACGGTCACTTTGCACAGCTGAGAAGCATTCAAACAATCCCTTATTCTCATTAACAAAGAAATCATTGGAAATATAGATGATAATTCTCTTATATTCTGAGCCCGGCTTAACTACAGGCCTATGCAGGGTTCCCGCAGGAATAATCACTGCGTCAAGGGGCTTTAATTCATACCTTTTCTCCTCAATCCAGTATTCAAGATCTCCGGAAATCAAGATAAATATTTTGTGGAAGTCATGATAGTGGAAGCTGATTTCATGATCTAGCGGCGTCTCGATATGAAACAGCCTGAATTCTTCCCTCAAGTATCCATCCGGACTGCTTTCTTTATTCTTATCCATATATGCTCCAATACCTGTTTTTTTCGAATCCCAAGTGGCATAATTTGCTCTTGCGGGCTTTATTCGTGCGTCTACACTTGGCGAGGTTTTCCACGAGCCTAGTGTGGCTACGCTACGAATATAAGCGAGAGCGTGCCCAAAAGGGCAAATTATGCCACTTGGAATGAATATATATCCAGTATACAGCACTATTTCGAATAAAGAAAGCACAATATAGCCTTTTTCTTTGAAATAATGGCGTGTATACTAAGACGTAGGAGGGTGAAATTATGTCCAAATATACCGACAGTTCTAAGAAACTTTTGAAGTTCATTGAAGAGAGCCCCACATGTTTCCACGCAGTGGCAAACTTAGCGGAAATGCTTAAGAAAGCAGGCTTTTGTGAACTTAAGGAAACAGATAAATATAAAGTGGCAAAGGGCGGAAAGTACTTTGTTACAAGAAATGATTCATCAATCTTAGCCTTCGTGGTTCCAAAGACCAAGGTCCAGGGCTATCACATATCTGCAGCTCATTCAGATTCTCCCTGTTTTAAGATTAAAGAGAATCCTGAGATCGTGGCAGAGAATCACTACATCAAATTAAACGTTGAGAAATACGGCGGAATGATTGATTCCCCTTGGCTTGACAGACCCTTATCCGTAGCCGGAAGAGTGGTTTGCAAGGTGAAAAACAAGTGGTTGACTAAGTTGGTCAATATCAAGAAAGACCTGTTAATCATTCCAAATCTTGCCATTCATATGGACAGAGAGATAAATAAGGGCAAGGAGTACAACGCTCAGACAGACCTGGCTCCTTTATATGCTCTTGGCAGTGAAGCAGGTTCCTTCATGGAACTTATTGCAAAGGGAGCAGGAGTTAAGGCTGAAGAGATTTACGGCCACGACTTATTCCTATATCCAAGAACAGCAGGCGGTTTTCTTGGCCCCAACGATGAGATGATTTATTCCCCCAGACTTGATGACCTTCACTCAGCATATGGTTGCATGGTTGGTCTTATAAATGCAGAGCCTAAGGATTACATCAATGTCTGCGTAGTATTTGACAATGAGGAAATCGGAAGCGGAACCAAGCAGGGTGCCGACTCCACCTTCCTTGAAGATAACTTAAGACGAATCGAGATCGCTCTTGAAGGAGATGCGGAGGATTTGACCAGAAAGATAGCGG
The DNA here is from genome assembly GCA_017619295.1 of Lachnospiraceae bacterium. Lineage (GTDB taxonomy): Bacteria > Bacillota > Clostridia > Lachnospirales > Lachnospiraceae > G11. The sequence continues at coordinate 15,520 of JAFZSQ010000072.1, forward strand.
GCAGCTTCCTTATTTCATCGGACAATGCTCATGCGGTTCACCCCAATCACCCGGAGAAAGCCGATCCCACAAACCGTCCTTTCTTAAACGGCGGAATTGTTATCAAGTATCACGGCTCACTGAAATACGCGACAGATGCCGTTTCTGCCGCAAAGATGAAGGACTGGTGCAAGAAGGCAAAGGTTCCTTTCCAGACCTATCACAACAGATCGGATTTACCCGGCGGAAGTACTTTAGGCAACATTTCAACTGCTCATGTTTCAATTGATTCAGTTGATATCGGTCTTCCTCAGCTTGCAATGCACTCTTGCCTTGAGACTGCAGGCACCGAGGACGTTTACAACCTTATAGAAGCAATGAAATCATTCTACAGCGAATAAACCATCAGGAGGGAATATCCATGATAAATGAATGTTACTACGATGATTATGACAAGAAAGAGAATCTGAGATTTGACTCCAAGGCTGTTCACGGAGCTTTGGGATGCGACCCCATGACGGGAGCCGTAAGCTTCCCCATTTTCCAGACAGCAACCTTCAGACACAGAAAGTTTGGAGTGTCTACAGGATATAACTACTCACGTCTCCTTAATCCCACAAGACAGGAGCTTGAGAGAACAATAGCCATTCTTGAGGGTGGCCTTGCAGGTTTCGCATTTTCCAGCGGACAGGCTGCCAACATGTGCGTATTTGCCCTTCTCAAAAAGGGAGATCATGTGCTTTTGTCAGATGATATTTACGGCGGAACTTTCCGTATCTGTGACGAGATCTTCACTCCCTTCGGAATCGAATTTACCTACGTTGATATGAGTGATCTTGATGTGGTAAAAGCAGCAATGAAGCCCAATACCGCCATGTTCTTCGTAGAAACACCTACCAACCCCATGATGCATGTGGCAGACATTAAGGCTCTTGCAGATATGGCTCACGCAAACGGTGCCATCATGGTGGTTGACAACACATTCTTAACTCCTTACTATCAGCGCCCCATCGAGCTTGGCGCAGACTTGGTTGTTCATTCGGGAACCAAGTATCTTTGCGGACACAACGATGTTGTCTGCGGACTTGTGGTTTGTACAACAGAGGAGCAGAGAGAGCACTTTGAGCACGAGATGAAGTCAAGAGGAAACGGACTTGCTTCCTTCGACTCATGGCTTGTTATAAGAGGTATCAAGACACTGCCTTTAAGAATGCAGAAGCACACTTCAAATGCCTACGAGGTTGCCAACTGGTTAAGAAAGCACCCCAAGGTTAAGAAGGTTTACTATGTAGGCTTCGAGGATCATCCCGGATACGAGATTACCAAGAAGCAGACCACAGGCTTTGGCGGAATGATTTCCTTTGAGCTTGATTCAGAGGAGACCGCAATGAATCTTCTTTCAAACGTAAAGATGATTCTCTTCGCAGAAAGCCTTGGAGGAACGGAAACTCTGGTTACCTATCCTCTTACCCAGACTCATGAGTCGACTCCTCCGGATGTCAGAGAGAAACTTGGTATCAACGAGAGATTCATCAGAATTTCAATCGGTATTGAAGACCCTCAGGACATTATCGAGGATTTGGCACAGGCCCTTGGCTAAGCCTTAGGCTTTCAGAGAGATTAACGTATGGAAATAAAATTCACCAAAATGCAGGCCTACGGCAATGATTACGTGTACGTAAACGCCATAGACCAGAAAATTGATAATCCGAATGAACTGGCAAGAAAGGTTTCCGACAGACATTTCGGAATCGGCTCCGACGGACTGGTGCTTATCTGCGAGTCCGAGCGCTGCGATTTCAGAATGCGCATGTTTAACCCCGACGGAACGGAGGGGGAAATGTGCGGAAACGCCTTAAGAAGCCTTTCGAAGTTCGTTTACTATCATCACCTCACGGACAAGACTCACCTTATCATCGAGACCCTCGGTGGTGACCAGGTGGTGGACCTTTTCGTGGAAAACGGCGAGGTGGTCAATATAAGCGCCTGTATCGGGGAACCGGTTCTTGAAAGCGCAAAGATCCCCGTGAATACCACGGAGGAGAAGTTTATCGATAAGGAAGTATCTATCCTTGGCAAAAACTTCAGAATCTCCTCAGTGTCCTGGGGCAACCCTCACACAGTGGTTTTTGTGGATGATACCGACAGCTTCGAAGTAGAGAAATACGGGCCGGCAATTGAGAGATTTACTGAGCTTTTTCCTAAAAAGACTAATGTTTCATTCATCCAGATTCTCGACAGAAAGACCATAAAGATGAGAGAATGGGAGAGAGGCACCGGAGAGACCATAGGCTGTGGCACCGGGTGCTGTTCTTCAGCGGTAATCGCCAACATCTTAGGCCTTACGGACAGGGAAGTTACGGTTGAGCAAATCGGAGGACCCCTTAAGGTATTGTGGGATGAAGAGGGCAAGGTACATATGACAGGTCCCTCGTACGTGGTGTACGAAGGCGTGTTTTACGATAAATAACCTTAATTTGGAGGTGCATTGTATGATTTTACGTGATTTACTTGAAAATGCAGAAGTTTTGTATGTAAACGGAGATGACGACATTGAAATAACCGATGTGGTTTACGACTCCAGAAAGGTTACAAAGGGAAGCTTGTTTGTGTGCATGAGAGGCTTCGAATCCGATGGCCATCAGTATGCGCTACAGGCTTTGGAAAAGGGCGCGGCGGCCATTGTTGTTGAAGACCTGCCGCCTTTTGACGCTCAGACCATTGTTCAGGTTCCCGATACAAGAAAGGCTTTGTCAGCAATTGCGGCTTCGTGGTTCGGAAATCCCGCAAAGGATATGAAACTCATTGCCTTAACCGGAACCAAGGGCAAAACCACCACATCTTTCATGGTAAAGAAAATCCTTGAAACCGCCGGACATAAGGTTGGTCTTATCGGAACCATGGGAGCATTCGTTGGAACCAAGCATATACCGCTTAAAAATACAACTCCGGAGTCATTCGAGCTGCAGTCGCTTTTTGCAAGAATGAAGAAAGCAGGATGCGATACGATTGTAATGGAGGCCTCATCCCAGGGCTTCAAGCTTCACAGAACCGACGGAATCACGTTCGATTTCGGCGCATTCCTAAATCTTTCACTTGATCACGTAAGTCCCGGCGAACACTCATCCTTTGAGGAGTACAAGGCATGCAAGCTCATGATTTTCAACCAGACCAGACATGCCATTGTTAATCTCGACGGCGATTACTCCGAGGAATTCATAAAGGCAGCCAAGGACTCCGATGAGGTCAGAGATATTAAACTGGTTTCCACGAGTAAGGATGCCGACCTTAAGGCATCGGACGTTAAGGAAATCTGGGAGGGCAACAAATTCGGCGTAACCTACAAGGTTTCGGGATTATATAACGGCGACGTCCTTTTACAGATGCCCGGAATTTTCAACGTGGAAAACGCACTTGTAGCCATGGCAATTGCCCAGGGAATGGGCGTTACCTTCGAGCAGGCCAAGGAGGCTTTGAGCGAAGTAAGGGTTAAGGGACGTGTACAGGTTCTTCCCGTTCCCCCTGAAAAGGGAACCTTCCTTATTGACTATGCCCACAACGCACTTAGCATGGAGAGCATCTTAAAGATGCTTTCGGAATATAAGCCAAATCGTTTGATTGTATTGTTTGGCGGCGGCGGAAACAAGCCTGCACAGAGGCGTTACGACATGGGACTTATGGCAGGAAAGTATGCGGATCTTACCATACTGACCACCGATAACCCCAGATTTGAGAATCCCGAGTCCATCAACCAGGATATAATAAAGGGCCTTAATGTTCATGAAGGTGAGTACAAGATTATCATGGACAGAGCAGCGGCAATAAGGTATTTACTGGACCATTGCAAGGAAAGAGATTTAGTGGCTTTTATCGGCAAGGGACACGAAGAATATCAGGAGATTTACGGGGTAAAATACCATTTCTCCGAAGAAGAAATAGTTATGGATTATCTCAAACCTGAAGAAGAGGAATTTTAGGAGAGGCTAAGGCCTCTCCTTTATTTTTTCAGACATATTGAAACGTTTCCAAATGTGTGATAGACTTTATTTTGTGGGAGAAAAAGCATGACTATTAAAGACATTGCCAAAGAAACCGGATATTCCATCGGAACGGTTTCGAGGGTTCTAAACAATCACCCAAATGTAAGTGAAAAAGCCAGAAAAACCATTATGGAGGCGGTGGACAGACACGGATTTATCCTCAATGTCAGCGCCAAGAACCTTAAGACGGTGCAGAGCGAGAACATCATCATCGTCGTAAAGGGTACTTTTAATGAGCTTTTCCCTGTGATGGTTCAGCGCATTCAGATGTATTTCAGGGAGACAAGATATACCCTGATTACCGAGTACGTGGATGAGGAAGCTGATGAGGTTACAAGAGCAAGACAGGTATGCCTTGAGAAGAAGGCCATTGGACTTTTGATACTTGGGGGTAACAAGGAAAACTTTGAGAAGGGTTTTGACCGCATTAAGATTCCGGCCGTTTTGGTGACAAACCATGCAGGCGACTGGGGCTTTGAGAATCTTTCAAGCGTCTCAACTGATGATACCGAGGGCGCAAAGAAAGCAGTGGAGTTCCTTCTTAAGAAGGGCCACAGAAACATTGCTCTTTTAGGCGGAACCGTAGGTTCTGACACATCCACTCAAAGGCGCCTTGGCTGGGAGAAGGCTCAGGAGGAATTCGGTATTAAGAAGAAGGACTTCGGTCCCTGCGTGGGAGGAAGATATTCCTTTGAAGCAGGATACGAGGCCATGAAGAAGCTTCTTAAGAGCGATAAAAAGGTAACCGGAGTATTTGCTCTTGCGGACGTTATGGCCATTGGAGCCATTTCGGCCATAAGCGATGCAGGCCTCTCAGTACCGGGAGATGTATCTGTAATCGGATATGACGGTATTCCCATCGGAGCCTATTTTTGCCCGAAGCTTACAACCATCAGGCAAAGCATAGACAAAATCTGTGACAGAAGCTGTGAGATACTGGTTGATTGCCTTGAAAACGAAGGCAAAACAAGACACGAATTTATTCCCTTTACTTTGGATGAGAGACAAAGTGTAAAGAAAATATAATTTATGGAATGGAGATTGCTATGAGACAGAGCGGAATTCTAATGCACATTTCATCACTGCCTTCACCATACGGCATAGGCACCATGGGACGTGAAGCCTATGAGTATGTAGATTTCCTGAAAAAGGCGGGACAGACCTGCTGGCAGCTTTTGCCAATCAACCCTACGGGCTACGGTGATTCGCCTTATCAGGGTTTATCAACCTATGCAGGCAACCCTTTCCTTATTGATTTTGATATTCTTAAGAATGAGGGACTTTTGGAACAAAGCGAAATCAACAAATACGATTGGGGACAGGATGCTCATCCCTCAAGAGTTGACTACGGTGTAATGTTTGAGCACCGTATAGAGATTTTGTTTACCGCCTACAACAGATTTGAGAAGACCACAAATCTTGCATATCAAAATTACATTGAAGAAGAGAAGTGGTGGCTTGAAGATTTTGCCCTCTTCATGGCATTGAAACACCACTATAAATTTGCTCCCTGGAGTAAGTGGCCAAGCGACATCAGACTCAGAAAAGAGAAGGCTTTAAAAGAAGCCAGAAGAGAGCACGCAAGCGCTATTGAATTCCAGAAGTTTATCCAGTACGAATTCTCAAAGCAATGGGCATTCCTTCGCCGTCACGCTTTCGAGAACGGCATAAAGATTATCGGTGATGTGCCCATCTACGTTCCATACGATTCAGCGGACGTATGGTCATGTCCTTCAAACTATCAGCTTGACGCGAAACTCAATCCTGTGGTTGTGGCAGGATGTCCTCCTGATGCTTTTGCAAAGACCGGTCAGCTGTGGGGCAATCCCATCTACGACTGGGCAAAGATGAAGGAAGATAAGTTCAGCTGGTGGGTTAAGAGACTTAAGAAGACAGCACAGTTCTTTGACGTGGTTCGAATCGACCACTTTAGAGGCCTTGAAAGCTACTGGGCTATTCCCTTCGGCGATGAAACCGCAGAGAACGGCAAGTGGGTAAAGGGCCCCGGCAAAGCACTGATTAATACCATAAAGAAGGAACTGCCCGATGTTTCCTTTATTGCAGAGGATTTGGGTTTTCTTACACCTGCAGTTAAGAAGCTTCAGAAAGACTCCGGCTTCCCCGGAATGAAGGTTCTGGAATTTGGCTTCGATAACACCGAGCCCAATGAGTACACTCCCGATGCCTACACAGAAAACTGCGTTTGCTACACAGGCACTCACGATAACGAGACACTTCTTCAGTGGAGCGAGAGAATCGATCCCAAGTGTGTCAAGTTCATCAGAAAGTATCTGAAGCTCAAAAAGACTGACGACATCTGTGATGCCATCATTAAGGCAGGCATGGAGAGTAAAGCAGATTTGTTCATGGCCCAGATGCAGGACTACCTTAAGATTGGCGCCGAAGGCCGAATGAACAGACCCAGCATTCTCTGCCCCGACAACTGGGTATGGAGAATGAAGAAGGGGGAGGACTCCGACGAGCTCGCCGAGAAGATCCTCAAGCTCACCCAAAAATCCAAACGCATTTAGGTGCAAGTGGGGACAGGCCCCAATTGCACCAACAAAGTGTCGCACATAAAAGGTGCCGATTCATATGTCTCGAGACGCGCTCCCGCTCCACTCCGGGCGTAGCCCTACTAAGCTCGAAAATACCTCGCTAAGTAGGAACGCCCTGCGAAGGGTCTCTATGACATATGAATCGGCACCTTTTCTGTGCTCGAATGTGCAAAATGAGGATATGGTGCAGTTGGGGCCTGTCCCCATCTGCACCGTGCAATTGGGGCCTGTCCCCACTTGCACCTTATTTGTGGACGAAGTCGAGAGCAGGGCGGTCCATGCGGTAATTGCCCATGATCTGCTCGGTGTATTCGTTGAGCTTGTCGACGCTTAAGTTGACGCCACCCCAGCCAAGGATTCCGTGCTGTGAAGCAAGGTCCTGATCGTAGTCAGCAAGGTAGTATACTTTCTGGAACTTTAAGGGTCCGTAGGTGTAGTGGTCAACCATGGGGATTACACCGCAACGGGGCTCGTCAAGGTAGATGCCGTCCTCGGTTACGTGGAAGACTACCCATGCCATTTCCTCAAGCATTGTGATGTCCTGCTGCTGAGTGGATACGTAGTTTCCGAGTGAGTAGTAGCAAAGACATCTGTTTCCGTTGGGGGATTCGATAACTTCTACAGGCTGAGGAACGTGAGGGTGTGTACCTATAATAAGGTCTGCACCTGCTTCTGTGATGGCGAGAGCCATCTGCTTCTCCACATCGGTGGGTGTGGTGGTGTACTCAATTCCCCAGTGAGGGCAAACGATGACGATGTCGGCCATGGTCTTGGCAAGGGCGATGTCGTCAAGGACTTCCTGGCGGATGTTGTTGAAGTCAAGCATTCTGGAACCGTCCCAGGGACAAAGGGTTCCGAAGTAGTTCTCGAATCCGTTTGGAAGTGAAGCCATGTTACAGCTGTATGTGTAGTTTAAGATTGCGAATTTGAAGCCCTCCACCTCGATGATGGGGATTCTGGGCTCTGTGGGCTCTGTTCCGTCGTAGAGACCGCACAAAAGAGCATCGGGCTGTGTCTGCCAGTACGCGTAAGCGTTCTTCATTCCGTCAACGCCCATATCGGCTACGTGGTTGGTTGCTGCAAGGATAACATTGAATCCTGCCTTAACCAGGGCATCACCCACTTCAGTAGGTGAGTTGAATGAAGGATATCCTGAAGCACCCTTCTCGTTTCCGCCAAAGATGGTCTCCTGGTTGATGATCTTGATATCACACATATCAAGGGCATCTGCAATACCGGTGTAAAGGTGGTCGAAGTTGTATCCGCCGCCTTCCTGTACGCCTGAGTTGATGACGCCCATGTGAAGAAGGTCATCGCCGACTGCCATAAGTCTGATGTCGTATTCCTCAAAGGGAGGAGGCGTAGGAGTGGGTGAAGGGATTTTGTAATCCTTGGTAACCGTTGCAATTTCCTTAGCGGTTACAAGCTGCTCTTCGGTGAGCTCGATTTCCTTATCGGATGAGCCTAAAGACTCCAGCTTATCCATGTTTAATACGAAGAAAATTCCTGCTCCTCCGAGAGTAAGTATTAATAATATTATCAGTATTCTAACTATCTTTTTTCCCATGTAAAAATTCTGTCCTCTCAATAAAATACATCCCTATCAGTATAATGTCTTTATATCATTTTTGCAAAGAAAATCTCAAAAGTGAACACGGTTGCAAATCTTCCCCTGTAGTGTTAAAATCTCTGTGTTGTAAGCAGGATGAACGATCGCGGCCCCGCGTGCGGGGGTGAGGAAAGTCCGGGCTTCACAGGGCAGGATGCCGGATAACGTCCGGTGGAGGTGACTCCCAGGCCAGTGCAACAGAAAAGAAACCGCCGGTTTTACCGGTAAGGGTGGAATGGCGGTGTAAGAGACCACCGCACCTTTGGTAACAAAGGTGGCTGTGTAAACCCCATCCGAAGCAAGACAAATAGGGAACTATGGGTGCCCTGCCCGTTCCCAGGTAAGTCGCTTGAGGCTGTCGGTAACGGCAGTCCTAGATAGATGATCGTTCTCGACATAACCCGGCTTACAGTTCTGCTTACAACTTATTAGAAGAAACAAATCATTTTATATAAAGTAGGAAAATGAAAGAAGGAGAAGAAGAGATGACAAAAATTGATATTTTTTCAGGCTTTTTAGGAGCAGGTAAGACTACTCTTATCAAGAAGCTCTTAAAGGAAGCTTTGGCAGGAACGAAGGTAGTTCTCATAGAAAACGAGTTCGGCGAAATCGGCGTGGACGGCGGATTCTTAAAGGAGGCAGGCATTCAGATCAAGGAGATGAACTCCGGATGTATCTGCTGCTCACTTGTTGGTGATTTCGGTGCATCTTTAAAGGAAGTTTTGGACACATATGAGCCCGACAGAATTCTTATCGAGCCCTCAGGTGTAGGTAAGCTTTCCGATGTTATCAAGGCAGTTCAGAAGGTGGACAGCGGCAAGGAAGTTGTTCTTAACTCAGCTGTAGCTGTTGTTGATGCCAAGAAGTGCAAGATGTATCTTAAGAACTTCGGTGAGTTCTTCGTTAACCAGATTGAGGCTGCAGGCACAATTATCTTAAGCAGAAGCCAGGATATGACAGAGGAGAAACTCTTAGAGGTTGTTGCTATGATTAAGGAACACAACGATCATGCAACAATTATCACAACCCCTTGGGATGACCTTAAGGGAGAGGATATCCTCGCTACCATAGAGAGCAAGAATCAGATGGAGGAAGACCTCCTCCATGAAGTAGAAGAGCATCATCACCATCACCACGATGACGATGATGACGACGATGAGGAGTGCTGCTGTCACCACCATCACGACGACGATGATGATGACGATGACGAGCATGAGCACCATCACCACCACCATCACGACGACGATGATGATGACGATGACGAACATGAGCACCATCATCACCACCATCACCATGACGATGATGACGACGATGACGACGAGGAATGCTGCTGTCACCATGATCACGATCATGACCACGAGCATCACCATCATCATCACCATCACGGTCATGACGCAGATGAAGTATTCACAAGCTGGGGCCTTGAGACTCCCGCCAAGTACTCCAAGGAAGACATCGAGCACATCCTTGGCGAGCTGGACAGAAGTGTATACGGCTTAGTTCTTAGAGCAAAGGGCATGGTTCCTTCAGAAAACGGCGAATGGATTTACTTTGACTATGTTCCCGAAGAGAGCGATGTAAGAGTTGGAGCTCCACAGGTTACAGGTAAGTTCTGCGTAATCGGATCCAAACTTAACGAGGACAAGCTTGAAGAGCTTTTTGCCAAATAATTGAGGCACAATAATCAGAGGTAACAAAATGAAACCGGTTTACATGATTAACGGATTCTTGGAGAGCGGCAAGACAGAGTTTATTCAGTATACTTTGCAGCAGCCCTACTTCCAGGTTAAGGGAACAACATTGTTGTTCCTTTGTGAGGAGGGCGAAGTAGAGTACGACGAAAACATTCTGGCCAATTCAAGAACCGAAATTGAAATAATTGAAAATGAGGAAGACTTCAATCCGGAGCACCTTACAGAACTTGAGAAGAAGCACAGACCCGAGAGAATCATTATTGAGTTCAACGGCATGTGGAATCCCAAGAACATCAAGCTGCCCTTCTTCTGGAGCCTTGAGCAGCAGATAACAACCATCAATGCGGCAACCTTCCCCACCTACTACACCAACATGAAGTCCATGGTGGCAGAGCAGGTAAGAAATTCCGAGATGATTATCTTTAACCGCTGCGACGGACTTGATGAAGAACTGGCAGTCTACAGACGTAACATTAAGGCAGTAAACCAGAAGGCAGAGATTATCTTTGAGGATGCTCAGGGCGAAATCAGCACTATCTTCGAGGACGATTTGCCCTTTGATTTGAAGCAGGATGAAATAGATTTGACCGAGGAAGGATACGGAATATGGTATCTTGACGCCCTTGATCACCTTGACAGATATGTTGGAAAGAAAATCACATATCTTGCTCAGGTTATGATTCCAAAGGACGCTCCCGGCGGATTCTTTGTTCCCGGCAGACAGGTTATGACCTGTTGTGCGGAAGATATAGCGTTTTTAGGTTTTGCCTGCAAATACGATAAGGTTAATGAACTTCAGAACAGACAGTGGGTCAAGGTTAAGGCCGAGGTCAGAAAAGAGTACTGGGAAGACTATAAGCAGGTTGGTCCCGTGCTTTACGCCATAAGCGTTGAACCCGCCAAAGCACCCAAGGAAGAAGTATTAAGTTTCGTATAATATTGTGGCGACCCCTGCCTTAATATGCTAAAATAATAGCATGTTACCGTAATTCTCAAACTAACAACACAGGAGGGTATCTTATGGAAGCACGCGAATGTATTAAGGGTAGGAGAAGTATCAGAAAGTATTCAGATAAGCCCGTTGACAAGGCATTAATCGAAGAGATTGTGGAGACAGCGTCCTATGCACCCAGCTGGAAGCACTCCCAGACCATCAGATATATTGCCGTAACAGGCGAACTCAAACATAAACTTGCAACAGAGTGTTTTACATCATTCCCCGGAAACGGAGCGATTATCGATCAGGCACCCTGGGCTATTCTCATGACAGGTATCAAGGGTCGAAGCGGACTTGAGAGAGACGGTTCACCCACCAACAGAAGAGGCGCCACATGGCAGATGTATGACGCAGGATGCGCAGGCGAAGCTTTTTGCCTGGCAGCATATGAGAAGGGCCTCGGAACCGTTATCATGGGTATTTTTGATGAGGATTCCATCGTTAAGCTTTTGGAAATTCCCGATGACAGAGAGCTGATTGCAATTACGCCTCTCGGATATCCCGATGATGCGCCTCAGGCTCCCAAGAGAAAGACCGTCGAGGAATTACTTGAATTTAAATAATCAGGAGAAAAGATAAATGGAAATCAAGAACGATACACTGGTTTACAAGGAAAGAAAGCGCTGGCTGTTTTTGGGCCTGCCTTTCACCTTCACTGTGTACTACATCAAGGAAGATGTAATTACCATAGATGCAGGATTCTTTAAGTCAACGGAGAACGACTGTTACATGTATAAGGTTCAGGATGTTTCCCTTTCAAGAACCCTTATGCAGAAGATCTTCGGACTTGGAACCGTTACCTGCTACACCGGTGATACCACCAACCCGCAGCTGGCTCTTAGGAATATCAGAAAGGCCAGAGAGATTAAGGATTATATCCTTAAACAGTCAGAGGCAGCCCGCATCAAGAGAAGAACTCTTAACATGGTGGATATCGGAGCCAACGGTGATATTGACGGCGACGGAATACCTGATATTGATAACTAAGGAGCCTGTCCCTTGAAAGAAATCACAATAAGTGCAGGACAAGCACTTACATATGCAATAGAACTTTTAAATGCCGCCGGTATCAAATCGGGGGCATTTATGCCATATTGGAAGAAGGATCCCAGAAACGGAATTCTCATAAAAGGCAAACCCATATCCAAAAAGGACTTTGAGGCCACTGAAACCGCGGATTTAAACTTCGCCAGAAGCTACTGCGAGTCTAAGGGCTGTGAGGTTTTCCTTGTGGGTGTAAACGGCGGCTGCGAAGATGCCCTTGAATCCCTAAAGGACTACAAGTTCACCGAGAAACAGATCACTAAGGCAAAATCCAATACCTCTACAATGTACGCCGTAGGTAAGTATTCCCCGAAGGAGAGAACCATCGAGGGCTTTGTTATAAACCCTTCCCAGGCTGAGGACCTTTTAAAGGCTGTGGAGAAGCGTCATTCAGGCAAGCCAAGAGTATTTGTGGTTGGCTTTACAGAAAACGTGGATTACATGGATTTTGCAGGGGAATTGTTTGAGGGAGCCTTTCAGATATTGACCTGCAAGCTGACAGGTCATGCGGATTCGGTTTCCGCATTCGATCTTGCCCGTGAATTAAGAGACATTAATCCTAACGTCACCGAAACCGGATCCCCGGAAGAGGCCATGGAGCTGGCATCTTTGCTTGCTTCGGACAAGGGAATAATCTTAAGAATCAATCTTTAAAAATACAATTTTGTTTCGTTGATTTTTTTATATATTTTTTGACAAATCAAAAGCCCTGGAGGGGAGCTCCAGGGCTTTCGATTGTGTAAAAGGGGAATTCTTCCGGAATTGCTAATTAGCAGTCTTGCTCTCACAAGACAATTGTAATTATAATTCATAACGAAACAACGAACTATAAGGATATTGCGTTTTTTTATTAAAATATTGAACTATCTCTCCAGATATTCCCATTCTTTCTCGAGTTCTTCAGGGAAGGGTATGCCTGCATTTGAAAGCTTCTGCCTGATGACTTCATATTTGTGTTTAACCTGAGACATCTGGTGGTTGTAGCGTTCAAAGAGAGGCTGGAACTGAGGATTGGAATTAAGCTTCTCCCTGATTTCCTTCTTGAAAGGACAATACTTGGCTACGATGGCTCTTGAAACCTTGTTAAGTCTCGGTGAGCCGGCGGATTCATACATAATCCATGACAGGTAGTCGAGCAGGAACATTTCCTTGTAGTTGTTCTTTGCACGAACCAGGTTATTCTTAATCTTCTCCTTTGCATCAGCGGAGAGGTCATTGTTTTTACGATAGAACTGTACATAATCGAAGTATTCGCTGGTAAGTGAAGGATCTGAAAGGTCATTCCATCTCGCGCCCTGAATACGCTTACACATTTCCCAACGATACTCGCCGGTCATTCTAAGAATGGCGGGCTTTAATTCGCCAAGTAAGAAGATGGGAAGCATCATACGGCAAGGAGTGCTTCTCTTCTTGGCTTCGATTTCCTGCCACATGGCGCCTCTGACACCAACGTTTGGAAGAAGGATGAAGTCGGGAAGTACATCGATGTGTACGAAGTCCTTGTTAAGTCCGATCTTGGGGTTGGAGTAGAGAACTTCTCTGGCATAAGCGGAGTAGTCCACACTCAAAACATAATCTGTAATCTCCGCAACCTTGTCATGCTCCACAATGGACTTTGAAAGTGAAGCAGGTACGTTGTGGCTGGAGAAAATAGGACAGTATGTACTGATACGTCCGTAGGTAATCTTGTTTACCGAAGGGAATACGTTCTCAAGTTCGTACTCAACCTTCTTAAGCTGATTCTCAAGAAGCTCACGCTCCTCGGCTGCGGTAATCTTGTTGCTTACCTTAAGGGCGTGGATGCTGTCTGTATAATCCTGCTCGAATTCGTTTCTTGAGGGCTCTTTCTTGCCCTGATAAATCGCACAAAGCCAATCGAAGAAAGGATATACGTTGGAATCCTCGTCTGCCTTGTGGACAGCAGCAATCTTATAAAGCTGAACCGCCATATCTCTTCCGGCAACCGCCTCGTCCATGTAGCCAAAGTATAAGAACATCTTAACTACAACGGGAACATTGGGGTCCACAACGGCCTTCTTTGCACAGAAAGCATAAATCTGATTGAAGGCAGATGAGATTGAACGGCAAATCTTTCTTGCGTTATCATCTGTTGAAGCTCTGTCGGGAAGCTTTTCAAAAGCTCTGACATTCTCAAATACCGAATCCTTATCTGCAAGGGGAATACCGGAGTAGTTAAGAATGGTCTGAAGTGAGTTGGCAATGCCTTCCTCAGCTTCGGCATTGGAGATTGAACTTGCATTGTCAACATCTGAATCGGAAATTCCCACAGGCAAAGGCCCGCCTGAAAGGGAAGCAATTGTAAGGTCCATCTGCTTGCAGGCATCGTCAAACAAATCCTGCTCCATACAAGGATCGGATTCTAAAGATGTAAGAGAGAATCTTAAGTTGTTAAGAAGGTCATCAAGCTCCGGAGTCATGGATGAAAACTTTCCGGCAGTGTTTAAAACCAGGTTAACAAGTCCTGTTCCCTCGGTGCTCATGTAGCAGGAAATCAGTCGCATATGATATGCTTCCAGCTCTTCAAAGCTCTTAACGATGAAGGTTGAATCATATGCAAGGTGATATATGAAAGCGGAAGCGGTCCAGGCATTCTTGGCTACTTCCTGCAAAAGTACACAGTTGGGATCCTGAAGGAACTGATCATAGAATGCGGTGATTGCTATGTCAGCAGGTCTGAAGGGAGGATTTAAATCCACCATTTCCTCAGGTTCGGAAGGAGCGGCGCCCATGTTCTTACAAACTGTGGCGTACTGCTCATAGTCGTTCTTTAAGGAATTATATAAGGTATCCACCTCATAGAACTGCATCTCGTAGTCCTTTGAGAGGGCATTAAACTGTTTAAGCGCAATGGAAAATAAAGCCTTGGCGATGCTGGGCTTTGCAGTGATCTGTGTCTGCAGAGAATTTATATCGGGAATGGCCAATGTCTGAAGAGTGACATCGGTGACAGCTTCATAAGTGAAAGACGGCTCAGGTAAAAAGAGCTCCAAAGCGCCAAGCATACCACCTTTCTCTATGCTTGTGGAACCACCTGAATAAGCCATATTCACGGTGCCGGAAGCTACCTGATAAATCGTCTTATTATCGGACTGGAAAGTCTCGCCTTCCTTGAAAGTTAATGTTGCCATACATGAACCCCCGAAAATAAATTTGTTATACATTCGATTATACCCTTTGGATATTTTAAATTCAATGATTCTAATTGCTTTCCTACGAAAATATGATAAAATATCATTGTGATTGCGGAAAACGTGTCATATTGGGAGGTAACATACGTGTCAGAACAGCTTAGCAAAGAGGAATTTGTAGCCAAATATAAGGGCATTATAGAACCCATGATGCGCTACATGCCGTGGCTCCTTAAAGCATCCGGAAATACAGCGAATGCCATATACGGAGATGACGGAATAGCTAGCAATTCCCTGGCTTTCCCTGTGTATGACTCCAACCTTATGAGCTTTGTTAAGGACATGGGTAAGACCCCTTTGATGGACAGAAATTACCCCTATGTTTACTCAAAGCTTCGCATGAAAAATGCCGAAGATGAACTTCGTGCCATTTCTGATGCTACAATTAATGACATAAATGTCTTAAATGGTATTCTTTCCAAGTACGTTATGGGAGGAAGAACCAAAGCCAGTCTCTGGAACGAGGGTGTTAAGAACGGTATTTTCCTTAAACTCCTTGAGAAATACAAAGAGCTTTTGGAATACTGGGACGGCACAACAATGAGAGACTATTGATAAACAAGAATATGTAATTGGGAGTTGGCAATGGGAGAGAAATCACAGAATAAGCGTAAGTACATTTTGGAGACAGCAAGAAAAGTATTCCTGGAGAAGGGATATAAGAACGTCACCATGAAAGACATTGTTGAGGCCTGCGATATCAGCCGAGGAGGTCTTTATTTGTATTTTTCAAGTACAAGGGAGATTTTCCTTGAGGTATTGAAGCTTGAAGCCAATGATGACGACGACGTTTTTGGAAGCAACATTTCCGAAGATGCTACAGCTGCCGATATTCTCGCGCTTTTCCTTAAGGAGCAGAAGAAAGAGCTCCTTCGCAAGAACAATAACCTGTCTATGGCTACCTATGAATTTTTCTTCGCGGAAGACATGCCTAAGAAGGACAACTTCTTAAAGCATCAGTTTGACTCTGCGGTGAAGATAATTGAGAAGCTTATTGCAGCCGGTGTTGAGAGCGGCGAGTTTTACTGTGATGACTGTTCCGGGGCAGCCCGTAATATAATGTTTGTGTTGGAAGGTCTTAAAGTCACTTCCCAGACTATCGGTATCACGCAAGAGAGCGTGGATCGGGAATTACTTTATATCATGCGAGGCCTTGCAGCGGACGAATAAAGAATAATTAAAGCTTTGGACTTCGTATAAGTCCAAAGCTTTTCTTGGTTTAGATGTTAATTAATATATGGAGGATAGGAATGTCTAAAGTAACACGAATCTATGTTGAGAAAAAGCAGCCTTTCGCCGTTAAGGCCAAGGAGCTGAAGGAGGAAATTAAGGGATATCTCGGAATCCTTGGAGTTAAGAATGTCAGAGTCTTAATCAGATATGATGTTGAGAATCTTTCCGATGAAACCTTAAAAACCGCTCTTACGGCTGTTTTTTCTGAGCCTCCGGTAGATGACTACTACCTTGAGGACTTTGACAGAGATGCAAATTCAAGAGTGTTCGGAGTTGAGTACTTACCCGGACAGTTCGACCAGAGAGCCGATTCAGCGGTTCAGTGCGTGAAGTTTTTGAAAGAGGATGAGGAGCCTGTTATCAAAACTGCCACCACCTATTGCCTTACAGGCGATATTACAGATGAGGAATTCGAGAGAATCAAGGCTTATTGTATCAACCCCGTTGATTCAAGAGAAACCGGAATGGTTAAGCCCGATACTCTTGTTACAGTCTATGACGAGCCCGACGATGTAAAAGTATTTGACGGCTTTATCGAGCTTGATGACGAGGGACTTAACAAGCTTTACGATTCCCTTGGTCTTGCCATGACCATCAAGGACTTCAGACATATAAAGAACTACTTTGAGAACGAAGAACACAGAGATCCCACCATGACAGAAATCAGGGTTCTTGATACCTACTGGTCGGATCACTGCAGACATACAACCTTCTCTACAGAGCTTAAGGATATTTCCTTCGCAGACGGTTATTACAGAACTCCCATCGAGACCAGCTACCAGAGCTATCTTGATACCAGGGAAGAGATTTATAAGGACAGAGACGACAAGTACGTTTGCCTTATGGATTTGGCCCTCATGGGAATGAAGAAGCTTAGAAGCGAAGGCAAGCTTGAGGATATGGAAGTATCCGACGAAATCAACGCATGCTCCGTTATCGTTCCTGTGGAGATGGAGGAAAACGGCGAGAAGAGAACAGAGGAGTGGCTTGTATTTTTCAAAAACGAAACCCACAACCACCCTACAGAAATCGAGCCCTTCGGTGGAGCCGCTACTTGTCTTGGCGGTGCCATAAGAGATCCTTTGTCAGGAAGAGGATATGTTTATCAGGCAATGAGAGTTACCGGTGCGGCTGATCCTACCGTGCCCGTATCTGAGACAATAAAGGGTAAGCTTCCCCAGAAGAAGCTTGTTAAATCTGCAGCTGCGGGTTACTCATCCTACGGTAACCAGATTGGTCTTGCAACAGGCCTCGTAAAGGAGATTTACCATCCCGGCTACGTTGCAAAGAGAATGGAAATCGGTGCCGTTATGGGTGCAGCTCCCAGAGAAAACGTTAAGAGACTTACCTCCGATCCCGGAGATATCATTATCCTTCTCGGCGGAAGAACAGGTCGTGACGGCTGCGGAGGAGCAACAGGTTCTTCCAAGGTTCACACAGAAAGCTCCATCGAAACCTGCGGAGCTGAGGTTCAGAAGGGTAACGCACCTACAGAGCGTAAGATTCAGAGAATGTTCAGACGCCCTGAGGTAAGCAAACTCATTAAGAAATGTAATGACTTCGGTGCCGGCGGTGTATCCGTTGCCATCGGTGAGCTGGCTGACGGCCTTACCGTTGACCTTGATAAGGTTCCCAAGAAATACGCAGGTCTTGACGGAACAGAGCTTGCCATTTCCGAATCCCAGGAGAGAATGGCAGTTGTAGTTGCTCCCGAGGACGTTAAGGAATTCCTTTCATATGCCGACGAGGAGAACCTTGAGGCAGTGGAAGTTGCCACAGTTACCGAGGAGAAGAGACTTGTTCTTAACTGGAGAGGCAAGAACATCGTTAACCTTTCCAGAGCATTCCTTGATACAAACGGAGCTCATCAGGAAACTTCCGTAAGAGTTCAGATTCCTGATGAGAACGACAATTACTTCAACAAGTACGCATCTGACGCAGTAAGTCAGGCTATTCATAACAATGACCCCAAAGCGGCATGGCTTAACCTCCTTTCAGACCTTAATGTATGCTCACAAAAAGGTCTCGTTGAGATGTTTGACTCCTCAATCGGAGCCGGCACGGTTACAATGCCTTACGGCGGAAAGTATCAGCTGACCGAGACTCAGTCAATGATTGCAAAACTTCCCACACTTAAGGGTAAGACCGATACCGTAACCATGATGAGCTACGGCTTTGACCCTTACCTTTCATCCTGGAGCCCTTATCATGGTGCCATTTATGCGGTTCTCGAATCCATGGCCAAGATTGTTGCATCCGGCGGTGACCACAAGAAAATCAGATTTACATTCCAGGAGTACTTTAAGAGAATGACCTCCGATCCCACAAGATGGAGTCAGCCTTTTACCGCACTTCTCGGTGCATATGACGCTCAGGTGGGCTTCGGCCTTCCTTCCATCGGCGGTAAGGATTCAATGTCCGGAACCTTCAACGACTTGGACGTTCCTCCCACACTTGTTTCCTTCGCAGTGGATATTGCAAACGGAGATGACATTGTTACTCCCGAGTTAAAGAACGCAGGCGACAGAATCATTCGCCTTTCAATCGATAAGGATGAGTACGACATTCCCAACTATGCTCATGTAGACGAACTCTACAGCCTCGTTCATGAGATGGTTCTTAAAGGAATGGTAAAATCAGCATACGCTCTTGATTCGAAAGGCGTAGCAAGCGCAATCTCGAAGATGGCCTTCGGTAACAAGTTTGGCGTTTCCATCGATGATGAGGTTTCATATGAGGAACTCTTCGGAAACGGACTTGGAGATTTGATTCTTGAGATTACCGATTCCGCTGATGCATTCCTTAAGGAAAAAGAGGTAGATTATCTCCTCATCGGTGAAGTCAGCGAGACATCCACAATTACATACAAGAACATGATTCTTTCAATTGAGGATGCAATCAAGGCATGGAAGGCTCCTCTTGAGAAGATCTTCCCCACAAAGAAATCCGATGAAGATCAGGCAGTTGCAGCAAGACTTTACAGAGCAACAGACATTTATGTATGTAAGAACAAAGTGGCTAAACCCACTGTATTTATACCCGTATTCCCCGGCACCAACTGTGAGTACGACAGCGGCAAAGCTTTTGAGAGAGCCGGCGCAAATGTAATCACAAAGGTATTCAAGAACAGGGATGCGGCAGATATCAGAGAATCGGTGGACGCATTTGAAAGTGCTATCAACCAGGCACAGATTATTATGTTCCCCGGCGGATTCTCAGCAGGTGATGAGCCCGACGGTTCAGCCAAGTTCTTTGCAACAGCTTTCAGAAACGCAAAGTTAAAAGAAGCTGTTGAAAGACTCTTAAATGAGAGAGACGGTTTGGCACTTGGAATCTGTAACGGTTTCCAGGCCCTCATTAAACTCGGCCTTGTGCCTTACGGAAAGATCTGCGGACAGAATGCGGATTCACCTACACTTACTTTCAACACCATTAACCGTCACGTATCCAAGATGGTTTACACAAAGGTTGTTTCAAACAAGTCTCCTTGGCTTAGCGGTGCAACTCTCGGAGCTACATATACAAGCCCCGCTTCCCACGGTGAAGGAAGATTTGTTGCAAGTGACGCCGTTATAGAGAAACTCTTTGCAAACGGACAGGTTGCCACACAGTATGCGGACTTCGCGGGTAACATCTCCATGAATGATGAGTGGAACGTAAACGGTTCCTACTTCGCAATCGAGGGTATTACCTCAGAGGACGGAAGAGCCTTCGGTAAGATGGCTCACGCAGAAAGAAGAGGCGACCATGTAGCCATCAATATCTACGGTGAACAGGATCTTAAGATATTTGAATCGGGAGTAAATTACTTCAAATAATGAAAACTGTTAAGTTATACGATATCAATCCCTACAGGGATGAGTTTACGGCAAAGGTTATATCCTGCACCAAGGCAGGGGAAAACTTCGAGGCGGTTTTTAATGAAACCTTGTTTTTCCCTGAGGAGGGCGGACAGGATGCCGACAAAGGTGTAATTATGGTGACCGGGGTTTCCAAGGAAATCCCGGTCCTTGACGTAAAAATAAGAGAGGATGTAATCTGTCACATTCTGCCTGAGAGCATCGAGGAAGGTGCTGAAATCACAGGTAAGATTGACTATGCAAGACGATTTGATTACATGCAGCAGCACTCGGGAGAGCATATCATAAGCGGGCTGGCCCATAAGCTTTATGGCTGCACCAATGTGGGCTTTCACTTAAGCGAGAGAGAAGAGACTTTGGATTTTGACAAGCTTCTTTCTGAAGAGGAAGTAAGAAATCTTGAGCTTAAGGCCAATGAGTGCGTGCAAAAGGATATACCCGTTAAGGCTTATTATCCTGACGAGGCTACATTGGCAAGCCTTGATTACAGAAGCAAGAAAGAATTGACCGGTCCGGTCAGAATTGTGGAGATAGAGGGTGTGGACATGTGTGCATGCTGCGCTCCCCATGTTCCAAGCACAGGCCGAATCGGAATAATCAAGTTTGTGGATTACATTCCCCACAGAGGCGGAATGCGAATTACTATATGTTGTGGTATGAGAGGGGTAAAAGACTATGTGACTAAACAAGATGTTGTGTCACGTGTGTCAGCTGCCCTGTCAGCACCGACGGAAAAAATTCCCGATGCCCTGGATGCCCTTTTTGCGGACAGATTAAGGGTTAACGAGGAGAGAGTCAAAGCCGGTGAAAGATACCTTAAGGTTCTTTCAGAGGCTGCCACAAAAGAAAACGGCAACGTTGTCATCTTCGGAGAGGGACTTGATACCAAATTAATGAGGGACTCAGTCAATGACGAGATGGCTAAAAGAGACGATTATATAGGTGTGTTTAACGGCAACGATACCGAGGGTTATAACTTTATAATCGGATCAAAGGGTAGGGACTGCATGGAACTGGCCGGTAAACTTCGAGGCGAGCTTTCTGCCAAGTGCGGCGGAAAGAACCCTATGATTCAGGGAAGTGTACAGGCCACAGCCCTTGAAATAAGAGCTTTTTTTTAGTAACATAGGAATGCTATGGAAAACGCAAGGAATTATCAAAAAGAACTTGATAATCTCATGAGTGATGAGGCAAATCGGGGAAAGCGGGTTCTTATACATGCCTGCTGCGCTCCCTGCAGCAGTTATTGCCTCTTGTATTTGCGGACTTTTTTCAGAGTTACGGTTTATTATTACAACCCTAACATTACCGAACACCCGGAGTACTTAAAGAGGGTGGAAGAGGAAAAGAGACTTATAGGTGAGTACAACAAATTAGATGATGGTGGTTTTACCATAGAATATATAGACGGGAATTATGAACCTGAGGTTTTCTTTGAGGCTGTTAAAGGACTTGAAAAGGAACCGGAAGGCGGAGAAAGATGCAAGAAGTGCTTCTATCTGAGACTTAAATCCGCCGGAGAGGTGGCGAAGGAAAGGGATTTCGACTATTTTGCCACGACCCTTACACTGTCCCCATTAAAGAATACAAACACCCTTAACATCATAGGGGAGCAGGTGGCGAAGGAAGTGGGAATAGAGTGGCTGCCTTCAGATTTTAAGAAGAAAGACGGTTACAAGCGCTCTATTGAGCTTTCAAAGGAATACGATTTATACAGACAGGATTTTTGCGGCTGCGGCTTTTCCAAAGCAGAGAGAGCCAGGGCTAAAGAGGAGAAGAATAGATGAAGAAATTATTGGAATTAATATCAGAGGAGATGGGTGCTGCTTTTGAGAAAGCAGGCTACGATAAGGACCTTGGAAAGGTTAATATCTCAAACCGCCCCGACCTTTGCGAATACCAGTGCAACGGCGCCATGGCAGGTGCAAAGCGCTTTGGCAAGGCTCCCATTATGATTGCCAACGACGTGGCAGCAGCCCTGGGGGGAAGCAAGACCTTTTCAGAGGTCAATGCAGTGGCTCCCGGCTTTTTGAACCTTAAGATTGCCGACGAGTTCCTTCTTAATTACGTGAAGGAAATGGCGGCAGATAAGTACTTCGGCCTTAACAGAACAGGTGAGGGCGAAAGCATTGTGGTTGACTACGGCGGACCTAACGTAGCAAAACCTTTACACGTAGGACATCTTCGTTCCGCTGTTATCGGCGAGAGCGTTAAAAGAATTCAAAGATACATGGGATACAAGGTTGTGGGGGACATTCACTCAGGTGACTGGGGCCTTCAGATGGGTCTTGTTATCAACGAGATTAAGAACCGCATGCCCGACCTTCCTTATTTTGATGACAACTTCACAGGTGAGTACCCTGAAGGGGCGCCTGTAACAGTGCATGATTTGGAAGAGATTTATCCCACAGCTTCCGCAAAGTCCAAGGAAGATGAGGCATATAAGGCCAAAGCCATGGAAGCAACAAAGAAGCTCCAGGACGGCGTTCGCGGCTATCGTGCCCTTTGGGAGCGTCTTATCGCTATCTCAAATGCCGACATGAAAAAGATTTATGACAGCCTTAATGTTCACTTCGACCTTTGGAACGGTGAGAGCTCTGCTCACGACAGAATCCCCGCAATGGTTAAATACTTAAAGGATGGCGGCTACGCTTACATAAGTGACGGGGCTTTGGTAGTTGACGTCAAGAAGGACACAGATACCAAGGAAATGCCTCCCTGCATGATTCTTAAGAGCGACGGTGCATCTTTATATAACACAACTGACCTCGCTACAATACAGCAGAGGGTTGAGGATTTCAAACCCTCACGTATCATTTACCTTACAGACAAGAGGCAGGAGCTGTACTTTGAGCAGGTATTCCGCTGTGCAAAGAAAACAAAGCTTTGCCCTGAGGATACAGACCTTTTCCACATCGGATTCGGTACGGTAAACGGCAAGGACGGAAAGCCTTATAAGACCCGTTCCGGCGGAGTTCCCAAGCTTCAGGATCTCATTGAGGAGATTACTGAGGAGATGCTTCGTAAGATTAAGGAGAACAACGAGTCCAAGGGTTACAACGCCACAGAAGAGGAAGCCAAGAAGACTGCTGATATCGTTGGTATCGCAGCCATCAAGTACGGTGACCTTTCTAACCAGCCTGCCAAGGATTATGTTTTCGATGTAGACAGATTCACATCCTTTGAGGGAGACACAGGTCCCTACATCCTTTACACCATCGTTCGTATCAAGTCTATCCTTACAAGATATGCAGAAAATGGCGGCAAGGCAGACAAGGCTAATCTTAACGGAGTTTACGGTGATGCCGAAAAGGATCTCATGAAGGCTGTTACAGCTTTCCATGCAACATTGGAAGCAGCTGCTGCAGAGTGTGCACCCAACAAGATCTGTGCATTTATCTATGATCTTGCCAATGCATTTAACCACTTCTATCACGAGACCCAGATTCTCTCAGAGACTGATGAAACCAAGAAGGCAGGTCTTATTGCCATGCTTGTTCTTGTAAAAGAGATACTTGAAACATGTATTGACCTTTTGGGATTTGAGGCCCCCGACCGTATGTAAGGGCCCTTTGAGGGTAAGTTATGACTAAGAAGAAAATACAGAGCAGCTGCGACACCTGTAATAACTACGTCTATGACGAGGACTACGAGTGCTACACCTGTGAAATGGATTTGGATGAGGATGAGATGGCAAGGTTTTTGTCATCTTCTCATTTTGAGTGCCCCTATTACACACCCGGGGACGAATATCTGGTGGTCAGACACCAAATGTAAAGCAATAAGGAAGTATAAATAATGAACCAGACAACAAAAGAAAAACTTGAACTGGTTAACGGCGTATTAAGCGAAGCTGATAAGTATAACCACGCCTTAGCCTTAATTAACTTTGACATGGAGACAATCTGTCCCCCCGGTGCCATGGAAGAGCAGGGGGAACTGTTGTCATTTCTTGGAAACAAGCTCTTCCTTCTTATAAAGGATGAGAAATTCATCGAAGCCGGCGAGTATCTTTATGAGCACAGAGACGAGCTTGATGAATTCGACAGAGTCATGGCGGAGCAGCTCCACAGAGACTACAGAAAGATTAAGAATCTGACTCCCGAGAAACAGCTTGAGTTTTCAAGGGTTTTCAACAAGGCATTCGTTGATTGGACCAATGCCAGGAAAAATTCCGATTTCTCCCTTTTCGCAGAGTCTTTACAGAAGGTTAAGGAAGTTACTTTGGAGGACCTTTCCCTCAGAGAAAAGGATGAGGAAACAAAGAATATGTCCGTTATGGATGAACTCCTCAACGATTACGAGAGAGGCATGGGCACCAAGGAACTTGACGCGTGCTTTGAACACTGCAAAGAGCGCCTCGTTCCTCTTCTTAAGAAGATTCAGGCCAGCAAGAAGGTTATCCGCACTGACTTTATGCACAGAAAGGTAACCGACGAGCAGCAAAAGAAGATGACGGAATACCTTATGAGTGTCATAAAGTATGACAGAAACAGAGGTACCTACGCTTTATCCGAGCATCCCTTCACCAACTTAATGGCTAAGGATGACGTTCGTATTACCACTCATTTCTATGAGGATGACTTTGCCTCCAACATGTACTCTGTAATTCACGAAGGCGGCCATGCGCTGTTTGAGATGTATCAGCCTGTGGAGAACTTCGAGCATCATATAAACACTGAGAAGACCCTTGGAATGCACGAGTCTGTTTCGAGAATGTACGAAAACAGAATCGGACGTTCAAAGAGCTTTGTGCACTTGATTTATCCCAAGGTTTGTGAGATTTTCCCTGAGGCAATGGAGGGAGTTTCCGAGAAGGAGCTTTACGAAGCATTAAATGAGGTAAAGGCATCTCTCATAAGAACCGAGGCAGATGAATTTACCTATACTTTCCACATCATCATAAGATATGAGCTGGAAAAGGAGATTATGGCAGGTACCATCGACATCGCCGATCTTCCTAAGAAGTGGAAGGAAAAGTATGAGGAGTACCTTGGAGTGTCACCTCAAAATGACAGAGAGGGCGTTCTTCAGGACGTTCACTGGTCATCGGGCTTTGGCTACTTCCCCACATACTCCATCGGAAACATGTACAACTCCATGTATTATAAGTGCATGGATGAGGCAATCGATGTGGACAAGTGCGTAGAAGCAGGTGATTTTGACAAGATTAACGGCTGGATGAAGGAGAATGTCTTCAAAAAGGCCGACCGACTTGCTCCCTCAGCTTGGATTAAAGACATTACGGGCAGGGATTTCACCCCGGATGATTTCTTAGATTATTTGGAAGAGAAGTATTCAAAGATTTATGAACTCTAATGCATTTAAGGCCGGATTAAAGGACGGTGTGCCCATCGGACTTGGGTATTTCGCCGTTTCCTTTTCTCTGGGTATCATAGCAAAAAAAGCAGGACTTTCTGCCATACAGGGCTTTTTTGCCAGCTTGTTTGGCCTGGCCAGCGCCGGAGAGTACGTGGTATTCGTCTTGATGGCGGCCAAGGCTTCATACCTTGAAACCTTTGTGGTATCTTTAATTACCAACGCAAGATACCTTCTTATGAGCTGCGCTTTAAGCCAGAAGTTTGACGAAAAGACCAGCCTCGGCCACAGACTTGGAGTTGGTTTTGGTATTACGGATGAGGTTTTCGGTATCACCGTTGGTCGTCCCGGAAAGATTCAGCCTGCCTACAACTACGGCGCCTTGATTTCCTGTGCGCCTGCATGGGCAATCGGAACGGCTCTCGGCATTGTAGCGGGGGAGATTTTACCAATAAGGGTTGTAAGCGCACTCAGCGTTTCATTATACGGAATGTTTATTGCCATCTTTATTCCTCCTGCAAGGAAGGATAAGTTCATGGCGGGCATAATCGTGGCGTGCTTTGCGGCAAGCTACATTTTCTCCACTTTGGAGGTTTTCTCAGGGATTTCAAGCGGAACAAAGACCATTATTCTCACGGTGGTGATTTCATCCGTGGCGGCTTTAATCAAGCCCGTGAAGGATGAGGAGGAGGTGTGTGATGCAGCATAATACATACATCTACCTTGGAATAATGGTGTTGACCATTTTCTTAATCAGGGTGCTTCCTTTGACCTTGATTCGGAAGGAGATTAAGAATAAGTTTCTCAGATCTTTCCTTTATTATGTGCCCTACGTTACTCTTGCGGTTATGACATTCCCCGCAATTATGGATGCGACGCAAAATCCCATTGCGGGTTTGGTGGCTTTAATTCTCGGCATTGTGGCGGCTTGTTTCGGCCTCGGACTATTCCCTGTGGCGTGCATTTGCTGCGCAGTGGTTTTCATATTGGAACTCATAATTATTCCAATGTAGAGGCGGTTTGAGAAATTCGAATGGAATTTTGCAAATTTTTCCATAAACTTCTTGACAAGAGTAGACCTTAAATTGTATACTAGCAAAGCGGGTTGCAAAAGCGACCCGTGCGAATGGGATCTTAGCTCAGCTGGGAGAGCATCTGCCTTACAAGCAGAGGGTCACAGGTTCGAGCCCTGTAGGTCCCATTTTTACGGATTTCGATATCGGAATCCGACATATGGCGAGATAGCTCAGTTGGCTAGAGCATGCGGTTCATACCCGCAGTGTCGAGGGTTCGAATCCCCCTCTCGCTATGACAAAAAAAGGAATCCGTTCGGATTCCTCAGAGTGAAGACAAAGGTCGTGTTTTAGACACGGCCTTTTCATTTTGACAAAAAAGTACCTAGAGGCTACGCCTCTGCTGTAGATTCAAATGGTGCATCGCACATA
>JAFZSQ010000073.1 GCA_017619295.1 Lachnospiraceae bacterium
ATCGCTATTAAGGCGGGACTTTAGTCCACGGACTTAAAGCTTATAACAGCGGTTCTTTTCCTTGCGATTCTTATTATTACAAGGGATAGAAAGAAGAAAGTGGAGGCCTGATATGCTGGAGCTTAAACATATTTATAAAAACTACAACCCTGGCAGCGTAAATGAGATGTGCCTGTTTGATGACTTTAATCTGACGGTTCCGGACGGACAGTTTGTGGCTGTTGTCGGAAGTAACGGCTCAGGTAAGACATCTATGCTTAATATTATCTGCGGAAGCATTCTTGCTGATAAGGGAGAGGTCCTTGTAAACGGACAGAATATCTCCAATCAGAAGGATTTCCAGAGACATAAGACAATCGGAAGAGTTTACCAGGATCCTTCAAAGGGAACCTGCCCCTCTATGAACATCCTTGAAAATATGTCTATTGCGGATAACAAGGGAAAAACCTTTGGCCTTCAAATGGGTGTTAACAAGCACCGAAAGGACTACTACAGAGAGCTTCTTCAGAGCCTTGGACTTGGCCTTGAGGATAAGCTTTATACAAAGGTTGGTTCATTATCAGGTGGACAGAGGCAGGCAGTTGCGCTTCTTATGAGCACCATGACTCCCCTTGAATTCCTTATCCTTGATGAGCACACAGCGGCTCTTGATCCCAAGACTGCAGACATCATCATGGAGCTTACAGATAAGATTGTAAGGGAAAAGCATGTGACTACCATCATGGTAACTCACAACCTCAGATATGCTATAGAATATGGTGACAGACTTCTTATGATGCATGAAGGATCAGTTATCCTGGATAAAGCCGGCGAAGATAAGTCAAAGATGAACGCCGACCAGATAATGCATCTGTTTAACGAGATTTCAGTTGAATGTGGTAACTGACGAAGAGTGCATAACTGCAAGAACGGAAAGTGAAAAAAATAAAGGCTCCGACTATATGTTTTAAGAAAAACGATTTTAAGCCATGCTTAACGAGTTTTCCTTGAAATATATAGTCGGAGCTTATGTTATTTGGTATTAGTTTTCTGTTTTAGCACTTTCCTGATATTTCTCATCGCAGTACTGGCAGCGGTAGATTTCCTTTTCCTCATCTGCAAGATAGAAGATGTGGGGAAGTCCCTGTTCAATTGATGAGATACATCTGGGATTGTGGCACTTAATTACATCCTTAATCTGGTGAGGAAGGAAGAGGGCACGTTTTTCAACGATCTCGCCTTCCTTTATTACGTTAACTGTGATGTTGTGGTCAAGGAATGCAAGTACGTCGAGGTCCAGAGTGTCGATGTCGCACTCAACCTTTAGGATGTCCTTTTTTCCCATCACGTTACTTCTTGCATTTTTAATGATTGCTACTGTGCAATCCAGCTTGTCGAGACCAAGGTGTCTGTATATCTGCATGCTTCTTCCGGCTTTGATATGATCAAGAACGAAGCCTTCTTCTATTTTTCCAACATTTAACATGTCTGATCCTCCTTCGTTTCACTTCGGATACAGTCTTACTAAGCTCGCAATGCTCGCTAAGTGCGACTAGCATCCTTTTTAAAATGTTCTGAGCAGCCCGTGATTGATGTGGGCATCGGTTTTATCAAGAAGGGTTAATATAAGGGCCATTCTTACATATAATCCGTATTGAACCTGCTTGAAATATGCAGCTCTGGGGTCCTTGTCCACTTCAACTGAGATCTCATTTACTCTCGGAAGAGGATGAAGGACATGCATTGTGTCCTTTGCAAGAGCCATCTTTTCTTCGTTCAGGATGTAGAAATCACGCAGGCGGATGTAATCCTCTTCGTTGAAGAAACGCTCTTTTTGTACTCTTGTCATGTATAAGAGATCAAGGCGGGGCATAACGTCCTCGAGCTTTATTACTTCTTCGTAGGTTATGTTGTTTTCTTTAAGAAGGTCGATAATATAATCCGGAACCTTTAATTCTTTTGGTGAAATGAAAATAAAATGAATATCTTTATATCTGACTAAAGCGTTTATCAGTGAGTGAACGGTTCTGCCAAATTTGAGGTCTCCGCAAAGGCCAATAGTAAAACCGCCAAGACTTCCGTGAAGTGAACGGATAGTAAGAAGATCTGTAAGTGTCTGTGTGGGATGGTGATGACCACCGTCGCCTGCATTAATAACGGGAATAATAGAATTTGCAGCTGCTACCATCGGGGCGCCTTCCTTGGGATGACGCATAGCGCATATATCTGCGAAACTGGAAATAACTCTGATTGTGTCGGCTACGCTTTCTCCTTTTGATACGGAAGAACTGGAAGCGTCTGAAAAACCGATTATCTGTCCGCCAAGCCTTAGCATTGCGGTTTCAAAAGAAAGTCTTGTTCTGGTACTGGGTTCGTAGAAACAGGTGGCAAGAATATTGCCGTCGCATTTGTGTGAGTAGGCACTCATGTTTTTCTCAATATCGACAGCTGTATCAAATAGCTGTTCCAGCTCTTCAACTGAGAAATCAAGAGGCTTCATCAGATGTCGTAGATTGTTAGTCATTGATTATTGCTCTCCCATGATAATCTTTGGTTGATTTTTTCTTTATCAATTATAACGAATAAACGGGTTATGTCTAGAGCAAAAAACAAATATTTTGAGGTTAATAAGTAAGGAATGTACTCCAC
>JAFZSQ010000074.1 GCA_017619295.1 Lachnospiraceae bacterium
CAACCATTCCTACAAAGAAGAGCCAGATCTTCTCAACAGCAGCAGATAACCAGACAGCAGTTGATATCAACGTTGTACAGGGTGAGAGACAGTTCGCTAAGGACAACAAGTCCCTCGGCCAGTTCAGACTTGATGGTATCCCTCCTGCAATGAGAGGTGTTCCTCAGATCGAGGTTACATTCGATATCGATGCAAACGGTATCGTTAACGTATCCGCTAAGGATCTTGGAACCGGTAAGGAGCAGCACATCACAATTACAGCAGGTTCATCCATGTCTGATGATGAAATCGATAAGGCTGTTAAGGAAGCTCAGGAGTATGAGGCTCAGGATAAGAAGCGTAAGGAAGCAATCGATACAAGAAACGATGCTGACTCCTTCGTATTCCAGACAGAGAAAGCTCTCAACGAAGTTGGCGACAAGATTTCTGCTGACGAGAAGAGCGGCGTTCAGGCTGACCTTGATGCAGTTAAGGCAATCCTTGAGAGAACCAAAGATCAGGAGATGTCAGATTCTGATATCGATGAGTTAAAGGCAGCTAAGGAGAAACTTACAAACTCTGCACAGTCCTTATTCACAAAGATGTACGAGAACATGCAGCAGCAGGCAGGCGGACAGGCAGGCCCTGACATGAACATGGGCGGCGCTGATGCAGGTGCTAATGCAGGTTCAGCTGACAATAACGATGACGTTATTGACGGAGACTTCAGAGAAGTCTAAGACTTAGATTTTAAATAGATTCGTAGGCTAAGGTCCTTTTGGGGGCCTTAGCTTCACGTTTAATGAGGAGTAACGTATGGCAGAACAGAAAAGGGACTATTACGAGGTCCTTGGCGTAGAAAAAAACGCAGATGATGCGGCCATAAAGAAAGCATACAGGGTTCTTGCCAAGAAGTATCACCCGGATATGAATCCCGGAGATGCTGAGGCAGAGAAGAAGTTTAAGGAAGCCAGCGAAGCATATGCAGTGCTTTCCGATCCCGAGAAGAGAAGACAGTACGACCAGTTTGGTCATGCTGCATTTGAAGGCGGAGCAGGCGGTGCTGGCGGATTTGACTTCTCCGGAATGGACTTCAGTGATATCTTCGGCGACATCTTTGGAGATTTCTTCGGAGGCGGAAGAAGCAGAGGAAGAGGTAACGGTCCCCAGAAGGGTGCCAATCTTCGTACCAGCATACGCATAAGCTTTGAGGAAGCGGTTTTTGGCTGTGAGAAAGAGATAGAGTTAAACGTTAAGGAAGAGTGTAAGACCTGTCACGGAACCGGAGCAAAACCCGGAACCAGTGCCGTAACATGTTCTAAGTGTGGCGGTAAGGGTCAGGTTGTATTTACACAGCAGTCCTTCTTTGGAACAGTAAGAAACGTTCAGACCTGTCCTGATTGTAACGGAACAGGTAAAGTCATAAAGGATAAATGTGCAGACTGTCACGGAACCGGATATGTTCCCATGCGAAAGAAATACGCTGTGGACATTCCCGCAGGTATCGACAACGGTCAGTGCAAGCGTATGACAGGATTAGGCGAGCCCGGAATCAACGGAGGTCCCAGAGGAGATGTGCTTGTTGAGGTAATTGTTGCAAGACATCCCATTTTCCAGAGACAGGACTACGATATCTACTCAACCGTTCCCATGTCATTTGCGGTTGCTGCATTGGGTGGCGACATTATTATCGACACAGTGGACGGAAAGGTAGTCTACGAAGTTAAACCCGGAACAGCTACCGATACAAGAATCAGACTTAAAGGTAAAGGTGTTCCCACATTGAGGAATAAGGATATCCGAGGCGACCACTATGTAACCCTTGTGGTTCAGGTTCCCGACAAGCTCTCACACGAAGCTAAGGAACTTCTTAAGCAGTTCGATGAGCAAAGCGGCGATACCTTAAACGAGGCAGCAAGAGTATCTGCAGCGTCAAAGGATGAGGCCAAGGATTCTAAAGATAAGAAAAAGAAATTCTGGAAGTAAAAAGAACTACTGAACGGCTGTGGCAGAAATGCCACAGCCGATTTTTATGTCGTTTGTGTCAATTGTATGGTTGTTTGTGACAACCGGGAAATTTTTAACTGTTTCAATGATAGTATTGGTTTATAAACATTAACCCCAAGGAGGTATGACATATTGGTATGCAATAGCATAACGACAGATAGTGGTACTGTTCAACTTGTGGATCCGGGGGTAGGATATTCGTGGTACAGCAAGTCAACAGACGACTTGTATAAAGTATTTACTCACCTGGCATGGTAAATATGGTATACCGGAATCCAAATTTATTTGGGTTCCGGTGTAAAATATGGGGATTATATGATGAATAAGAACCGGGTATTACATGCGATAATTATATGCGTCGCCTTTGCACTAACCTTATCGCTAATATTACTCCACATATTAAGAGGAAATGGTAGTCGGAGGATAGGAAATCTTAACGATTATACGCCATTGGCCGTTGTTAATGATAACATTGTATATAATTACTTTGGAGAAGATGGTACTTTTGTGATTGGGTGTTATGATACTGCTTCTAGGACCGAAAAAGATTGCTATTTTGAAGACAACTTTTATATTTCGAGCGGTGTTTCCGTTGAAACAGACAATTTGGTTTACCTTCCGATTACATTGACTAACGGAGAACACAACCTTTTAGAAATCGATGTTAAAAATCAATGTGTAACTTCGGTACTTAAAGAACATAATTCCTACCCAATAGATACAGTAGCCGCGATGGACGGAGATGTTTACATGCTAAGCACGAATATCTTCGGGAATGATATTGAAGAAAGCGTTATAAAAAAATACAGCGGGGAGAATAATAACGCTGTTCAGATAATAAAAAAGGACTATAATCACGGAATTGGTGAAAGAATAATAGCGTTTTCGTGTTATGAAAATAAAATATATATCTTGGTTGAATATATAAATGAGAACGATGTATGCTGCCGCATAGAGAAATATGATAATCAAAAAAGGATAGAAACTATTAATTTGGAAAAGACCTTGGAAAGAGATATTTGTAATAATGGTATTGTTCAATTCTATTGTATTGGTGATTATGTGTATTTTAGAGATTATACAGATGAAGGATATATAGGGAAAAATACTGGTGCGAAAATTGAAAACTATTTTAATACTACCGGATTAAGAATAGTTAATGGCAGTGGGAGAGGAATGCCGGAATATCAACTTTTTTATGTTAGAAGAACAGCAGATTTATATGCCCTTAACTTAAAGGATGGCAGACTGACTTTGAAAACTTTGCCTTTGTCAAAAAACGAGAGTATACGGGGCGCAGTCGCAAATAACGATATAATATGTATTAGTTTATTGGATGAAAGCGATGAAGAAACCTTTACAACAAGGGATACGCTTGTTTTAGACATTGAGAATGACATAATAGAGTGTATCGATTAAGCATACTTGTCGGATGAACACTTCCCACAATCTCCACTGAAAGGTTCCGCCTAAACTTATTATGGTTTAGGCGGAACCATTTTTTTAAAAAAATATCCTACCGATTCGGTAGGACACACTTCAGTGTCCATGCTAGCACATATTGAAAAACAAGTCTATACCTTTTTGCAAATCTCTGTTAATATTTAGGAACAGTTCAAAAAGGAGAGCAAGATGGACGTACAAATGTTAACCGGAACTTTCTACGGAACAACCCGGGAAGACGAAGAGAAAAAACTGAATATTGCAAAGGAAATGGTGGAAGAAAGGCTTGGCAAAATCAAGCAATCCGCCAGTGACCTCCAGGAGGAATTAAAGTCCTTAAGAGAGGTCTACGATGTGGAAGACAAGGAAGGTCTTGCACAGTGGTTTAATACCGACGCCAGATTCAACGAGGTAAGAAACGACCTTAAGAGAGCTGAAAGAGCCGGTAAGAAACCATTTTTCGGGAGAATCGACATCGACGATTTGGAGCACGGCAAGAGGGAGAGCCTTTACATCGGTAAAAGCGTAATAGCCTCAAATCCTGCAGAGCCCTACGTAATCGACTGGCGAGCACCCATTTCTTCCGTTTATTACGACCACAGCCTCGGAAGATGTAACTACGAGGTTCCGAAAGAAGGAATCTACGATGTAGATCTTAAAAGGAAGAGAACCTATGAAATCGAAGACGGACAAATCAAAGATTTCTACGATTCCGATGTGGTAGCCAATGATGAGCTTCTGACAAAATATCTCTCCCAAAGCAAACGAAATGTCTTAAGCGAAATCATAGCGACAATTCAGCAGGAACAAAACGAGATTATAAGAAAGAATCCCCGCCACAATGTTCTGGTTCAGGGAAGCGCCGGCTCCGGTAAGACCACCGTGGCCATGCACAGGATTTCTTATATTCTTTATAACTACGACACCGAGTTTAAGCCCGACGGTTTCTACATCGTTGGAAGTAACAAGGTGCTACTTAACTACATAACGGGAGTCCTGCCGGATCTTGACGTTTACGGAGTAAGGCAGATGACCATGGAAGAGCTTTTCGTAAGGCTTCTTTATGAAGACTGGGATAAGAACACCATGGAGATTAAGGCTCTTGAAAAGGGTGATAAAGGCGCAGGAATCAAAGGAAGCGAAGCATGGTTTAAATCTTTGATGAGATTTTGCAACGCTTTGGAAAAACGTATGATTCCCAGAGAGGACATTGTCCTTGAGGAAAACGGCCGACTTATAATGAGTAAGTCTGATATCGAAGCAGCCATAAAAAGCTGCGGCAGCAAGTCTTTGGCCGACAAGGTTGAAAAGCTTGACGATATCCTCCTAAGTAAGTTAGAGACCGAGATGTATGGAAGGTATCATACCTACAACCCGGAACTTCAAAAGAAATTAATCAGAAAATATAAGAAGTGGTTTACGAAGTTTTTCTATAAGGGAAGCGTGTTTGAACTATATGAAGAGTTCATAGCAAATGAACACATGGTTAATCCCCTTATTACCTATGAGACCAATCACCCGGATCTATATGATTTGGCATCACTTGCGTACATTTACAAGAGAATAAAGGAGACTGAAGTTATCCAGGAAGCAAGCCATGTGGTAATCGACGAAGCTCAGGACTTTGGAATTTCGGTGTATCACGCCCTTAAGTATTGTATGAGCAAATGTACTTTTACCATAATGGGTGATGTGTCCCAGAATATAAGGTTCGAAAGCGGATTGTCCGACTGGGAAGGATTAAAGAAGCTGATGCTTCCAAACAAGTTCGATTACTTTGGACTCCTTCGGAAAAGTTATCGAAACACCGTGGAGATTTCCGAGTTTGCCACAGACATTTTAAGGCACGGAACATTTCCGATTTATCCCGTGGAACCAATCATAAGGCACGGGGATAAGGTCGAGTGTGAGAAGTGCACATCGATGGAGGAGCTTAATAAAAAGGTTCTGGAGCGAGCCGAAAAGATGAAGGTTGACGGAAACGAAACCATAGCAGTCATCTGCAAGGACACTGATGAGGCGGACAAGGTTTATAAAGCCCTGGTGGAGAAAACCGAAGTTAAACTTTTTACCGATGATGCCGAGTTTTCATCCGGCACCTACGTAATTCCAATAGAGTATTCGAAGGGTCTGGAGTTCGACGCGGTAATTATTTATGACGCATCAAAGGAAGCTTATCCCAAGGAGGACGGCTACGCCAAACTTCTCTATGTGGCAGCCACCAGAGCTCTTCACGATCTGGGAGTTTACTACCTTAATGAATTAACGGGACTTATAGCGGACCCCATTCCCGAGGATCGAAAGAACATAACCTTTGTGGAAGATGATTTCCATGTTAAGCCCGTGGTCTTCAAGAAGGAATTCAAAAGCCACGCTCAGATTGCAAGAGAACAGGCCTTGGAGGGTGACAAGGAAAGAAAGTTAAGAGACGCTTACGGACCTAAGAAAATAGGTGCGACGGTTATGAAAACTCCCGCGATTCCATCGGTTCTTAAGGTAAAAAAGCCTATCTCCAAACCTGATTTAAAGGAAGATAATTCCAAAAAGGCAGAGTCGGAATTTGGTACCATGCCTGAGAGCACCAGCCTTAAACCCATAGGCCACGGCAAGATAGATACCTCTGTAAAGTGGATTAACGCAGACAAGAGAAAGGTTGACATAACAACACCGTACGGTATACTTACCATAGCTCCCATATCGGATGAGACCGTAAGAGTTATGTTTTCAAAACAGGGAGGAGATATTTATTCACCCCTTCCCGAAGGTGTACAGATTAAACCCACCAAGTGGAACTGTGTGGAAAACAGGGAGGAAGTAACCATAAGAATGGCGAAACTCACTGTAAGGGTGAATAAGAAAACAGGAGCCCTAAGCTTTGATACTGCAAGCGGCGTGACTTTCCTTTCGGAGAAAACCGATACCACAAGGCAGTACCACGGCATGGCAGATATATGGTGGGAGTATTTTGACTGGTCCAAGAAAGAAAGCCTTAAGGCAGCAGGTCCTGATAATTCCTGGGAAGATTTGGCCATGACAAGTAAGTTCATTTCGGATTCGAAAACCGGAGCTTCCACATTAATCATGTCGAGCAAAGGTTACCAAATCCTGGTACCTGCAGGAATAAAGGTTCTTTCCTGTACCGTTCCGGCATATGGACCTTACATAAGTTTTATAGATACAAAGTGCATTGATTATTGCGTGAGAACGGCGAAGTAATGTTTTCTTGACATCGGGATTCTCTAAAGCTATCATAAATGTTAGGTGATTTTGCATATTTATGCAGGGAATTCTAAAAAGGAGACACACTATCATGAAGAAAAACAAAGTTCTGATCGCATCAGCTATTTTTATCGTGATGCTGGTACTCATTGCAGTTCTCAATGCGTGCGGAGTCGGTTTCGTCGCATCGGGATGGGCACTCCTTCCGCCCCTTGTAGCCATTATTCTGGCTCTCGTTACCAAGGAAGCTTATTCCTCTCTTTTCATAGGAATTGTTCTTGGTGCGGTTATGGCGGCAGGCTGTAATTTTAAAGCAACCTTAGACATGGTTACTGTTGATTCCATAAGCACAGCAGTTGCTGACAATGCCGGAATTCTTGTGTTCCTGGTAATCCTCGGAACCATCGTAGCTTTGGTTAACAAATCAGGTGCTTCCAGAGCCTTCGGTAACTGGGCACAGAAGAACATCAAGACCAAGGTTGGCGCAATGATGGCAACCTTCCTTTTGGGAGTTCTCATCTTCATAGACGACTATTTCAACTGCCTTACAGTAGGTTCTGTAATGGCACCCGTAACCGATTCAAAGAAAATAAGCCGTGTTAAGCTGGCATACCTTATTGATGCTACGGCAGCACCCGTTTGTATGATTGCTCCCGTTTCATCCTGGGCTGCGGCAGTTTCCGGTTGCGTAGAGAGTGAAACCTATTCAGGAATCGACCTCTTCATAAGAGCTATTCCTTATAACTTCTACTCAATCTTCACATTTGTATTTATCATCGCCATTGTTCTTATGGGCTTCGATTATGGCAAGATGTCAGACTTCGAAATCAAGGCTCAGAAGACCGGTGATCTTTCAGTTCTCGATGTTGCTTTACTTGACGAGAAGCAGGAGAGAAAGCTTGAAGAGGAAGGTCCCGAAAGCCCCGCAAGAGGTAAACTCATTGACCTTATTATCCCCATCGTAATCTTAATCGTATGCAGCGTTTGGGGACTTCTTCACAACGGTTATCAGGCTATCGGAGAAGGTTCCGTCATCGACGCTTTTTCCGAGACAGATGCTTATGTGGGACTTCCCTGGGGAAGTATCCTTGCACTTATTCTTGTTGTTATCTACCTTATTGCAAGAAAGATTGTTTCCTTCGAGGAAGCTATGGAATGTATCCCCAAGGGCTTCATTTCCATGGTACCTGCAATCCTTATTCTTACTCTTGCAACAGGACTTAAGAATATTACAGGCGCCCTTGAAGTTAAGACCTTCGTTCACGATGTAATGCTTAACGCACAGGGACTTCAGTGGGCTCTTCCCGCAATCGTATTCGTTGTTGCATGCCTTATCGCTTTTGCAACAGGTACAAGCTGGGGTACCTTCGGAATTCTTATTCCCATCGTATCCGTTGTATTCCCCGAGACAAGTTCCTTGTTCTTCGTAGGAATCTCTGCATGTCTTGCAGGTGCTGTTTGCGGTGACCACTGCTCACCTATTTCAGATACAACCATCATGTCATCGGCAGGTGCACATTGTAACCATATCGACCACGTTGAGACCCAGCTTCCCTATGCTATCTCAGTTGCCGGTATTTCCTTTGTGACATACATTGTTGCCGGACTTCTCGATAAGGTATCACTCACATGGATTTCAATTCCTCTGGGTGCTGCAATAACCGTAGGCTTCTTATTCTTTATGAAGAAACGCCAGAAAGCATAATGTGGTAAAACGAATCCTCCCGTGCTATTATGTTTAGTAGCACAGGGAGGATTTTTTTATGAAATGGACTAAAATTCGAATCAAAACCGTCACTGAGGCGGAGGATATAATCATAAGCGAGCTTTACGATATCGGAATCGAAGGAGCTCAGATAGAAGATAAGGTGCCTCTCACAGCCCTTGAGAAAGAGCAGATGTTTGTTGATATTCTGCCTGATATGCCCGATGATGACGGAGTGGCTTTCTTAAGCTTCTACGTTGATGAGGATGCAGATAAAGAAGAGCTTTTAAAGAATGTAAACGAAGTTCTCGACGGAATAAGAGACTTCATGGATATAGGCGAGGGCAAGGTGGAAATCACCGAGACCGAGGACATCGACTGGGTAAATAACTGGAAGCAGTACTTCCATCAGTTCTATATTGATGATATACTTGTAACTCCTTCATGGGAGGATGTTAAACCCGAGGATAAGGATCGAATGATTCTTCACATGGACCCTTCAACAGCTTTCGGGACAGGAATGCACGAGACTACCCAGCTTTGCATCAGACAGCTCAAGAAGTTCATAACTCCCGAGACAGAGATGCTTGATGTGGGAACAGGCTCAGGAATTCTTGCTATCCTTTCATTAATGTTTGGAGTAAAGCATGTATTCGGAACCGATTTGGACCCCTGTTGTGTGGAAGCTGTAAAAGAAAACATGGAGCGTAATGGTATCGCTCCCGAGAAGTTCCAAATGATAATCGGAAACATCATAACCGAAAAGGAAGTTCAGGATAAAGTCGGTTATGAGAAATATGACATAGTTGTGGCCAACA
Organism: Lachnospiraceae bacterium; assembly: GCA_017619295.1. Lineage (GTDB taxonomy): Bacteria > Bacillota > Clostridia > Lachnospirales > Lachnospiraceae > G11. The sequence continues at coordinate 9,172 of JAFZSQ010000074.1, forward strand.
TCCTTGCGGAAGTTCTGGTGCCCCTTACACCCATAGTTGTTAATCATTTGAAAAAAGGCGGTATCTACATTACTTCCGGAATTATCGATGACAAGGAAGAGACAGTTGTTAACGCAGTGAAGGCAGCAGGCCTTGAAGTTTTAGAGGTAACCCATCAGGGCGAGTGGGTAAGCGTAACCGCCAGAAAGTAATATGTATCAGTTTTTTGTAGAACCGAGCCAAATAAATATAGAGACGAAGAAAGTTGTTATAACCGGTGATGATGTAAATCACATCGGCCACGTTCTTCGCATGAAACAGGGAGAGGAAATCGCTGTCAGCAACGGCATTGATTCAAAAGAGTACCGTTGTGCCATCAACACGATTTCTGACACGGCTGTCACATGCGACCTTCTCTTCATAAAGGAGGACGGACTGGAGCTTCCCTGCGAAGTAACCATATTCCAGGGCCTTCCCAAGGCAGATAAGATGGAGCTTATAATCCAGAAGAATGTGGAACTTGGCGTATCAAGAATCGTTCCCGTGACCATGAAGCGCTGCGTCATGAAGCTTGAGGATAAAAAGATTGATTCCAGAGTTCAGAGGTGGAACGGTATTTCCGAAGCTGCAGCTAAGCAGAGCAAGCGAAGAATAATTCCCGAAGTCACCAGACCCATGAGTTTTAAGGAAGCCATCAAATACGCAAGCGACATGAATGTAAAGCTTGTTCCATATGAGATGTCAGAGGGAATGGGAAGAACCAAAGCCCTTATAGAAGGAATTAAAAAGGGTGACAGAATAGCAGTATTTATCGGCCCCGAAGGCGGATTTGACGAAAGTGAAATCGAAGCTGCAAAGGAAGCGGGTTTTGAAATCATTACTCTCGGTAAGAGAATCCTTCGAACCGAGACCGCAGGCTTTACGGTTATGTCCTGGATTATGTACCAAATGGAGGCAGACGATTAATGGAAATATATTTGGATAACTCCGCCACAACAAGGGCTTTCCCCGAGGTGGCAGAGAAAGTCGCCAAGGTTATGACAGAAGATTATGGAAACCCCTCTTCAATGCACATGAAGGGTGTGGATGCCGAGAAATATATTAAGGAAGCCAAGTCAATATTTGCGGGAATCCTCAAGGTAAATGAGAAGGAAATTTTCTTTACCTCAGGAGGAACGGAATCCGATAACCTGGCAATTATAGGTTCGGCTTTTGCAAACCAGAGAGCCGGAAAACACATAATCACATCAAAGATTGAGCACCCCGCGGTTCTTGAGTCCATGAAGTATCTTGAGAGCCAGGGCTTTGAGGTTACTTATCTTGGAACCAATAATGAGGGTGTGGTTGAGCCTGAGGAATTAAAGAAGGCACTAAGAGACGACACCATACTTGTCTCCATCATGCACACCAACAATGAGATTGGTTCTCTTCAGAAAATAAGTGACATAGGTGTCATAATAAAAGAGCATAACAAAAATACTCTTTTTCATGTTGACGCTGTGCAGGGATTTGGGAAGGCTAAGATTTTGCCAAAGAAGATGAACATCGATATGCTTTCCATCAGCTCCCACAAGATTCACGGCCCCAAGGGAGTTGGAGTTTTGTACATTGCGGAAAAAACCAAAATCCACAATATCTCCTTTGGCGGAGGCCAGCAGGGTAATATGCGTTCAGGCACAGAAAACGTTCCAGGAATCGCAGGAATGGCCCTTGCAGCCAAGATGATATACGCGAAACTTGACGAAGAGTGCGAGAAACTGTATTCTCTTAAGGTACGTTTTATAGAAGAAGCAACGAAAATTCCCGATGTAACGGTAAACGGACCTAAAGGAAAAGAGGGCGCTCCCCACATTGTGAGCCTTTCTTTTGCGGGAGTAAGAGCCGAGGTTTTACTGCATGCATTAGAGGATAAGGGTATCTACGTTTCCTCAGGAAGCGCATGTGCCACAAACCATCCCGAGATTTCAAAGACTTTAAGAGCAATCGACCTTGATAAGAGTCTCTGGGATTCCACCATTAGATTCAGCTTTTCCGTTTTTACCACAGAGGAAGAGATAGACGAAACAGTGAAGGCGCTTAACGACATAATTCCTACTTTAAGGAAGTACGCCAGAAGATAGCAGTGAAAGGTTTAAAATGAATTACAGAACTTTTTTGATTAAATACGCAGAGATCGGCCTTAAGGGCAAGAACAGATATGTTTTTGAGGATGCTCTGGTAAAACAGATTAACAGAGCTTTAAAGCGCTGCGAAGGAAGCTTTGATGTCAAGAGAACAGAAGGCAGAGTAACCATCGATGTCACAAGCGAGGACTATGATTTCGATGAGACCATTGCCGCACTTCAGACAGTTTTCGGCATTACCGGAATCTGCCCCGTAGTTGTTGTTGATAAGGTTCCCTATGCAGAACTTTCCAAAGAAGTTGTGAAATACTTTGACGAAGTTTATCCCGACAAGAACAAGACCTTCAAGGTTTTTGCAAGACGTGCTCACAAGGATTATGAGATGGATTCCATGGAGCTTAATAAGGAACTTGGACACGATATCCTTGAAGCTTTCCCTGAGCTCACGGTAGACGTTCATCATCCCGAGATTCAGATCACTGTCGAAGTAAGAAACGTTATATATATCTATTCCGAGATTCTTCCCGGACCCGGAGGCATGCCTCTCGGAACCAACGGAAAGGCCATGCTTTTATTGTCCGGCGGAATTGATTCTCCCGTTGCGGGATACATGATTGCCAAGAGAGGTGTTGTGATTGATGCGGTTTATTTCCATGCACCGCCATACACTTCAGAGAGAGCAAAGCAGAAGGTTGTGGACCTCGCAAAGCTTATCTCCAAGTACACAGGCCCCATCAGACTTCATGTTATTAACTTTACAGACATTCAGCTTGCCATTTATGAGAAGTGTCCTCACGAAGAGCTTACTATTATCATGCGTCGTTACATGATGAAGATAGCGGAGGATCTGGCCAAAGCTAACGACTGCCAGGCCCTTGTTACAGGCGAGAGCCTTGGGCAGGTTGCGTCCCAGACCATCCACGCTTTGGGTGTAACAAATGAGGTTTGCACTCTTCCCGTTTTCCGTCCTTTAATCGGATTCGACAAGCAGGATATCATTGATATCTCCGAGAAGATCAATACCTTTGAAACATCAATTCTTCCTTTCGAAGATTGCTGTACAATATTTGTGGCTAAGCATCCCGTTACCAAGCCTAACCTTGAGATTATCAAAAGGCATGAGGAAAGTTTGAACGATAATATCGATGAGCTTTATAAGAAGGCAATAGAATCAGACGAAGTAATCAGCATCTGGTAGAAAGCAAATAAAAAAGCAAGGTCCTCGGACCTTGCTTAAATATATCCTATTAAACTGTGTAGTTCTTTAAGATTGCCATTACATCTTCGATGTTATCTTCTGCATGGATGTTAAGATCGATGGGCTTAGAAAGGTCTAAGCTGAAGATTCCCATGATTGACTTTGCATCGATGACATATCTGCCGGAAACCAAATCAAAATCGTAATCGAACTTGGTAATATCGTTAACGAAAGATTTTACCTTGTCAATAGAATTAAGTGAAATCTGAACAGTTTTCATTGGTAACTCCTCCTTATTGTCAAATAAAACTTCTGCCTTAATCTTATAGGTTTGATAGATAAAAGTCAATAATTAAAGAGTACAAAATAAAGGTCTATTTATATGAAAAATGTCGCATTACATAACCTTGGTTGCAAGGTTAACGCCTACGAAATGGATTTTATTCAACAAAATTTACTAAAAAAAGGGTATAACGTTGTACCTTTTGATGAATATGCGGATATTTACATCGTAAATACCTGCACAGTGACGAATATTGCGGATAGAAAAAGCCGACAGATGCTCCACCGTTGCAAGCAGTTAAACCCTAAAGCGGTTGTGGTTGCACTGGGGTGCTACGTTCAGACCGATTCCAGGGGCGTAATTAAAGATCCCGACATTGATATTGCCATCGGAAACAACAATAAGTCCAAGGCCATTGAAATAATCGAGGAATACCTTGACGGCAAAGCAGGGGAGAAAGTGGACTGCATCATTGATATTAATGATGTCAAAAACCCCTGTCCCTACGAATCCATGTCCATCGAGAAAACCATTGAGCACAGCAGGGCTTACATCAAGATTCAGGATGGCTGCAACCAGTTTTGTACCTATTGCATTATCCCCTATGCAAGAGGCAGGGTAAGAAGCAGAAGGCAGGAAGAGATTCTTGATGAGATAAAAACCCTTTCTTCAAACGGCTATAAGGAAGTGGTTTTGACCGGTATTCATATCGGTTCATACGGAATGGATTTTAAGGATGGAAGCGACCTCATTTCCCTTCTTGAAGAGATAGATAAGGTACCCGGAATCGAGAGAGTTCGTATCAGTTCCCTTGAACCCGGCACTATGACGAAAGAATTCATAGAAAGATTAAAGAATCTTAAGAAAATATGCCCGCATTTTCATCTTTCGTTGCAAAGTGGATGCGATTCTGTATTAAAACGTATGAATCGAAAGTATAAAACAGCTGATTTTATGGCTTCCGTGGACAATTTGAGAAAGGCTTTTGACAGGCCTGCCATAACCACTGATGTCATTGCCGGATTCCCCGGAGAAACAGAGGAGGAATTCGGAGAAACAGCTGATTTTATCAAAAAGATCGGCTTCTATGAAATCCATCTCTTCCCTTACTCCAGAAGACATGGAACCGTAGCCGACAAGATGGAAGGCCAGCTCACCAGGAAAGAGAAAACCGACAGAGTTAAGAGGCTTTCCGAGATTGAAAGAGAAATGACAAGAGCCTATGAGGAGTCCTTTATAGGCGCAAAGGTATCTGTGCTTTTTGAGGAGCCCAAGGAAATTAAGGGCAAAACCTACATGATAGGCCACACCGACAGATATCTCACGGTGGCACTTAAGAGCGATAAGGATTTGAAAAATACCATTAAGGAAGTTAAACTTTCCGGATTTTTGACCGATGGTATTATGGCGGCAGAAGAGGCGTAACATTGCCAATTTTGCCCAAAAGGAGTAGAATTAGAAAGATAATAGAGTTTTTGTGCGCTTCTTTAAGGAGCAGAAAGGCTTGGGTTTATGCAGGAATTAGGACATACACAATTTTTCAAGGTAGATGTGGAGCCGGAGACAGGGGCAGCAATGATATTGTCTACGGTATATGATGCACTTTCCGAAAAAGGATATAATCCTGTAAATCAGATTGTGGGATATATTATGAGTGGCGATCCCACTTATATAACAAGCCATAACAATGCCAGAAGCCTTATTATGAAGGTGGAAAGAGACGAGATAGTCGAAGAGCTTTTGAATACATACATAAAGCATAAGGGCTGGAAGTAGAATGAGAATTATGGGACTGGACTTAGGGTCCAAGACATGTGGCGTAGCCATAAGCGACGAGTTGCTTATTACAGCCCAGGGAATTGAGATTATCAGACGTAAGGACGAGAACAAGTTAAGGCAGACCCTGGCCAGACTTGAGGAACTTATCGTCGAGTATGATGTGAAAGAAATTGTTCTTGGCCTTCCCAAGAACATGAACAATACAGAGGGAGTCAGAGCGGAAATCTCGAGAGAATTCAAGGAGAAGCTTGAGAGAAGAACCGGACTTCCCGTACATATGTGGGACGAGAGACTCACCACCGTTATGGCGGACCGTTTCATGATGGAAGCGGGTATTCGCCGTGAAGACCGCAAGGACCATGTGGACAGAATTGCGGCATGCTTCATACTTCAAGGGTATTTGGATTACAGAAGTAACACAGGCAAGACAGAGTAGAGAGGTAATCTATGGAGAAGATTTCTTTCTGTTCCCCCGAGGAGGGAACAGTGGATTTATATGTTCTTGAACAGACAACTATAGGCGGTGTTAACTACATCTTAGTTACGGACACGGAAGAAGGAGACGGAGAGGCTTTCATTTTGAAAGAGAATCCTTCATCCGATGACTCCGAGAATGTATACGACATTGTCGAAGATGACGAGGAACTGCAAGCAGTAGGCCAGGTATTCGGAAGCCTTTTGGAAGACGTGGATCTGGAATAGTGTTAAGTGCTTTCGTCTTTGATTTTTAATACGGAGGTAATTTTTTGAAAACAAATAGAAAAAATGCTACAGGTAAGCTAAAGATTATTCCTTTAGGTGGCCTGGAGCAAATAGGAATGAACATTACTGCCTTCGAGTATGAAGACAGTATAATTGTGGTGGACTGCGGTCTGAGTTTCCCTGCAGATGACATGCTTGGAATCGACCTTGTAATCCCCGATGTAACATATTTACAGGACAATATTGATAAAGTTAAAGGGTTTGTCATTACCCACGGTCACGAGGACCACATAGGCTCTCTTCCCTATGTATTAAGACAGATTAACGTTCCCATCTACGCCACAAAGCTTACAATGGGAATCATTGAACACAAACTTACAGAGCATGGAATGCTTGAAACCACAAAGAGAAAAGTGGTTAAATTCGGAGATTCCATCAATCTTGGACATTTTAACGTAGAGTTCATAAGAACAAATCACAGTATCGTCGATGCGGCGGCTCTTGCTATCTACTCACCCGTCGGAATCGTAATCCACACCGGAGACTTTAAGGTTGACTACTCACCTGTTTTCGGAGATACAATTGATTTACAGCGTTTCGGAGAAATCGGCAAGAAGGGCGTATTGGCCCTTATGTGTGATTCCACAAACGCAGAGCGCCCGGGATTTACTCCTTCAGAGAGAACCGTCGGTGCCACCTTTGACACACTCTTTAATGAGCACAAGAATAAGAGAATTATCGTTGCGACCTTTGCGTCCAATGTAGACCGAGTTAGACAGATTATTAACTCCGCCGACAAGTACGACCGTAAGGTTGTGGTGGAAGGCCGAAGCATGATTAACATCATCAATACGGCCACAGAGCTGGGACGCCTTAATGTTCCCGACAACACTCTTATAGATATTGATAATCTTAAGAACTATCCTGATGAGAAAACCGTAATCATCACCACCGGAAGCCAGGGTGAGAGTATGGCAGCCTTAAGCAGAATGGCTGAGAATACTCACCGTAAGATTTCCATTAAGCCCGGCGATGTGGTTATCTTCTCATCAAGCCCCATTCCCGGAAACGAGAAGGCGGTTACCAAGGTTATTAACGAACTTCTCATGAAGGGCGCAGATGTTATCTTCCAGGATACCCACGTATCCGGTCACGCCTGCCAGGAGGAGATTAAGCTGATTTATACACTGGTTCAGCCTAAGTATGCCATTCCCGTTCACGGAGAATACAAGCATCTTAAGGCTCAGGCAAAGCTGGCTGAGAACATCGGAATGGCCAAGGAGAACATTTTCCTTCTTTCATCCGGTGATGTACTGGAACTGGGAAATGATTCTGCCAAGGTTACAGGCAAGGTTCCTGTGGGAAGTATCCTTGTTGACGGACTTGGTGTCGGTGACGTAGGAAACGTTGTATTAAGAGACAGACAGCGTCTTGCCCAGGATGGTATTATTGTAGTAACCGTAGTTATGGACAGAGAGAACAATTACGTAGTGTCCGGCCCCGATGTTTTATCGAGAGGATTCGTTTACGAGAAAGAATCCGATGAGCTTATTGAAGAAGAGAGAAATGTTGTGGATGACGCTTTGAACGCATGCCTTGATAAGGGTATATCCGACAGAGGCAAAATCAAGAGCGTAATCCGTGATACTTTATCGGACTATGTTTGGAAGAAAACCAAACGTCAACCCATGATCCTGCCTATTATTATGGAGGTCTAAATGGACAATATTCAGGTTTCTGAGAACATTCGGGAAGACCTGAAGGCTTTTACGGATGCTTTAAAGAATTCAAAAGAATATTTGGAGTACAGGGAATCAGCGGAAGAGGTTGAGAATAATGAGGCCCTGAAGGAGAAACTTTCCGAGTATCGCCTCATGAATTACAATCTTCAGCAGGAGATGGACCCCGGCATGGTCGAGCAAAAGACCGAAGAGCTGGAGCGAATGTATGAAGAGCTGGAGAGAGAACCTGCTGCGGCGAGATTTCTTGATGCGGAGATGACGTTTTGCAGGATGATGCAGGATATCACCCTGGCAATCTATGCTTCGCTGGATATAGAATAATTGAAGGTGAGTTAACAAGATGAAGGTTAAGAATTTCATTATTACCATGCTCAGTCTCGTGGTAAAAATAGTAGTTGTCATTATTGCGGTAACCTACATAAGCAAGGGCGCAATAAAGACATATAACTATGGCTACAGTGTTTTTGAGGATAAGCCTTTTGAATCTGCTCCCGGCAGAGATATTCAGGTTACCATTCCCGAAGGCAGCGGAGCCAAGGAGATTGGCAAGATTTTGCATGACAAAGGTGTGATTGGAGACGCTACATTATTCTGGATTCAGAATCTCCTTTCATCCTACAAAGATGAACTTAAAGCAGGAACCTACACCCTTAATTCTTCCATGAGTGCAGAAGAAATCATGAGAGAACTGGCCGGTGTTGAGGAGGAGACAGAAGAGGAAGCAGGAGCGGATGCATGATAATTGACGATCGCATGGCCTCCTTCCTAAACTCCTTTGACACAGGTCTTCCGAAGTACCTTGATGACCTTGAGGCAGGAGCCATAAAGGATGAGGTTCCTATAGTCAGAACCGATACGATTGCATTACTAAAGCTCATAATGACAGCCCACAAGCCTATGAAGATTTTGGAGGTGGGTTGCGCAGTGGGCTTTTCTGCGTTACTGATGAAAGAATATTCTCCGAAGGGCTGCAAGATTACAACCATCGAGAAATTTGAGCCGAGAATCATTGAGGCCAAGAAGAATTTTGAAGCCTACGACAAGGAAGGTGCCATAACCTTGCTTGAAGGAGATGCAACAGAAATTCTGGCCGGATTAAATGATGAGTACGATCTTATTTTTATGGATGCGGCAAAAGGGCAGTACATCAACTTTCTGCCGGATTGCATGAGGCTTTTAAAAAGCGGCGGTCTCCTCATTTCCGACAACGTTTTACAGGACGGAGAAGTTCTTGAATCAAGATATTCCGTCACCAGAAGAAACAGAACCATCCACGCGAGAATGCGTGATTACCTTTATGAACTGACCCACAACGATTCTTTGACATCCACCATTTTGCCTGTGGGTGACGGAGTCACAATCAGTGTTAAGAGATAAGATGAGAAGAGAGAAACCTGAATTACTAATTCCTGCGGGAAGCCTTGAAGTTTTAAAGACAGCGGTTATCTACGGCGCCGATGCGGTTTACATCGGAGGGGACGCCTTTTCTTTGCGTGCTAAAGCCAAGAATTTCTCCCGTGAAGAAATGGAGGAAGGTATCGCTTTTGCCCACGAAAGAGGAGTAAAGGTATACATAACCGCCAACATTTTCGCCCATAACTATGATTTAAATGCGGCAGAGAAATACTTTGCCGAGTTGAAAGAGATAAAGCCGGACGCCCTTATTATTTCGGACCCCGGCATGTTTTCTCTTGCAAGAAAGATTTGCCCCGAGATAGAAATCCATATTTCGACCCAGGCCAACAACACAAATTATCTCACCTACAATTTCTGGTGGGAGCAGGGAGCCAAAAGAGTTGTCACCGCCAGAGAACTTTCTCTTGCAGAGACCAAGCAGATAAGGGATAATATCCCCGAGGAGATGGAGATAGAAAGCTTCATTCACGGAGCAATGTGTATTTCCTACTCCGGCAGATGTCTTCTTTCCAATTATTTCACAGGAAGGGATTCAAACCGTGGTGCCTGCACACACCCCTGCAGATGGAAATACTACATCTCGGAGGAAACAAGACCTAACGAATATCTTCCCGTTTATGAGAATGAGCGGGGTACATATATTTTTAACTCCAAGGATTTATGTATGATTGAGTACATACCGGAGATGATTGATGCGGGAATCGATTCCTTCAAGATCGAAGGCCGAATGAAAACCGCTCTCTATGTGGCTACGGTGGCAAGAACCTATCGCAAAGCCATAGACGATTTCTTCGAGTCCGAGGAGTTATACAGAAAGAACATGGACTGGTACCGGGCAGAGATTGCCAAGTGTACCTACAGACAGTTCTCCACCGGCTTTTACTTTGGAAAGCCCGATGAGAACAGTCAGATATATGACAGCAATACTTACGTAAGCGAATACATTTATTTGGGATTCATCGAGTATTTTGATGAAAAAGGTTTGGCAGTAATCTCCCAGAGGAACAAATTCCTTGAGGGAGATGCGATAGAAATAATGAAACCGAATGGGGATAACATTTCGGTAACCGTTGAGGAAATGTATAACGATGAAGGCGAGAGGGTGGAATCCTGTCCTCATCCTTTGGAGAAAATACACCTTAAGTTATCGGTTAAACCTGAGGTTTACGATATTATACGTGTGGAGAACACGAATACCAAATAAAGAGGGCGAAGAATGTATAAAGTAGTGGACACAAATGAGTTAAACATCGAGGAAGTATTTGCATCAAATGTTTTTACCTTGGGAACCATGCATGAGAGACTGCCCCAGGATGTGTACGATGAGATCGTGCGCGTCATGGAAAACGGTGGTGAGCTTTCCAAGGAATCTGCAAACATAATTGCCAAGGCCATGAAGGATTGGGCGGTATCGAAGGGCGCTACCCACTTCACACACTGGTTCCAGCCCCTTAACGGAACCACAGCCGAGAAGCATGATGCTTTTGTAACTCATCCCGACAAAGAAGGAAAGATGCTCCTTGAATTTTCAGGAAAGGAGCTTATTAAAGGTGAGCCCGATGCTTCATCCTTCCCTTCAGGCGGATTAAGGTCCACATTCGAGGCAAGAGGATATACCGCTTGGGATATTACTTCCCCTGCCTTCATTAAGGAAAGCGGAGCAGGCAGAACCCTCTGTATCCCCACTGCCTTCTGTTCATATAAGGGAGAGGCACTTGATAAAAAGACACCTCTTCTTCGTTCCATGGAAGCCATAAGCACCCAGGGACTTCGTATTGTAAGATTGTTCGGAAATGACAAGGCCACAAAGGTTACTCCCTACGTTGGAGCGGAGCAGGAATACTTCCTTGTGGAAAGAGCTAAATATTTGGAGAGAGAGGATCTGATTTTTACGGGTCGTACTCTCTTTGGCGCACCTGCCCCTAAGGGACAGGAAATGGACGATCACTACTTCGGAACCATTCCCGAAAGCGTGGGAGCGTTCATGAATGACTTAAACCTTGAACTTTGGAAAATGGGCGTTACAGCCAAGACTCAGCACAATGAGGCGGCTCCCGCTCAGCACGAGCTTGCACCCATTTATGAAACCGCAAATATAGCTACAGACCATAACCAGCTTGTTATGGAGACAATGAAGAAGATGGGCTACTATCATGGTCTTGCCTGCCTCCTTCATGAGAAACCTTTTGCGGGAGTTAACGGTTCAGGTAAGCATGATAACTGGTCTCTTTGCACAGATAACGGCGTAAACCTTTTCGAGCCCGGTGATACTCCTAACGAGAACATTCAGTTCCTTCTTGTTATTGCATGTATCATGAAGGCTGTTGATACTCACGCTGCACTTTTAAGACAGAGTGCCGCTGACGTAGGTAACGACCATCGTCTTGGAGCCGACGAGGCACCTCCGGCTATTATTTCCATTTTCCTTGGAGATCAGCTTTTCGACGTTGTAAGCCAGCTTGTGGAGACAGGTGAAGCTGCAACCTGCATGAGAGAGAAGAAGTTTAAGACAGGTGTTTCCACAATACCTGCTTTCAATACCGATGTTACAGACAGAAACCGTACATCACCCTTTGCTTTCACCGGTAACAAATTCGAGTTCCGTTCAGTAGGAAGTTCGGATTCCATCGGTGATCCCAACACAGTCCTTAACACCATTGTGGCAGAGGCTTTCTGTGAAGCTGCAGATATACTTGAAAAGGCTGATGACTTCCAGCTTGCCGCTCACGACCTCATTAAGGAGTACATGACCAAGCATTACCGCATCCTCTTTAACGGTGACGGCTATGCCAGGGAGTGGGAAGAGGAAGCTGCGAGACGCGGACTTCCCAATATTAAGTCAATGGTTGAGGCAGTTGACGCCCTTGTAAGTGATGACAGTGTTAAGCTGTTTGAGAAGTTTGGGATTTTCACAAGAACAGAGCTTGAATCAAGAGCCGAGATTCTTTACGAGAGATATGCAAAGTCCATCAATATTGAAGCTGTTACCATGATCGATATGGCAAACAAGCTTTACATGCCTGCAGTTATGGGATACGTAGGCAGACTTGCGAACGACATTAACAATACCAAGGCAGCAGGTCTTGATACCGCAGTTATGCAGGATTACATCACAAAGATTTCCGGTGAACTTAGAACTGCCAAGGCTGCCCTTGATGAATTAACCGAGCTTACAAACAAGGCAAAGGCCATGGCTCCCGGCAAAGAGCAGGCATTCTTCTATCATGACAAGGTCTTCCCCGCAATGAGAGAACTTCGTACTCCCATCGACAAACTGGAGACCATGGTAGACAAGGCAGTATGGCCCGTTCCTACCTATGAAGAGTTGCTTTTTGAAATTTAAAAAATATCATTAAAAAAGTACTTGCATATTACCAATGACTCGTGTATAATACTCAAATGTAGTCATTGAAGGGCTATCGCCAAACGGTAAGGCAACGGACTCTGACTCCGTCATTTCAAGGTTCGAATCCTTGTAGCCCTGTTATAAACCTCAGTAGTTGATACTGGGGTTTTTCTTTACTATAAAAAATATATTTTATCAAAGGGTTATTGACATGGGGTATGAATTCAAAAGCAGGATTCGCTACAGCGAAACCGATACCAACGGGAACTTGTCACTTGAAGCATTGATGAATTACTTTCAGGATGCTTCCACTTTTCAATCCGAAGAGCTTGGGGTTGGACTTAAGCCTTTGTATGAGCTGGGGCTCGCCTGGGTAGTGGCTTCCTGGCAGATTGAGATTGAAAGATTTCCGAGACTTTTAGAGGAAGTAACAACAGGAACCTTCCCCCATAAGTTTCATTCATTCCTTGGGGAGAGAAACTTCTACATGAAGGATGCAGAAGGCAACATGATTGCCAAGGCCAATTCACTTTGGACTTTGGTTAATCTTAAAGAGATGAAGCCCTGTCCTCCGCCTAAGGGCATGATGGACAAGTATGTGATTGAGCCTAAGCTTCCCATGACTGCACCCACAGGAAAGATCAGACTTCCCGAAGGTGAGGGTGTTGAAGTAATCGAGTCCGACAATCTGATTGTAAGGGCTTATCACCTTGATACAAACAATCACGTAAATAACGTTCAATATATTAGAATGGGTATAGGATGTGTTCCCAGAGACCTTGAATTCAAACAGGTTCGTGTGGAATACAGAAAGCCCGCCTTCCTTAATGCCACAATCGTTCCCGTGGTAAGGAAGCTTGGAAATGTATATACCGTAAGCCTTCAGGACACCGAGGGCGATGTATATGTTAACCTTGAGTTCACAAGCTAGATGAGGCCTATATGGAATTAGGAAAGAAACAGAAATTAGTTTATAAAAGAAAAGAAGAGTTCGGCGTATACCTCACCGAGAAAGGTAATGATGAGGAGAGGGTGCTTTTACCTGCAAAACAGGTACCTGCAGGCGCTAAGATTGGTGACGAGATAGAGGTATTCCTTTACAAGGATTCCAAGGACAGACTTATTGCCACCACGAATTCACCTCTTCTTACCCTTCACGAAACTGCGGTTCTCACCGTCAAGGAAGTGGGCAAAATCGGCGCCTTCTTAGATTGGGGTCTTGAGAAGGATATTCTCCTTCCCTTTGCAGAGCAGACAGTAAGAGTTAAGGCCGGAGACAAGGCTCTGGTTGCACTTTACACCGATAAGAGCGACAGACTTGCGGCAACCATGAAGGTTTACAAGTACTTAAAGCAGGACAGTTCATATAAGAAGGAAGACCACGTGGATGGTCTGGTTTATGAGCTTAGTGATAACTTTGGCGCCTTCGTAGCGGTGGACAACAAGTATTCGGGGCTCATCGCCAAGAAGGAACTTACCACCAGCCTTAAAGTGGGTGACAGGGTAAAAGCCAGAGTAATCTCCGTTAAAGAGGACGGCAAGCTTGACTTAAGCCTTAGAGAGAAGGCTCCCATTCAGATTTCTCTCGATGCCGATGTCCTTGTTAAGATGATGAAGGAAAACGGCGGAAAGCTTGATTTCAGCGATAACGCTTCTCCCGAACTTATAAAGGAAGAAACCGGCATGAGCAAGAACCAGTTTAAGCGTGCCGTGGGCAATCTTCTTAAGTCAGGAAAGATTGAAATCCTTGAGAATTCGATTAAATTAAAGTAAACCAAAAGTAGCATTTAAGGGGCCGATACATAGTTGTAAAGCGAAAAATGCTGAAATATAATGAGTACACACACCGAAAGGAGGGTACACATGAATATTACAGCTTTATCCGGAGTATTAACGAATATTCAGACTAAAAATGATGTAGGCACAGCCGTTTTGGCGAAGGCTATGGATTCTAACGAAACCCTCGCACAGGGCGTAGTAAAGATGATTGATTCCGCTGCAATGGAGAGATCCGTTAATCCTTCAGTTGGCAGCAACTTTGATGTAAAAGCCTAATTCCTTAATGTTTTCAATAAGAAAGCGCACCATGTGGGGGTGCGTTTTTTTGTTTGCAAAAATATTTGTTATGGTAACCATTCAGAACATTTTCACAAAAAATGGGGGTTGAAATATAGATTTTTTTGTGTAAATATATTAAAATGTACTAAGTGGGGCGTAGAAATGCCTAGGAGGGGCAACACATGATTTCCAATCAGATACTTCAAAACACAGTTGACGGAATTAAGACAATCGCCAGAGTTGAGATTTGCGTGCTTGATGCAGACGGCAAGGAAGTAGCCTCTACATCGGATATGTCAAATGACATAACTCCTCCCGGAGATTTCATTAAGTCCTCTGCTGATTCCCAGGAAATCCAGGGATATCAGTATTTTAAGGTGTATGATGAGCAGCAGCTCGAGTATATTGTTGTGGCTGCAGGCGCAGGTGAGGACACCTATACAATCGGCAAGATGATTGCCTTTCAGATTCAGGGACTTCTTGTGGCTTACAAGGAGCGCTTTGACAAGGATAACTTTATCAAGAACCTTCTTCTTGATAACCTTCTTTTGGTGGACATTTACAGCAGAGCAAAGAAGCTTCATATCCGCTCCGATGTTCCCCGTGTAGTTATGCTTGTGGAGACAGGCAACATTAAGGATAACAACGTGCTTGAGGTTGTGAGAGCAGCCTTCACCGGAAGCGCCAGAGATTTCGTTACAGCAGTTGACGAAAATAATGTTATCGTGGTGAAAGATCTCTCAGATGCCGATGTTAACAAGGATATCAACAAGACTGCCAAGGAGATCGAGAGTGTACTCGCCAAGGAAGGCATTGACGATGCACGTGTATCATATGGTAATATTGTTAATGAGCTTAAGGAAGTCAGCCGCTCATACAAGGAAGCCAAGATGGCTCTGGATGTAGGCAAGATTTTCTTTGATGACAGACAGGTTATAGCTTATTCAGAACTTGGAATCGGACGTATTATTTATCAGCTTCCCATTCCTCTTTGCAAGATGTTTATAAAGGAAATTTTCGGTGCGAAGAGTCCCGACGATTTTGACGAGGAATCATTAACCACCATCTATAAGTTCTTCGAGAACAACCTTAATGTTTCCGAGACATCAAGACAGTTATACATTCACAGAAATACTCTTGTATACAGACTGGATAAGCTTCAGAAGACTACCGGTCTGGACCTTAGGGTGTTTGAAGATGCCATCACCTTCAAGATTGCCCTTATGGTCGTTAAATACATGAAATACATGGAAAAATACGAGTAAGACAGAGGTTTATCATGGCAAGACGTAAGAAACAATTACCCGAAACTACCGCCATTATCGAGCTAGATAACGTTACAAAGGTATATCAGACAGGTTCTCCCGCACTTAACGGTGTTTCTATCAGCATCGAAAGAGGAGAATTCGTTTTCATAGTAGGTGACAGCGGTTCCGGTAAATCAACCCTTATTAAACTCCTTTTGCGAGAGCTTACCGCCACCAGCGGAACAGTAAGAGTAATGGGTACTGACCTTGCCAGACTTCGTCATCGTAAGATCCCTAAATTCAGAAGAAATCTCGGAGTAGTATTCCAGGATTTCCGTCTTCTCAAAGATCGTAACGTTTACGAGAACGTTGCTTTCGCTCAGCGAATCGTTGAGACTCCTAACTATGAAATCAAGAAAAATGTACCCTCAATCCTGGCTACAGTAGGACTCGCGGGCAAATATAAGGCTAAACCCAAACAGCTCTCCGGTGGTGAACAGCAGAGGGTTGCTTTGGCGCGTGCTTTGGTTAACAACCCCACTATTTTGTTGGCGGATGAGCCTACAGGTAACCTTGACCCCAAGAACTCATGGGAAATCATGAAGCTTCTTGAGGAGATTAATGACATGGGTACAACTGTTGTTGTCGTAACCCACAACAGAGAGATAGTCAACGCCATGCAGAAGCGCGTTATAACCATGAAGAAAGGCGTTGTGGTAAGCGACGAAGAGATGGGTGTTTATATCGATGAAGAAGATTAATACGTTTTTTTACTGCATAGGGCAGGGCATAAAGAGCATATTCAGAAACAAGTTGTTTTCCCTTGCTTCCATAGCAACCATAGCAGCCTGCCTCTTCCTTTTCGGTTTGTTCTACTCGGTTGTAATGAACTTTCAGCACATTGTTAAGACAGCTGAGCAGGGCGTTTCCGTTACGGTGTTCTTCAATGAAGGAACCACCGAGGAGCGAATGAAGGAAATTGAGACAATCATCGCCGAGAGAGATGAGGTCAGAGAGACCAACTTCGTATCGGCAGATGAGGCCTGGGAAAGCTTCAGAGGAGATTACTTCGAGGGCTACAATGACGGTTTCACCGAGAACCCCCTTGCAAACTCCGCGAACATCGAGATTTATCTTTCGGATGTTTCACTTCAGAGCGCACTTGTTACCTACCTTGAATCCATTCCGGATGTAAGAATGGTAAGACGTTCGGAAGTTACCGCTACAACACTTACAGGTGTTAACGTTCTTATCGGATACGTTTCAATCGGTATCATCGGAATCCTTTTGGCGGTATCCATCTTCCTTATCAGCAATACCGTTACCATCGGTATTTCGGTTCGAAAGGAAGAAATCAGTATCATGAAATATGTAGGCGCTACAGACTTTTTCGTCCGATCGCCTTTCGTTATAGAGGGTATGCTCATCGGTCTTATCGGTGCGGGAATTCCTCTCGGAATTATTAAGTTCTTATATGAATATCTTATTGCTTACATAGCTGAAAGATTCGTGGCAATCTCCGGATTGCTTAATTTCCTGACCACACAGGAAATCTTCAAGGATCTGGTGCCCATTTCTTTAGGTATCGGTGTCGGCATAGGCTTCCTTGGAAGTATTACAACAGTAAGAAAGCACTTAAGAGTATAGTTTTTTTGCACAACTGATAATAGTCCCGTCCTATAGGCGCGAGTCTGTATGACGGGATGTATTACTTTTATCTAATCTTTTCTACGAAACGGATTATTTTATGAGGAAAAGAAAAATCATTTTGGGCTTAACCCTTGTGCTTTTCCTGTCTGTGTTTTTCTCATCAAACGCCACCTTTATTTCCAGGGCGGAGATAACCTCTGACAGTATCAAAGAAAAGCAGAAGCAAATAAGCCAGGCACAGGATGAACAGAAAAAACTTCAACAGGGATTATCCGACGTTAAGAAAATGAAGCAGGAGCTGGAGAAATCCAAGAGTAATCTTGAGGATTACATTACCCAGCTGGACGGCGATCTTAACGTGGTTAATGAACGAATAAATGAGCTTCAGGCCGTTATCGATGAAACCCAGGAGGCTTTGGATGAGGCCACCGAGGATTTGAACGAGGCTGTTCGTATTGAGACAGAGCAGTACGAAGCCATGAAGGTTCGTATCCAGTTTATGTATGAGAAGGGGGATAACTTCCTCCTGGATGCAATTCTTGGTGCGGAAAGCTTTTCGGAAATTCTTAACCGCGCAGACTATTATGAGGAACTGGCGGCTTACGACAGAAAGAAACTTGACGAGTATGTTTTGAATCGTCAGCTGGTTGAAGTATGCAAGCAGGAAATTGAGGTAAAGAAAGCAACTCTTGATGAGGCCATGGCCCAGCAGGAGGAAGAGCAGAATAACCTTCAACTTCTCATCGGAGAAAAGGAACAGCAGATTAACGCCGTATCCTATGACATAAGCAATAAAGAGGCAGCAATCAAGGATTATGAAGACGAGTTAAACGCAATGGCCACAGTTATCTCCCAGTTGGAGCAGCAGGTACTGGAAGAGAAACGTGCCATAGCTGCAGCCAACGGAGTTAACCTTTCATACGATGGAGGAGCTTTCTGCTGGCCTGCACCTTCATACACAAGAATATCCAGTCCCTTCGGATACAGAACCCATCCTACCTTGGGAGTTCAGCTTTTCCATAACGGAGTTGACCTGGCTTCTCCCAGCGGATCCAAAATTCTTTGTGCTTACGACGGAATAGTTGTTGCGGCAGATTATACATCTGTTATGGGAAATTATATTATGGTTGATCATGGAGACGGACTTTACACAGTCTACATGCATGCTTCAGCCCTGTATGTTTCCAAGGGAGACGTGGTTATAAAGGGCGAGAATATAGCTGCCGTGGGATCTACCGGACGTTCCACAGGACCTCACCTTCACTTCAGTGTCAGAAAGAACGGCGAGTATGTTGACCCTATGGCTTACATATCAAACTAAGCTGTAAAGCAGGTGATTGTTTTGGAAGAGAAAAAGAAAAGCAAGATTGGATTAGGAATACTTATTGGAGCCATTGTCGGACTTCTTCTTGGAGCATCGGCAATGCTTGCATATGTACTTTTTTCCGGACGAATGATTACAAGTGCTGACCCCACAAAGGTGGCGGGCATATCTGAAACAGACGAGGAAAAGAGCGCCGTTGATGAAAGCGTTATCAGGAAGATGAAGCTCATCGAGGAAATCTTTGACAAGTATTACCTTGAAGAGAACCTTGATAAGAGCGAGCTTCCCGAAGACATATATCATTCCATGGTTAATTCCATGGGAGACAAGTATTCCACATATTATTCCGCAGAGGAATATAAGAAGGCCACCGAGGACAGAGAGGGAACCTATTACGGAATCGGTGCCTATGTAACTATGAATACTGACATCGGATATGCGGTTATCAGTGGCGTAATGGATGATTCTCCTGCCCTTGAAGCCGGCGTAAGAGCCGATGATATTATCTATGAAATAGATGGTGAATCCGCATACGATTTGGACCTTGATGAAATAGTAAGAAGAATCAAGGGACCTGAAGGAACCACTGTCAACATCACCTTCATCAGGAACGAATCTGAAGAAGTAAACCTTGACGTGGAAAGAAGAGCCATCGAAAGCAAGACCGTAAAATACAAGATGCTTGACGGAGATATCGGATATCTTCAGTTAACAGCATTTGAAACCATAAGTGAGCAGCAGTTTAAGGATGCCAAGGCAGACCTTGAATCCCAGGGAATGAAGGGACTTATCCTGGATCTTCGCGGCAACCCCGGCGGAAACCTTTCTACTGTTGTTGAGATTGCAAGCCAGCTTCTTCCCAAGGGACTTATCATCAGAACCGAGGACAGAGACGGCAACGGAAGTTCCTACGACAGCGACGGAAAGCATGAGTTCATGCTTCCCCTTGTAGTTCTTGTTAACGAGTATTCCGCAAGTGCATCCGAGGTTCTTACCGGCGCACTCCAGGATTACGAGAAGGCTACCGTTGTAGGTAAGACCACCTACGGCAAGGGCATCGTTCAGGATACCATAAGCCTCACAGATGGTTCCGCAGTCAAGCTCACCACCGAGGCTTACTACACACCCAAGGGCCGCAGCCTCCACGGCGTCGGCATTAAGCCTGACGTGGACGTTGACCTGGACACCGACGCCTACTATGAATCCGAAGGCGCCATCGACACCCAGCTCGACAAGGCCATCGAGGTCATCACTGCACAAATCCACTAGGTGCATAATGTGCAGTTGGGGACAGTCCCCAATTGCACCTGGGACTATAGAGGGGAAAATGATGAAGACATTAAGGGTTATTTCCAACATGGTGTGGCCCTCGCTTTTATTCTTTGTTGCATACAAAGTTTTGGGCGTTATTCCAGCCATGGCCCTTTCGGGAGTTGTCTCCATTGGAAGGCTAATAGTATCGATTAAACAAGGTGACGTTAAGAATTCACAGGTCCTGGGTTTTCTGGGACTTGTTGGTTCTGCGGTCACTATTTTTTTTACAGGGAATGAGAAGTATTATTATGTGCCTGCATTAATACAGAATGTAATTCTGCTGGCTCTTTTTGCTATCATGTGTATAAGACATAAAAGCGTACTTCATTACATGGCCAAGGATTTCGAAGTTAAGGCTTTAAAAGAAGTCCCGGAAGAGCATATGATGAATGTAAACCTTTTGTGGATTGCTTTCTTTGTTTTGAAAATCATTTCCAAAACAATGGCAATCTTTAAGCTGGATTTTCAGACCTCTTATTGGCTTATCTTTATTCTGGGCGATCCTATGACAATCATTGTTGTACTTCTCTCGATTTGGATGATTCGCAGATCACTAGTAAAGAACCCTGTTGCTGCTTCAGAAGACATAGCGGATAACATCCCTGAAGATGGAGAAGTTCAAATATGAAACAAGCCAAACTAAGCGAACTCAACTTCACATCAAGAAATGAAGCAATCGCCTTTCTCAAGAGATTGTGGACAGAGGAGGGAGATAACTGTCCCATATGTGGAAACAAACTGGAGTTTCTTCATACGAAAGCAAAGAAGAGCAATTGCGATTGGCAGTGTAAAAACTACAATAAAGTATTTAAGACAATTCACCTTTTGGATGAGGTGAATGAGGAGTACAAATGATTAATTACACCAACACCATCTCAGTAGAAGACTACCTGGAATTGCGCGCGGCCGTAGACTGGGCACCCCTTGTGAAGGACCAGGCTCAGTCAGGCATCGACAACTCAGCTTTCGTAGTTGCCTGCTCTGAGGATGATAAAATAGTGGGCTGTGCCCGAATGATTTGGGACAGAGGATACATAGCTTACCTTGCCGACGTAATGGTCAAGCCTGAGTATCAGGGACAGGGTATCGGAAGAAAGCTTGTCAACGAATGTATAAGCTTCATCGACAGTCAGCTTAAAGAAGGCTGGAGAGTCAAGATAGAAATGGTATCTGCAAAGGGCAAAGAAGGCTTCTACGAGAAACTTGGCTTTAAACTTCGTCCCAATGAAAACGAAGGCCATGGCATGAATCTTTGGAGACAATAATATGATAATTATTATTACAGGAGCATCTCACACCGGGAAAACAGTACTTTCACAGAGGATTCTTGGCAAAACCCAATACCCCTACTTTTCCATCGACCACTTGAAGATGGGACTTATTCGCAGCGGTAACACATCACTTACACCTTGCGACGATGACAAACTGACAGATTATCTCTGGCCAATTGTAAGCGAGATGATTAAGACCGCAATTGAGAATAAACAAAATCTCGTTGTGGAAGGATGCTATATACCTTTTGATTGGAGAAAGAGCTTCACAGAAGAGTATCTTTCGGAAATAAAATTCATCTGCCTTGCCATGACAGATAAATATATAGATAATCATTTCAATGAGATCAAGAGCCATGCCTCAGACGTTGAATCAAGATTGGACGATTCGGATTGCACAGCCGATTGGCTTAAGACTGACAACAGGGCAATCATCGAAGGATTTACTAAGGCCGGTGAAAGGGTTACGCTTATTGAAGATGATTATGAAAGCACAATAGGCGAGGTACTGAAATCCATTTAAACGCATTAAGGATATTTATATGAGAAAGATAGTTATAGGAATACTTGCAGCATTAATCCTTTCATTCACCCTGCTAGGTTGCGGAGAAACCAAACCGCTGAATGTGAAGAAGGTGACCTACGCCTGTTATGTGGGTGATCCCAGAGGCATATATGTGACAGTTGTATCTGATGACCTGTCAATCAAATGGTATGAAGTTTATCCGGAAACAAATTACAATCCGAACGTTCTTGAAGGCGAACTTCCGCCTGAAGACCGCTATACCATGGAGGAAGACGTAATTACCCAGGAAGCCTGGGATGAGTTTGTGA
Organism: Lachnospiraceae bacterium; assembly: GCA_017619295.1. Classification (GTDB taxonomy): domain Bacteria; phylum Bacillota; class Clostridia; order Lachnospirales; family Lachnospiraceae; genus G11. The sequence continues at coordinate 31,438 of JAFZSQ010000074.1, forward strand.
AGCTATTAAGTGAGAAGAAGTTTATGGACCTGCCGGAAGACATCGAACTCGACGGGGTATGTGACGGTGTCAGCAGATATATAAAAGTTGACACAGATGAGGGCTCTTATACCGTGGGAGGCTACTGTGCCGGGGACGGAAGAAGCAGAGCCCATAAGCGCTTCAGTGAAATTCTTAAAGGCATGGGAAGTCTAAGGAATTAATATAATATAAGATGGAGTGACAATAAAATGATTTTACTTGCAATAGACATACAAAAAGGAATTACTGACAACAGACTTTATAACTTCAAAGGCTTTATAGAGAATACAAGAAAGCTTTTGGACACGGCTAGAAAGAATGGAGTTGAGGTAATATACTTTCAGCATGATTATGGTCCGGGAACCGGATTCTCGGCTGGGGACCGGGATTATGAAATCGCTGATGAGGTGAAGCCCATAGAGGGCGAGAAGATTTACTCCAAGAATATCAACAGCTGCTTCGGAAATGAGAATTTTAAGGAGTATGTTAAGAAACTTGAGGATAAGACCATAATGATAGTCGGACTCATGACAAACTATTGCATCGATGCAACAGTGAAATCCGCCTTTGAAAGAGGCTTTAAGGTGATTATTCCGGAGGGGGCAAATACAACTTCCGACAACGATTATATGAATGCCGAAACAACCTACAGATACTACAATGAAATGATGTGGCCGAAGAGATTCGCAGAATGCATTTCCATGGAGGATGCGATTAACTTGTTGGAGAGAAAATAATGGGTACAAATGTGTATTTCGTAAGACACTGTGAACCTAATGCGGAGAATCGAGACGATTTTTCCAGAGAATTATCCGCCAAGGGATTGAAAGATTGTAAGCTGGTGACGGATTACCTTTCAGATAAAGATATAGACATTATCTACTCCAGTCCATATAAGAGAGCTGTAGATACGATAAAGGAATTTGCAGATAAGAGCTCACTTGAAATACATGTCATTGACGATTTGCATGAGAGAGTAGTCGGAGGATGGGTTGATGATTTTGGTGAATTTGTAAATCTGCAATGGAAAGACCATACCTACAAATTGCCGGAGGGAGAATCACTGGAAGAGGTTCAGAGAAGAAATATAAATGCTCTTAATGAAATACTCAAAAACAATAAAGGGAAGAACATAGCTATAGCAAGTCACGGGACGGCCATAAGCACAGTTATAAATTATTATCAGCCCACATTTGGAATAAATGATTTTCATGAAATTGTTCAGCTTATGCCTTTTATTGCTTTGTTTAAGTTTGATGAAGATGGAAGATTTGTCGGATTGTCTGAGCATAGATTTACTGATAGATAAAAAGGAGGAAACATATGGAAACATGGTTTTATGAAGTGGTTAGCATAGACGGAGATTACGCAAACTTACGCAGAACAGATATAGAGTCGGATGATTTAAAGTTAGTAGCGAGAGCTTTACTTCCCCCCGAGATTGTGGAAGGCAGCAGGCTTAAATACGAAATGATGCAGTACACAATGGAGTAATGCAGATGAAAAGAAAGCCCGCTATCATTATCAATATAATACTTATTCTGTGGTATTCACTTTCAATGTTTGGAGTAAAGATTGGAGATAAGTATCTGGTTGAGGGAGCCTTTGAGGATGAGTGGATATTTCTTCTTGTACCTTTGATTACGTTTACGCTCTTTTTATGTTTTAAAAGGGCAGGGAAATACATCCATCTGGTGTGGCTTTGCATGTGGTTTATCACCCAGTTTCTCAGTCATGAATGGTATACCATTTTTGGAAAGGGCTTCATGGGAAATGTGGAAGGGAAGATAAACTACTTCAAAGACTGTATTAAACTCATTGATTTGCCAGACAGATACGTCCCTGATTTATATCACATTATTTTGCATGTATTTATAGTAGCTGCGATTGTTAGCGTATTATTTCCGTTCCACAAAAAGGGAGAAGAATAGCATGGAATTTCGTAGATTAACATCAGATGATTTACCATCATTGCTTGAATTATATAATCAGCTTGACGAGGACAATGATAAGAGCTCATTCGAGGAAAGCGAAAAAGTATGGAGAGAAATTGAGAGCAACCCCAACATTCAATACTTTGGCGCTGTTGATAACGGCAAGGTTGTGTCAACCTGTTACGCTGTTTATATTCCAAATCTTACCCGAGGAAATCGGGGCATTTGCTTTATAGAAAATGTCGTTACGGATAAGGATCATCGAAGCAAAGGCCTGGCTTCAAAGGTAATAGATATGGCAGTTTCTTTTGCAAAGGAGCGTAACTGCTATAAGGCGATACTTCAAAGCGGAATCTCCCGCACTGAAGCACATAAGTTTTATGAAAACAGAGGCTTTAATGGTTCATCAAAGAAAGCCTTTGATATGAGGTTTGAATGAAAGAATAGGGAGGGGAGAAAAATGAAGATGAGGAAAAGTATTTCAATTGCCGCATTGTTAGCAGTACTTATTCTTGCTGCGTGTTCAGAATCAAAGGAGTCTCAAGTACCGAAGATTTATTCCCAGTTGATTTCAGAGCATTCTGAAGGACAAAGCTATGCACTTGTCGACCTTGGTCTAAGTGAGAAATGCCTTTTGATATCCCAGGAGGTATTTGAAGACAGTCCCGGAGTCAATGCAGCAATAAGCGCAGAAGTTTATGGAGTGGACAAAACTGGCAAGGTTATTGATTTTGGGCATGTTCAAAGTGATGGCTCAGGTTATGTTCTTGCAGTAGAGTCCCCTTATCTTTACGTTAGCGGTGGACATCATATAGAAATGCTTCAGCCGAATGTTGAAACAGGAAAGCTTGATGTGTTTGAAGGAGCCAGAGTTGAATTCACTGAAACGACGGACATGTACTACTATACCAAAGATAGCGTTGAGACTGAGGTTGATGATATATCGGGATTTGATGAATTATTTAACAGACGTTCAGATAAAGGACAGATAATTAACTTTTATGATTTCGAAACAAATTGAGAATATAAAAAATGAAGAAATATTAAGTATTGCATTAAAGCAATCTGCGGAAGATATGGGATGTAAAGCCGAAGACTTCCTTGCAAATAACAACGTGGTCGTTTCCTTTAAACTCGGAGCGAGTGCAAAGAAATACTACAAGCTTCCAATTGGCTGCAATTTCATTTCTTATGGAAATAACGTTGTCGCGGCAACCACAGATGAAGTAACAGATATTGTAAAAGAATATATAGAGAAATTTGAATTTTACCATTGCTTTGAGACCCCAAATATGTGTTGGCTGAATGAGCGATTGGCTCCAATGGGTTATACAGTTTGTTTTATGGCAGAGTATTATCTTCCCGACATGAATAGACTTTCGGAGTTGCCATGCGAGTATGAACTTAGGGTATTGGAAAAAGGACAATATGAAGATCTGTATTTGCCGGAATGGTCAAACGCATTATGCAGTGACAGAAAGCAACTGGATGTGCTCGCCGTAGGCGCGTATGAAGGGGACAGGTTAATAGGATTGGCGGGATGCTCTGCCGACGCAGAAGAGATGTGGCAGATAGGTGTTGATGTTCTTTCGGAATACAGAAAGCAGGGAGTTGCTTCTGCCATTACTTCAAGGCTGGCTCTGGAAATATTAAAGAGGGGTAAGGTTCCCTTTTATTGTTCAGCATGGTCTAATATCCGTTCTGTCAGGAATGGAATAAGGAGTGGCCTTCTCCCAGCGTGGGTGGAAATGACGGTAAAACCCATTGAGGTAGTCCACGAAATGAATTTGTAATGTAGAAATGGGAGAAAACCATGAAAGATTTCGACGCGGTCGTTTTTGATATGGACGGAGTTATTTTTGACTCTGAACGAGCAGTAATGAATTGCTGGTTGAAACTGGCCGACAAATATGGAATTGAGAATATAGAGAAGCCGTACCTCGCATGTACAGGAACCACCGTCCAGAAGACAAAGCAGATTATGTTGGAAGCATATGGTGACGACTTCCCATATGACGAATATGCGAAAGAAGCCTCCCGTATGTACCATGAAAAGTATGATGGTGGCAGACTCCCTATGAAAAGCGGAGTAATTGAGATCCTTGATTTTCTTAAAGGCAATGGGAAAAAGATTGCCCTGGCCTCATCTACAAGAAAAGAGACAGTAATCAATCAGCTAAGAGATGCTAAGATTATAGATTATTTTGATGAAGTAATTACCGGTGATATGGTGACGAAGAGTAAACCTGAACCGGACATCTTCCTGCTTGCATGTGAAAAGATAGGAGTGAAGCCGAACCGTGCATATGCGATAGAGGATTCGTTCAACGGAATAAGAGCTGCCTTTAGGGGAGGACTTAAGCCGATAATGGTTCCGGATCTTTTACCGGCAGATCAGGAGATGAGGGAAAAGGCTGAGGAAGTTATTGATAATTTAGACAATGTTGTTTTGTATTTGAGAAACTAGAATAAAGATATTATAAAAACCGAATGGTCGGCATCATCTGCCGACCATCTTTTTTTGCGCTGGTATGCAGTTTTAAGTTTCATGTCGCGTGTTCCGGTGTTGAAACCGTTTACGACTCGCCGTTTCTTGGCTTTAAGCTTTTTAAGGTTTTTCTCTACCATAGCTTGTACCTTCCTTTCATAGTAATAATCGTCATTTTAAGTGGATATGTCAAGGGTTTATCTTATAGAAAAACAACTATATACAACGAAGATATAATCTGCTATACTGAGAATATATCGAACAAATGTACGATGCAAAGAATAGTATAACGAGAGGGAGAAAAGAAAATGAGTGAAATCGAAAGATATGAAGTGAATGAACAGTGGGCACATACAGGCTTGGTTAAGGCAGGAGATTTCTGCTATTTAAGCTATTGCGTTGGCAATATTGGTCAGCCCATAGAGAACCAGATTAACGGTGCCTTTGATAACATGGAAGAGAGGTTGGCAATGGTTGGCTTGACCCTTGAAAATGTTGTACAGATGGATTGTCTCTTCAGAGACGTATGGAACATTCCCGTTATGGAGAAGGTCATTAAGGAGAGATTCAAGGGCAAATATCCTGCTCGTAAATCCATCCAGACAGAGTTCGCTCATGTGGGCGGAGCAGATGGATTACAGTTCCAGGTTGACGCAGTAGCATACTGCAAATAACGTCACTCCCCATCCACATGGAACTTGTTAAGCCCTTCGAGTTTCATTTTCTTGCTGATAAAGGGCATGAGCCATCTTAGAAATTCAAAATTTGCAATCATTAACAATATTCCGGCGGCTATAAAGATTACGGTTATTAAATCGAATGTCAGGATGAGTGCGCACTTGTATAGAATAAGCACGCTTATGGGCAGGAAGATTATACTTGTAATCACCGACGGAATATATTTTTTAATTTTTATGGTAAAAGCTATATGTACTACGAAATGGGCTGCCAGATCAAGAAAGAAACCGTACCACAATGCAAACAAAATGTTCCCGGGGAAGTAATACGCAAGAAGGCTGATTCCGAAAAATGGAATAAACTCCTCATAAACTCCAATGGTCCAGGCCATATCATATAAATCACGATATGTATTCATCACCTTTGGGTATCTGTCAAACAACCAGGGGTTCTTTCTGAAGAACCATCCAAATCCAACAATCTCCTCCATGTCATGAACAATAAAAATTATAGGTAAAAGTAAAAGATATTCTTTCATTATGTCCTCCTTACTGACACATTTGTGTCACTTGTAAATTTATGATACAGTAATCCGTAAGAAAGTAAATACGAAAAGAAAAAGATACACAAATTTGAGAAAAAGTGTCACTTAAGGAGTCTACAGTGCTATGATTGAATCTAAGAATCCTTCAGCAATAAGATCACAAAAGGAAATAACTGAAGCTCTTATTTCACTGATGCGGGAATATCCCTACAGTGAGATATCGGTTAAACAGATTATTTTGGAATCGAAGCTGGCAAGGAAGACATTTTACAGAAACTTTGAATCGAAGGATGATGTGCTGATTTCTTTAATCAGGGACAATCTACGTGAATATTTCCATGAAGTCGATAGTGGAAATGTTGATGTGCTTACGACGATTTTCTCATTTTCAGTTAGTAACAAAGAAATGCTGATGCTTCTCGACAGAAATGGGATGCTCCATATTGTGCTTCAATGCATGAACGAGTATCTTTCGTTACACAAGCAGGGGAAAGCAGGTGAGGCCAACCCTTTTGTGCAGCTGTTTGAAGGCCTTGATTCAGAGTATCTGATAGCTCTTAATATAGGCGCCATATGGAATGTAATATCTTTATGGATCCACAGAGGAATGAAAGATTCCCCCGAACATGTGAAGGAAACAATCAGAGAATATCTGGAAAGACTGTAATAAAGGAGTAAAGCAATGCCGGAACTAAGTAAACGTGTAGAGACATTCACAGATTCTGTAATCAGGAGAATGACTCGAATAAGTAATAAATATGGAGCAATAAACCTGTCCCAGGGTTTCCCGGATTTCGATCCGCCGAAGGAGATAACGGATGCATTGGAAAGGGCTGCACATAAGGGACCTCACCAGTATTCCATAACCTTTGGTGCCAAGAATTTCAGAGATGCATTGGCTGCCAAAGTTTCCAAAACATTTAAGAGAGAAGTGGACCCCGAGACCGAGCTTTGCGTCACCTGCGGAAGCACAGAAGCCATGATGACGGCTATGATGACTATCTGTAACCCGGGAGATAAAGTTATGGTGTTCTCTCCGTTCTATGAGAACTATGGAGCGGATGCGATTTTGTCGGGAGCAGATCCGATTTACATTCCTCTGGTTCCACCTGAATATAACTTCGATATTAAACTTATAGAAGAGGGCTTCAAAAAAGGAGCTAAAGCAATAATAATCTGTAACCCATCCAATCCCTGCGGCAAGGTATTTACGAGAGATGAACTTGAGGCTATAGGTGAACTTGCCGTTAAGTACGACGCCTTTGTAGTTACGGATGAGGTGTATGAGCACATGGTTTATGCACCCAATGTCCACACAGCTTTTGCCTCCCTTCCCGGGATGTTTGACCACACTATCACATGTAATTCTTTGTCAAAAACTTATTCGATCACAGGATGGCGCTTAGGGTATATATGCGGGCCTGCCAAAGTAATTGAGGCAGCAAGAAAGGTACATGACTTCCTGACTGTTGGGGCAGCAGCACCTCTTCAGGAGGCAGCAGTGGCAGGACTTACCCTTCCGGAATCCTACTACGAAGATTTACTCAGAATCTACACCGAAAAGAGAGATTTCTTCCTGGCAGGTTTGGATAAAATCGGGCTTAAGCACAACATACCTCAGGGCACATATTTCGTAATGATTGATATTGCGGAGTTCCTGGAGCTTCCACAGTTTAAGGGCTATTCAGACCTTGAATTTTGTGAGTGGATGATACAGAATATAGGAGTGGCTGCCGTTCCCGGGTCCAGCTTCTTCCGTGAACCGGTGAACAATCTGATTCGTCTTCATTTCGCAAGACAGCAGTCCACACTTGAAGAGGCTTTACTTCGCCTTGAGAAAATGGTAGACTTAATGCCTTAAGTCAATACCAATCAGGAGAAATCGTAATGGGAATAGTTGAGTTATTGCTTCTTGCAATAGGTCTTTCCATGGATGCCTTTGCCGTATCAATCTGCAAGGGAATTGAAACAAAGAAAGCGACCATCAAACAAATATTGCTGTGCGGCATATGGTTTGGATGTTTCCAGGGATTGATGCCCTTTATAGGATATGTTCTTGGAAGCAGGCTGGAGTTCATAATTAACAAGGTGGCTCCCTGGCTGGCCTTTATACTGCTTCTTATCATTGGAGTAAACATGATTAGAGAAGCCTTTTCTTCAGAGGAAGAGGAGACCAGAGCAGGATTCGATGTTAAGTCCATGTTTATACTGGCCGTTGCCACATCCATAGATGCCCTCGCAGTCGGTATCACATTTGTGGCGGTCCCCGTTACTTTGATTAGTGCATCACCTTTTATTAACACCGTTATTGCCTGCCTTATTATCGCAGCAACAACCTTTATTATTTCTTCTGTGGGAGTCCGAATAGGAAACGTATTCGGAACCAGATATAAGTCCGGTGCGGAAGCAGCCGGCGGATTTGTCCTTGTTTTCATCGGATTAAAGATTCTTCTGGAGCACATGGGTGTTCTGGAGTTTATGGAAAACGGAGACGTGATTTTCGAATTGCTGATTCCGTTTGTTGGAACCGTCCTTGGCTCTGCCCTTGTGTTCATTTTGGACAAGGAATTAAAGGACGATATAAAGAACATTATGACGGGAATGGCCGGAGGAATCATGATGGCATGTTCCATGTGGACCCTGCTTTATCCCTCGATACTTAAAGGGAAAGTTATTATCGCCGCCGTCGGATTCATTATCGGTATAGCATTCCAGTATCTGCTTGATAAGGTTGTTCCCCATGCCCATGCATTTACCAAAGCGGAAGAGGGCCCCTCAAGCAGCCTTAAATATACATTTAAAGTAATGATGTCAGAGGTGATTCATCACGTTCCCGAGGGCATGGCCATTGGCATTATGCTGGCCGGTGCACTTAACGGGGCAGATGAAATTTCCTTGACTGCCGCCATTGCCCTTATCATCGGAATTGCCATTCAGAACATTCCCGAAGGAGCCCTTGTATCAACCCCCATAAGAGTAGAAGGTGAGGAGAAAAGCAAAGCCTTTCTCATGGGTGTTATATCGGGAATTGTGGAGCCGCTTCTTGGTATTGTAATGATAATCCTTGTAAGCGCCTTCCCCGGAATTCTTTTGTTTGTAATGGCCCTTACGGGAGGAGCAATAGCATTCCTTGTTATAGAGGAACATATTCCCGCAATGCACACGGGAAGACATTCGGACAAAGGAACTCTTTCTTTTGCATTGTTCTTCTGCCTTATGATGATTCTTACATTCCTATCAAGATAAATAAAGAACCGCGGGTTAAACGCCCGCGGTTCTTCTATATTGGATTAGTACCCTTCAGGGAAAATCTCGATGGAGTCAAGTCTCTCTCCGCCAAGATCCCACTCAACGTCAACCTCCAGGTTTCCGTAGTCAAATACAAATCTCATTTGTCTTATATCATCTTTGCTGCCGTAATCATCCACCAGATCCATTCTTTCGGAATCAGGCTTTGCAGGTAATCCGTACATATCCTTAAGGACTTTATAAATCTTAGCCTTATCCTTCTCGGCCTTATCCATGGCTTCCTTGTCTGTGTAACTCTTAAGTGTAGCCCAATGCTCTCTGCCGCGGATTGCCGAAGCTATAAAGTGTAAATCATGCATTCCAAGGCAAACTATATAGTCGGTGCCGTTGGCGGTATTTACGCCATCCTTTTCCCAAATGATGGAGTACATGTCGTGGTCCTTGAATTCGGGGTCGGAATTTGAAGGCATAAAGGCTTCAACATGGGGCACCCACTCGCTGCCGGGTTCCCATCCCAAAAATTTGGTAAGGTGAGGAGTAGCAACCTTTATGATATCCTCTTCGGTAGCACTGTCCACATCTACGTAGGGACTGGGCACTTCTTCGTAATCCTCATCGACCCATTCATCGTCCTCTTCTGTCCAGATTTCATCCGCATTATTTTCAATCAGGTATTCTTTCTTGGCATTGTAGTCGATGAACTGAAGCATCTGCTCTTCGGTCATTTCAGCCTCGGGAAGGTGGAGAAGCTGGTCCTCCTCAATGAAGCAAAGACTCTTTCCGTCCCAATCGCTTAACTTCTCAAGTCTTTGGACCTCGCCTTCAGGGAAAAGAGCTGAATCATAGTATTTCCTCTCAAGGTCGGCAATTTTGAGAGTCTCCACGTTTGTAAGCGGTCTGCTCCAGGCTCCGTCCATAGTAACTGACTCATCACTCTTTATTTCTTCAAAAAGCTCCGTCTTCTCAGTTTCGGGCATGGACTTCATACGATTAACCCAGGAGTCATAGCCTGCCTTAACACCAAAGCCTGTAAGGCCCACAGCGGCCATAACTATAAGGGCCGTTAAAGGTCCCGCATAGCGGAAGCGGAGATCCGCTGCTCTTTTTCCACGTTTACAATCTTTGTATAATTCTCTCTTTATGTAATTGGGGATCTCGATGTTTTCAAAGAGATCCTTATCGATGTCATATCTGCTCACAGATGATACCTCCTTCGTAAGCCCTGCCAAGTTTGGAAAGAGTTTCCCTTGCTCTTTGCAGGCGCTTCTTGACGGCAACCTCTGATATGTGAAGGATTTTGGCAGTCTCTTTGACTGAATAACCCTCTACATAATATAAGATCACCACGCTCTTAAGTTTATAATTCAGGTTCCATATCAGTCTGAGCTTATCTTTGTCTTCTACACTCATTCCCCTGGTGATTTCAAGGCTTTCTTCCACCTCATCAAGAGGGATTCCGGCATGCTTCTTATGAAATCTGAGGAATTCTTTACATTTATTCTGTGAAACTTTTATAAGCCAAGCTTTCTTGTGCTCTTCGGAAGCAAAATCAGGTCTCTTGGTCAGGTAAGTGATGAATGTCTCCTGTAAAACATCCTTGGTGTCCTGTTCGTTCTTCAGGATAACGAAGCATATTTTGTAGAGAATGTTGCTGTATTTTTCTATGACCAGTTCCAGATCTGCGTTCCTATCTGCTCGATTCATTTTATTTCCTCCCGGATTATTGAATACGATAGGTCTTCGCGAATACCTTTTCACTCTATAAATGTTTGATAAAAGCAAAAGGTGACATCCTGAAAAGTATATCATATAATTTTTTTAAAAAAATTTTTAAAAAGTTTGTAACGAATTTCGGATTGCTCCGTCTAACCCATGAGATCAAAAAAAGGAAAGCTCGAAAAGACATGGACAATACCACAGCAGAAAAACTTTATGAAGCGTTCTATATGAAACTGTTTTCATATGTTATGACGCTAACGGACAACCAAAATGACGCCATGGAAATAGCCCAGGAAACTTTTTTCAGGGCCATATCCACCAAGCAGACCTTCAGAGGTGAAAGCGAAAGCTTCACATGGCTATGCGCCATAGCGAAGAACCTTTTCATCGATGAGAAAAGAAGGCACGCAAGGTTCGAGGACGTCCCTCTTGAAGCTCAGCCCGACACGGGAAAGAGCATCGAGAAGAAGCTTATGGACGCCGACACTTCCATACAGATTCACCGAATCTTACACGCCATGGAAGAACCCTACAAGGAAGTTTTCCAGTTAAGAGTTTTCGGCGAGCTGTCATTTAAGGAAATCGGTTCGGTCTTTGGTAAAACAGAAACCTGGGCCCGGGTTACTTACCATCGAGCAAGAATTATGATCAAAGAAAGGATGGAGAATTCATGAAATACGAATGTGATATGATAGAAGACCTTCTGCCTTTATATAAAGACGGCGTTTGCAGTGAAGCAAGCAAAAAGGCAGTTGAAGAGCATCTTAAAGAATGCCCCAAGTGCAAAAAGATGCTGGAAGAGTTAAACGATACGTCAATCGACGAAATGATTGTTAAGGAAAAAGATAGCGTTATCGATTCCCAGTCCAGATTTTTCAAGAGAAAAAGTGCTACGGTGGGTGGCGTCTTTGCGGCAATTTTTGCCATTCCGATTCTGGTATGCCTCATTGTAAACCTTGCAACCGGCCACGCCCTTACCTGGTTCTTTATAGTACTTGCAGCAATGCTTATTCCCACATCGTTGATTGTTGTGCCTTTAATGGTCAGAGAAAACAGGATGTTCTACACCATGACATCCTTCACCGCAAGTCTCCTTTTGCTTCTTGGAGTTGTAAGCATATACACAAAAGCCGGTTGGTTCGCTGTAGCAGCCTCTGCAGTATTGTTTGGCCTCACCGTTTTATTTGGCCCCTTCATTGCCTGCAGAAGACCTGTGAATGCCCTTCTTAAAAACTTCAAGGGCCTTGCAGTAATGGCAGCCTGCACAGTTACATTTTTCCTCATGATTACCTGCATCGGCTTTACGGTAAAATCAGCCGGTTTCTTCCCTAAGGCACTTTGCATTTCAGTTCCCCTCATTATGTTGGCCTGGGCAATCTTTGCAGTAATCAGATACATCGGTTCAAACAAACTTGTCAAAATCGGTGTATGCACAGCCTTAATCAGTGCATTTTCATACTGGGGTGTTGAACTTATTGTAGAGTTGCTTATAAGAACAGATAATATTGGAACAGTCATGTATTCAACCTGGCCCATGAGTGGTGCCGTTGTGGGTATTGTAATTGGTGCCGTACTCACAATTATCGGAATGATTGCAGGAAGTAAAGGAGATAAGAAAAATGAAAATAATTAAAGGATTGTTTCTGGCCGGTGCCGTGGCAGCAGCAACGCTCTTTGCCGGATGCTCATTTGGATCTAAAACATATGCTCACTATGCAAACGCCGACAAATATGTTGCCGGTAATCAGGAAATAACTGAGAAGATTGACAGAATCGATATTGATTACATATCAGGAGATATTAAGCTTTTAACAGAAGATACAGATAAAGTCACAATCACAGAGACAGCTAAAATCGAACTTGATGCCGACAGACAGGTGCACACCTGGGTAGAGGGCTCCACCCTTCACGTAAGATACTGTGCGGCTGACAAGAGACTCGATCTCAATAATCTGGACAAGAGGCTTGAGATTATAATCCCCGGGGATGTGGTTTATTCGGACGTAAACATTAACCTCACATCCGGAGATTTGGAAACCGGAAATATCAAAGCGGAGAGCATCAACCTTGATTCAACATCAGGAGACCGTGTTGTAAACTGTGAGGCAGAAACAATTACCATAAACGCCACATCCGGAAATCTTGATCTTACCCAGTCAGGCAAAAGCGACGACATCTCAATTGACGCAACCTCCGGAAGTCTTAACATCAAGTTGGATGAAGCAAAGAACCTGGTTGTCAACGCCACATCCGGAACTTTAAAAGTTGAGGCAGAGTCCGTGGAGAATATTGATACGGATTCATCCAGCGGAAGTAAAACATTCATCCTGGCTAATGTACCTGAATCAACAACTGTGAATGCAACCTCAGGAGATGTAACCTTCAGTCTTCCTTCAGATGCCGGTTTCAGTGCTGTTATAAACACCACCAGCGGTGACGTCAGAAGTAACATTCCCTTCACTTCAAACGGCGAAACCTACACCTTCGGAAACGGCACAGGCAGTATGGACATTGATACCACCTCCGGAGACGTTATCTTCGATGCCTTGGATTAAGCAATAGAACAAAAGTTCGAAAAAACTATATACATTACACCAATAATCTGCTATACTTTTTAGAGTATGGCAGATTTTTTGGTGCAGTTGGGGCCGATGTGCAATTTGGGGACAGACCCCTTTTTGCAC
>JAFZSQ010000075.1 GCA_017619295.1 Lachnospiraceae bacterium
AAAAGCTAATGAGAATGCCATATATGCCTGTCTGAATTATGGAGAAGCATTTTGTCCGAATGAGATTGAGGACAGAAGTATTTGCATTGACGGAGATATTGGAGAGGCTTTGAAAGCGATAAAGGAATGAGTTTTAACTTTCAGTTTAATTAACTATAGGTGAGGATTGTGGAAAGAGTCTTATTAAAAGAACTAAATATGAAATCAAGGGATGAGGCGATTTCTTTTTTAAAAGCATTATGGAATCAGGAAAGTGTGAATTGTCCTATATGTGGAAGCAGACTCGAATTACTCCATAAAAAAGCAAAGAAGAGTGGTTGTGACTGGCAATGCAGAAACTGCGAAAAAACATTTAAAACAATTCACCTGCTCGATGAGATTAATGAACAGATGCCTAAGTGAGTTATATCTGAAGTTTTGAATAAAGGAGTATGTAAGGTACAGATATGCATAAATTAATCATGCTTCGCGGAAACTCCGGGAGCGGTAAAACTACGGTGGCTAAAGGATTGCAGGAACTTTTCGGACGAGGGACTATGGTTCTTTCGCAAGATATGATTCGAAGAGAAGTGCTTAAAGAAAGGGATGGAATAGATCCACCGGCACTGCCTCTGATAAAGCAGATGCTAGAGTACGGAAGCGAAAACTGCAAAGTGGTCATTTTGGAAGGAATATTTATTGCAGACTGGTATCAAGAACTGTTTGAAGATGCAATTGGATTGTATGGCGCAGACATATATGCGTATTATTTCGATATTCCTTTTGAAGAAACTGTAAGGAGACATCAGACCAGATCCAAAGCAGCTGAGTTTGGAGCCGATGAGATGCGAGAATGGTGGAAAGAAAAGGATTATTTGGATCTTATAAAAGAAACTACCATCACGGAAGACAAGAGCAAGGATGAAATCATAAACGAGATTTATTTAAGAGTTTGTAACGGGTGAGATATACCGATGGATTTCAAGGCACTGATGAATACAAGTGAATATGAAGGGATAAAATATGTTTTTTGGTGTAGAAGATTTAAAGACAGATGAAATATTTTTAAAACTAACTAAAACATGTGAGGAACAACCTGAGAAGAGGTGGCTCCCGGCTTATTATTTGGATATTTGTTTGGTGGATGGAACCACGATTGGAAAATGCGATTTAAGGATAGGACACAATGACAAAACATATATTGGCGGCAACATCGGCTATGGAATTGATGAACCTTATCGCGGACACCATTATGCCGCCAAGGCATGTAAACTTCTGTTTCAACAGGCGAAGAAACATGGCTTGGATTATTTGATTATTACTTGTGATCCGGCTAATGTAGCTTCTTACAAAACTTGCGAGCATGCAGGCGGTATATTTATTGAGACAGAAAATATTCCGGAAGACAATGAAATGTATGCGGAGGGTAAACGAAAAGTGAAAATCTATAGGTTTGATATATAAACCGGAAGGAATCATCTGACTTGACATTTTATATTTGATACAATATAAAGGTGCAATTTGGGGACAGGCCCCAAATTGCACCTATTTTTTTGCCTGGGCGATGACGTCTTCCATAATGTCCTTGGTCATGCCACCGGGGATGTACCCTAAGACGTTGCCATCCGCGTCAATAATGAAAGTGGTGGGGAAGGCTGTGATATAGTAGCTCTCCGCCAAATCTGCGGATTCATTCATCAGGACAGGAAAAGTATAATCATTCTCAGTAAGGAAGGCTTTGACTCCTTCCACATCTTTTTCGCTTCCAAGGCCCGGGAAGGTTACGCCTACGAAGGCCACGGAATCGTCTCCGGCCTCTATATATTCCCTGTACAATTCTTCTATGTAAGGCAGTTCCTCTCGACAGGGAGGACACCAGGTAGCCCAGAAATTAAGGAAGATGATTTGACCTTTATAATCGGAGAGGCTGTGGGTCTCGCCATACTGATCCACAAGAGTAAAGTCCGGTGCCGGTATGGGATCAGGAGTATCCGCCTCGTCGACGGCTGCTTCTGAATCGGGAGCGACCTCTTCGACCACTTCCGGATCGGCAACAATCTCTTCTTCAGAGTCTGAAACAACCTCCGAAGAAACCTCCTCACTATCGAAAACATTCGTCGCGGTGGAGAGGTAGTTCGTAATTGAATTCATCTTGCCGGTAAACATAAGAATTCCCATGACTACAAGCAGCGCACCGCCTACCTTTACGGAGTATCGGAGAACATTTCTGTGTTTTTTCAAAAAAGACAGAAGTGAGGTGGTGAAAAAACCCACCAGAATAAAGGGAATCGCGTAGCCCAGGGTGTAAACTCCAATGAGAGTAAATCCGGACAAGCCGGAGCCCGAAGTTGCCGCCATAATAAGGACGGATGACAGCACGGGGCCGATGCAGGGGCTCCACGCGAAACTTATGACAAAGCCCATAATCAGCGCGGTTATGGGAGACATGGTCATTTTCTCAAACTGAACGGGGAGTCTTAATTGTTTATTTAAAATCCGACTCTCTCCCATGAAGCCAAGCTGATACAGACCGAAAAGTACCACAATAATGCCGCCGATTCTTGCGAAAAGCAGCTGGTTCCCCTTGAAGAACCTGCCGGCGGCGCCTATTCCAAGTCCAAGCAGGAAAAAGGCCATGCCTATGCCCAGTACGAAGAACAGAGTATTGATGATGACCTTTTTTCTGTCATACTCGATACTTCCGTCTTCGTTAGTTTTCAGCGTTCCGCCGGAAAGATACCCTACATATAAAGGAACCAGGGGCAGCACGCAGGGGGAGAAAAAGCTTAATATACCTTCGAGAAAAACTGTTATCGTCATTTTTTTACCTTATGCATTAATCAGATTGTCAATTTTTGCGGAAAGGTTACCTTCGCTCATGCCGCCAACTGCGGATTCAACAACTTTTCCGTCTTTGATAAAGAAGAAGCTGGGAATTGACCTTACATTAAACATGCCGGCCAACTCGGGCTGATGCTCGGTGTTAACCTTGCCGACTTTTACTTTTCCATTATACTTTTCTGCCATCTTTTCCACAATCGGCATCATCATTCTGCAGGGGCCGCACCAGTCGGCGTAGAAGTCCACCATTACGGGGATATCGCTCTTTAAAACTTCCTCATTAAAATTTTCACTTGTAAATTTGTATTCCATAATTAATAATTCCTTTCTTTTTCTTGTGTTTTTTACTTGCATTTGTCAGCTGATAATTTTATTATAGGTAGTATAGAAAATATATCAAGTACGCAGTTTATCTTTAGCTGGTAAGAAAAAATATACCATGGAGGAAATCATGAAAAAGGAATCTTTGTGTGAAAACATCGCAGGTGAAGGCTGTGGATTAAAGCGCGTGATTGATATTGTGGGTGGCAAGTGGAAAATCATGATCCTCTGTGTCATCGACAATAATGAGGTAGTAAGATATGGAGAGCTTAACCGGGCGGTTCATGGAATCACCAATACTATGCTGGCCAACTCCCTTAAGGAGCTGGAGGCGGACGGCCTTGTGGAGCGCAAGCAGTATGATGAAATGCCCGTGAAGGTTGAGTATAATCTGACTAATAAGGCGAAAACGCTCATTCCCATTCTTCTTGAACTGAAGAAGTGGGGAGAGGAAAATTTGTAAGTGATTTTGTAAAGGGGTAAATGGTACCATAAACCGGATTTCCTTGTTGTAAGGGCGAAGAAGGTTGAATAATGAAGGTGGAAAACTTCTTATAGGCGATGTTGCATTTAAGACCAGAGCCGAAATGGATAAATGTGCCAAAGAGGCGGGAGATGAATGGGATTCCGAAGAGATCTATTTTGTTATAGACGAGATTAAGAAGCAATTTCCAAATGTTGATTTTACACAGAAATCTTTTTGTGCGGGCATTATTGAAATGGAGAGATAGACCATGATCTTATACCACTATTCAGTAGATTCATATAAAAGCGGGGATTGCGATTAAGTGATGTATGTGCAATTGGGGCCTGTCCCCAACTGCACCTAAATATAGTCGAGTATATCCAGCTGGTTCTTGCCCTGGGGGAATTCGTCAGGCAATAAAGGGCAGGGGATGTGGGGCTCGAAGGCCAGGTGGTGGAACCAGGTGGCCTGGACGGGGTTCATGCCAAGTTCTCTTGCCACGAATAATTCTCTGGAGCCGCCGTCGCCTACGTAGAGGCACTCCTCGGGTTTTACTCCGAATTCTTCCATGATGGAATTGTACATGGAGGGGTCGGGTTTGCAGACGCCCTGCTCATAGGAAATCCTTGTGGCGTCAAAATATTTGAAGAGCTTGCTTGCTCTTATCATGTCTCTTTCATCGGAAAAAGTATTGGTAATAAGACCAATCTTTATTCCTCTTTTATGAAGTTCCTGAAGGAGTTTCTCCGAATCATCCGGTGTGTTGTCGAAGGTATCTTTAAGGTTATCCAGACGATGAGAAGCTATGGTTTTTACCAAATCGGGGGAATTGATTCCGAAGGTTTCAAGGCCCTTGGCGATGCCTTCCTCCACAGTCATCTTTCCGACAGTCCTGTCATGTTCGCTTTCCTGCCAGACCTTTCTGAAGGCCTCGGGGTCCACGCCTGCGTCAGCTCCGATGTCCTCACCGAAGTATGTCCTGCCGATAAACAGTGAAACCAGAGTCTCGAACATGTCAAAAATTACAGCTTTGATTTTCGTCTCCAATGGCAAATGCCTCCCTCTTTCAGATGGTTTAATTCTATCATGTTAAAAATTTCACGCAACTATAAATAGCATTTTGATCAGAATTATGCCCTTGGCGAAATTATATTTGGTGCGATATAATTTCTCTCGGTGCTAAAAATCGTCTTTATTTTTTTGGAGGTTTAGTCCAATGAGTTTTTACGATCAGAGCGTAACAAACGCAGAGGGTGAAGAAATTTCAATGAAAGAATTCGAGGGCAAAGTAGTGCTTGTTGTCAACACGGCGACAAAATGCGGCTTTACTCCTCATTACAAAGACATCGAGGCCATGTATGAAAGATACCACGGAAGAGGCCTTGAGGTGATTGACGTTCCCTGTAATCAGTTTGCCGGCTTGACTCCCGGTACCGATGAGGAGATTCACGAGTTTGTGGAAAGCAATTACAACACTCGTTTTCCTCAGATGAAGAAATCCGATGTTAACGGCGAGGATGCCATTCCTTTGTTTCAGTATCTGAAGTCCCAGAAGGGATTCGAGGGCTTTGGCAGAGGACCCAGGTCCCAGGCCATGGATGCGATTCTTTCCACACTGGATAAGAATTACAAGAACAATCCCGAAATCAAATGGAATTTTACCAAGTTTGTGGTAGACAGAAACGGCGACGTGGTGGCAAGATTCGAGCCCATCGTCGAAATGCGAGACGTAGAAAGATGCGTTGAGCGTTTATTATAGATGAGAGGACTGCTGAGGCGGTCCTTTTTTTGTGGTACAATGGGAAAGAGGTGAATCATATGACACGAAGAGAATTGGCAATGGAAAATTTCAAGAAGGGATATAACTGCTCCCAGGCCATCGTCCTGGCCTTTGCAGATATTCTTCCCGTGGAAAAAACCGCTTTATCTAAATTGGCATCATCCTTTGGGGGTGGCATGGGAAGGCTTAGAGAAGTGTGCGGTTCCGTCAGCGGAATGTTTATGGTAGTGGGTCTTTTGTACGGCTACGATGGCCCCGAAACCGGTCAGGTGAAAGCTGACCACTACGCAAGAATCCAGGAGCTGGCCCACAAATTCGAGGAGGAGCACGGCTCCATAATCTGCCGCGAGATGCTTGGCCTTAGCGTCAAGCACGACACTCCCACCCCGGAAGCCCGCACCGATGAATATTATAAGAAGCGCCCCTGCGCCGAGATCATCGGGGACGCCGCAGAATTGCTTGAGGAATATATCAAGTATAATGCCTGATTCTCAGCGCGATCCCCGTCTCCGCCGCCAGCTTCTTGCAGGCCTCGATATCTTCCGCCGGCAGCACATCAACGATGGTCCACCTCACGTCAGATATCTTTCCCTTACATTTTCTGGCAAAATCAATCATCTCATCATACCCGTCATCAAAAATAGGTCTGGTGACTTCCTGATACTTTTTCTTATCGGGAGCGTTAAGGCTGATGGACACCGTATCAATCACCCCTGAAAGCTCCGGAACAATATCTTTCTTATTCTCTTTATTTCCGAGACCATTTGTATTAAGCCTTGTCTTTAAATGCTTTTCTTCTTTTGCAACCTTAGCCGCCGCAAGAAGCACATCAAGAGCGCAGGTAGGTTCCCCGTATCCGCAGAAAACCAGCTCATTAAATCCGGTAAAATCATAATTTCTAATTGCCTCCACAACCTCTTCTGCCGTGGGGTTTTTCTGGTGCCACAAAGTGTCGGCGCTTCCCACTCCGTCTCTTGTGGAGCGGATGCAGAAGGTGCATCTGCAGTTACATCTATTGGTAATGTTGGCGTAAACCGAATCGTTATAGGTATATAAAATATCTGCCATGGTGTTTCTCCTTTAGAATAATTTCTTTTTGATTCCCTTATTGTCAAAAGCCGCAGCCGCTAAATAGAAGAAAACGGCGCTGCCTGCGGACTGTACTACACTTCCTGACAATGCGGAGATTATTGCGGTTTTGCTTCCAAACATAATCACCTCGGCCACGTAATAACCTATGGATGAAATGAAGAAGGAAGCCACCGGCGCCGCCAGGTTCCTTTTGTTAAGAAGGGTTTTGCCATGGCTAGTAAAGGGCAGCACAATGAGCATCTTTATTATGATTGTGGGTATGGTCCACATGGGCGCCGTCAGTAAATCCGCGATTCCCCCGCCGAGAGCTCCCACCGCCAGGGCATATGGTGTGGGCAAAAGCGCCGCCGCCAGGTAAATGACAGAGTCTCCGAAATGGACGTACCCTCCGTTGGCCCCCACCGGTATGTGCAGTATATATGCTGTGAAAATCACCGTCATCGCCGTTAGCACCCCCGTGAGAGTAACCATCCTTGTCTTATAGTCTATGTTTTCTTTTATCATGTGTTGCACCTCTGTTTCATTTATTTATGTGCAACTATAAAACAAAACTGACCATATAAATATAGTCAGTTCCACATTGTTTTATATGACCAGTTTGGTGCAAGTGGGGGTTTGGTGCAGTTGGGGCCTGTCCCCAACTGCACCAAAATGTAGTATAATCATGGAATGAGCATAATGACATTTCTTATAATAATTCTAGCAACAATAGTATTAATCGGAATCTTGAATGAGCGGGTGTTCAAGCTCCAAAGCGACATCGCGCTGATTCTTTTCACACTGGTGCTTTCCCTGATTCTTCTGACTCTTCGGGTGCTGATTCCCGGGGGCAACATAGCAAGCTTCACAAAGGAGCTTGGGGACTTTGGCTTTGAAGAGTACCTGATGGACGGCGTTCTTTGCTTCATGCTTTTCGCCGGTGCAGGAAAGGTCAACATGGGCAAGTTCAGGCAAAACCTGCGGCCCATCTGCCTTTTGGCCCTTTTATCCACCATGCTTTCTTCCTTTATATACGGAGGACTTTTCTATCTGGTGGCTTTGGCTTTCAAAATCCCCATGGACATCTGGGTTTGCATACTCCTTGGCTGCGTGGTAAGCCCCACGGACCCCATTGCCGCCACAGGAATTTTAAACAAAATCGGCTTATCCAAGAGCGTTTGCTCCGTAATTGAGAATGAGTCGCTTTTTAACGACGGAACCGGCGTAGCCCTTTTCATTTTCATCCGCTCCATCGTTATGAACGTTGGTAAAAGCAACTTCTTTCTCATCATGGGCCGTGAGATTTTCGGCGCCGTCGCAGTGGCACTTATTATTTCTTACCTGTTATTCAAACTCATGAAGTTAACATCAGATCCCGTGAGATATATTCTGATATCACTTCTTGATGTGGCACTGGTTTACTTTATCTGCGAACATTTGGGTTTTTCCGGCGTAATCGCTTCGGTGGTGTGCGGAATGTACTTCTCATATGAGATGGATAAGATGGAGAGGAAGGTCATGGTTGTAGATCCCCACGATTTTTACAGGGATTTCTGGGAGATACTTGAGAGCATCCTTAACGCAATTCTCTTTGTTATGATTGGCCTTCTGGTTCTGAACGTGGAAATCAGCAGCTACATCCTGATTATCCTGCCTGCCTCCATTGTTATACTTATCTTCTCAAGAGCGGCAGGTGTTTTTACCAGCAGTATAATGACGGGACATCAGATTCCCGGAAACTACAACTTAAAAGAGTTTGTTTCGCTTATGACCTGGGCAGCGCTTAAAGGCGGACTTTCGCTGGCTTTGGCCCTCGGAACCGCGGAGTACCTGGCCCCGGACATTTACAACGTATTCATAAATGTGACTTACATTTCCATTTTCTTTACCGTGCTGGTGCAGGGTTTGACAGTGGGAAAGGTTTATATGAAGCTTGAGGAAAGCAAACTGACAAGACAGAAAAACAAGAGGATACAGAAATGAAAATAATTATTGCAGGTCTGGGAGAGGCCGGAGTTTCTTTGGTAAAGGCCCTTTCCACGGGAGATCATGACATAACGGTAATCGACAGAGACAGCGCTTTGGTGGACTCCGTCACCGACCGCTTCAGCGTCAACGGCGTGGTGGGAAGTGGCGCTTCCAAGGAGACTTTACTTAAGGCCGGCGCTGAGGGAGCTGATTTTTTCATAGCTCTTACGCATATTGATGAGGTCAACCTCCTAAGCTGCATGCAGGCCAAAAATCAGGGTGCCCGCATGACCGTGAGCCGCCTGCAGATGCCGGATCTGGCTTCCGACGTTCAGGCTTTGAAGGAAGAATACGGAATAGATTATATCGTTCGCCCCTGCAGGGATATTGCCGAGGAGATTTACAGAAATCTCGGTCTTCCGGGCTTCGTTAAGCTTGAAGGCATTTTCCGCGGCACCGTTACGCTTATTGATTTGAATGTTATGAGGGATTCCCCTCTTGCCGACAAAAGCCTCGCCGAAATCAGGAAAAGCATTCGCGAGGACATGCTTATAAGCACCGTGATTCGTAACGACAAGCTCTTTATTCCCGACGGAAATTTTGTGGTTGAGGTTGGGGATATTCTTACGATTTGCGCGTCCAAGGAAAGTCTCGATGATATTTTAAAGACCCTCGGAATCAAGAAGGATCCCGCCAAATCCGTTGTGTTGACAGGTTGCGATCTTACAGGCGAGTACCTGGCAAGAAGGCTCATCGCCGAAGGACGAAAAGTTACGATTCTCGAAAAAGAGGTTGGCAGATGCAGAGAGCTGATGGGGCTTTTCCCTGAGGCAAACGTTATCTGCTCCAAGGGCGACACTACCGCAGTTCTTGAGGAAGTTGGCCTTGGTAAAATCGGAACCTTAATCTCCATGACTGAAAACGACGAAACAAACCTGGTAGTCAGCATGTTTGCCTGGGCCAAGAAAGTTCCGTCGGTTATTACAAAGGTTGATAAGCAAAGTCACGTCAGACTTCTTCACAAGGTTAACATCGATATTACCGCTTCACCTACGGAACTGTCTGTTTTGAAGATTCTTCATCTTATTAGAAATAATGAGGTGCTTTCGGGCTCGGCTGAGACAGGCTGCTACCACGGATTCTATCGTGTGGCAGACGGCATGGCGGACGTTACGGAGTTTAGCGTTGGAAGCGAGTTCCATGCTCTTGATGTGCCTCTTGCGGACAAGGCCTTCAATCTCCAGAAGAATGTGCTGGTTTCCGGCATCATAAGGGACGGCAAGCTTATTATTCCTAACGGTTCCTCCTGCCTTAAGGCCGGGGACCGCCTGCTTTTGACCGCTCCCGTTGATAAGAAAATCAAGGCCCTGGCGGATGCGTTCCGCTAGGTGCAACTTGGGGACAGGCCCCACTTGCACGGTGCAATCGGGGCCTGTCCCCAAGTTGCACATGACTTTAGTCATGTTTAAAATGTATCTTTCTTCACTACAAAAGGAAAAAAGCAATCCATATAATGAATGTGTAAGCTAAAGAACACGCGGACACATTCATTATTTTTTTGGAGAAACACAATGCAGACAATACTTAAGACAAACGACTTAACAAAGAAATACGACAACAAGGTTGTTGTCGACAACTTAAACATTGAGATTAAGGAAGGCGAGATCTTCGGTCTTCTCGGTCCAAACGGGGCCGGCAAGAGCACAACCATGAACATGATTTGCGACATCGTAAAGCCCACCTTGGGAAACGTGGAGTTCATGGGCAAGGACTTCCTTAAAAACAGGAAGGAGCTCATCGGAAAGCTTGGTTACATCCCCCAGGACCTGGCAATTCACGGGAATTTGAAGGCATGGGAGAACGTGGAGCTTTTCACATCCCTCTACGGAATCAAGGGCGCCGAACTAAAGAAACGAATCGATGAGTCCCTCGAGTACGTTGGCCTTCTTGAAAAGAAGAACGACTACGCCAAGACCTTTTCCGGCGGTATGAAGAGACGACTTAACATCGCCTGCGCCATCGGCCATCACCCGAGCCTTTTAATCTTCGATGAGCCCACCGTTGGCATCGACCCCCAGTCCAGAAATTTCATTTTGGAAAAAATCAAAGAATCTAATAAAAACGGTGCCACTGTCATCTACACCAGCCACTACATGGAAGAGGTTGAGGCCATCTGTACAAGAATTGCCATCATGGATAACGGCAAGATCATTGCCACAGGCACCGGCGAAGAGCTGAAGAAGATGGTTAAGGACGACACTTCATCAATCACATTAGAGGAAGTTTTCCTTACAATGACCGGAAAGAAGCTGAGGGACTACTAATGATCAGATATTTAATTAAGAACAACATAAAACTGATGCTTCGAAGCGGCACCAACATTCTTCTTTTTGTAATAACCCCCATAATCCTCATTGCGGTTTTATCAAGTGCTTTCACAGATTTGATGGCCCACTACGAGGAGGACACGGGAATCACCGTGGGTTATGAAATCGACGGAGATTCCATGACTGAGGAACTCATGGACGCCATCAAAGAAGGCGCCGACAAGGAGGACTTCGACCTTAAGGAATACAAAGGCGCCGACCCTAAGGAAACTCTCAAAAAGGACGACCTTGATGCCTTCATAGTTTTTGAGGACGGCAGCTACACCGTATACAGAAGCGACGAAAACAAGGAGCAGGGCAAAATCGCCGAGTACACCATCGGAAAAATCTACGACCGCATGGCCTCCTCCATGCTTCCCGGTGAGCCCAAATCCGAACTTTTAACGGTTGAGCACCCTGATTTCATGCCTGCCGTTGATTCTGTGGACTACTACGGAATCATCGAAATCGTGTATTTCGGCTGGTGCGCCATCATTTGTGGAGCCGGACTTTTTGCCAGCGAAAAGAAAAACAAAATCACCAGAAAGTTCAAGGTTTCAAACCTTTCCGAACTCCAGATTTATCTTTCAAGATACATTCCAATAGTCCTTGTGGTGTTCCTTGGAACTAACCTGGCAGCCCTCATTTCCATCCCGCTTTTTGGGGTGCACTGGGGAAACATCGCCATCTCCATGGTGGTAATCACCTTCTCTGTTGCGGCAGCCTCGGCCCTTGGACTTATGGTTTACTCGATTTTTGAAAACATGGCAGCCACCGTTGTGGTTGTGTTCGTAATGGTCTGGGGGTGCGGCTTCTTCGGCGGCAGCTTTGAGACCTACATGTTCGCGGCGCACTCCCAGTCAGTCAAGATTTTAAGCCCCATTTATCACGCCAACAGGGCCCTTGTGGAATTATCCTGTATTGGTAAAAGCGACTATATCTCATCATCGATTCTCTATGACATAGCGATAATCCTTGTATGTTCATTCATTGGAATCTGTGCCGGAGCAATCAGAAGAAGAGGAGGAAAGGCATGATTACAATAATTAAATCAACAATGAAACTTCTCCTTAGATCCAAGGGATTCTGGTTTTTCCTTGTGGTGGTTCCTATGCTTTCCACCATTATTTTCAAGGCCCAGAGAGTAAATGTCATGAACATGGATCCCGTACGGGAAGGAGTTATTGATATAGAGAGCGAAGACGAAAAAGTTGCTTACCACGGCGGAGCCGGGGAGTACCTTATTAAAGTTTACGACGCTTCAAAAACCGAAACATCCGAATACTTCTTAAACAAGCTTGGAAACTGCGGTTTGATGTCGGTGTACAGAATGGATATCACTTCAGAGTCAGACACCGACGCCTATGTTAAAGAAGCAATCGAGAGCGACGGATTTAACGACAGAATGGGCCTTGCTCTTTACATAAAGCCTGATTTTGACGTAACAGTATATTTGCTTTCAGAGGATGAGAGAAACGACATAGTTTTGGATGAAATCAGATATCAGATTTCAAGGATTGACCGTGCCGGCAATAATATCGAAACCTTAAAGGCAGTGGATGAGATGCTGCCCGAAAAGGAAATTGTGGAAACCGTGACGGGAGGAGAAAGAAACATGACTCCCGAACAAAAGGACAAGGAAACTTCCATGGGATATGCCTTTTCCATAATGACACTTGCCTATGTATTCTGTGGAATTTTCGTTGCCCACGGTGCCATCAATGAGCAAAAGAACGGAGTTTATACAAGAATCCGACTTACAGGTACCGACACCTTAAAGTACTTTGCTTCCAAATTTGCAGCGGTATTCTGCGTAAACGTAATGGTTACGGCGGTTCTGAGCGGATACAGTTTTTTCCTGAAAGAAAGTGACCTTGGCATCACAAGACTTCAGTATACGTTGGTGATTTTCCTCATGGGTCTGGTGTTTAGCACAATTTCCATGGTTCTCGGAATTATCATGGGAGACATTATGAGCGCCAATGTGGCGGCTTTCACCGTCTGGTGCATGTCCTCACTTCTCGGCGGCTTGTACTTCCCCGTGGAATACACCACCGGCGCTGTCAGAACTCTTTCCTACGTGATTCCTCACAAATGGTTCGTTGAGGGCGTGGAAATGATTCTTACAGGCGACAATCAGGTGTACTTCATGTTAATATGTATTACAGTAGCATACTTAATCGTGACAATCAGCCTTGGAAGTTTGGGTCTTAAAGTCAAAAGGACGGGCGAATGGGGGACAACCTAAAAGCAAACTATTTCATACTGGTTCGAATAATTCTCATGCTGGCCTTCTGTTTCTATGGCCTCATGGATAAAGCAAATGACACAGGAGTATCTGTACGGGTACTCCTGCTTGTTTCGTTTATAATTGCCCTGATGGCTTTGAGAGAATTTGCGAAAAAGGAGAGACAGCTGTTTTTCCTAATCGCTATGGCTATAGCAATCGGCGTTCTGGTGGGGCTTGAGGGGTCTTCCTTTGTGCTTCTTTTGTACTTCATCGCCTTCGAGCTTCTGGCGTGGTTTGGGGTGAAGCTTCGCTGGTATTTTCTGGCGTACCTTCTCATTTTCCTCAAGGGCGATGAGGAGATGCTTACGCATTTTATCATAATCACCATGATGATTGTGTGTTACACCCAGCACCAGTTCGTCTTTCTTTCCATGCAAAAACAGCTGCTTCTCGATACCATCTCCGGGCAGCAGTTGAAGCGTGATATAGAAAATAAGGAGTACAAGGTGCAGGCGGATTTGTCCCAGGCGCTTCACGATAAGCTGGGCCACAGCATAAACGGTTCCATCTATCAGTTGGAGGCGTCCAAGGTCCTTATTTCAAAGGATCCGGATCGGGCCGGAGATATTATCCAAAAGGTAATCGATAACCTTCGAACCGGCATGGATGAGATTCGGGCGATTCTCAGAAAAGAGAGGCCGGAAAAGAAGAAGATGGCGCTTT
Source organism: Lachnospiraceae bacterium (assembly GCA_017619295.1). Lineage (GTDB taxonomy): Bacteria > Bacillota > Clostridia > Lachnospirales > Lachnospiraceae > G11. Next base: position 13,746 of record JAFZSQ010000075.1, read on the forward strand.
TACAATTGCATGAGCTCATGGCGGATTGCAATGATAAGGGAGTGGCGGCGGAGCTTGTGACGGAGGGTGATTTGTCCGTGATTCCCAACAATATTTGGGAGGTCATTCTCGACAATGCCTTCGAGGCAGTGACCAATTCCATGAAGTATTCAAAGTGCAAGCGAATCGACGTGAATCTGGTCGTGATGAATAAAATGATTCGATGCAGCATTTCAGACGACGGCGTTGGATGCGAGAACATTGTGGACGGAATGGGAATTTCCGGCATGCGAAGCAGAGTTCGAAGTGTCGGTGGAAGTATAGATTTTGAGGCGGAGGCCGGGTTTAAGGTTAGTATGCTGTTGCCGATTTGATTGGGATTTTCGGATTTGATTTAGAGGTTACGTGTTATGGATAAGATTAAGGTTATAATTGCGGACGACAGTGATTTCGTCCGTGACGGAATGAAGATAATACTTGATGTGGATGATGATTTCGAGGTTTTGGGTGTTGCTGCCAATGGGCGAGAAGCCATTGAACTTGCCGAGGCTTCGGCCCCTGACGTATTCCTCATGGACATTCAGATGCCCGAGATGGACGGAATTGAAGCCACAAAATATATAGTTGAACATGATTTGGGGAAGGTTTTGATTCTCACCACCTTTGACGATGACGAGCTGGTTCGCCAAGCATTACGCAATGGCGCAAAGGGATACTTAATCAAGAATCATACACCCGAGCACTTAAAGCAGATGATCAAGTCCGTTTACAACGGCACCGGCGTCATGGAAGGAAGCATCCTTGAAACTTTGGCAGCAGGAGGGGATTCAGCATCCTCAGTCACTCCTTTGGTGATGAACGAGAGCGGCTTTGATTCCACCGGTTATTCCGACCGCGAGCTTGACATTATCCGCGCAGTCTCGGAGGGGCTTTCCAATAAGGAAATCGCGGAGAAGCTGTTTATTTCCGAAGGCACCGTTAAGAACTACATCACAAATATCCTCTCCAAGGAGGGGTTGTCCCACCGCACTGCCCTTGCAGTATACTACCTGACCGGGAAGAAATAAGGCCGTGATGTGCAATTGGGGACAGTCCCCAATTGCACCTTTTTTGTACTCGGAAAAAAACTTGACATACTATTGCGATATGTATATATTCGTAACGTAGTAAATAAAACCACTTAGAAGGAGATATCTATGATTTGTAACACATGTGGCGCTGAACTTGAAGAAGGCGCAAAATTTTGTCCCAAATGCGGAAATCCGGTTGGAGACAACGTTGCAGCACCTGTAAATGCACCCGTGCAGACACAGACAGTTGGACTTAAATGGGCTCACTTCCTTTGCTATTTTGCACTTTGGGCAGGAGCTGTAATCAACCTTTACAATGCAGTTATGATGTTAACCGGACTTGTTTATGCATCAAGCGGAGTATCTGCTGACATGGTATATGAGATTTTCGGAACACCACTCAAATTTACCGATAAGTTTTACGGAGTAGTAATGCTTGCTGCTGTAGTTGTCGCTGTAGTTGCAGCTTTATCAATTATGAAGTTCAAAGCAATTTCCGGTAAAATGGTATGCGCTCTTTACGTTATCATCGTTCTCAGCGATATCGGCTATGTTGCAACCACATCTGCTATCACAGGAATGAGCACTATGACAGCAGCTATTGTAGGAAACATCATTATGGGTATTGTAATGTTCTTCGTAAACAGAGTTTACTTCAATAACCGCAAACATATCTTTGTGAACTAGTTTGCAGAACTTACTAAGCTTGCTTGAAGAGGCGCAGAATTGCGCCTCTTTTTTATTTTTGCTATGATGAAGGTGCAATTGGGGACAGCTTGGTTTGTCAACCAAGTGCAACACTTTCTGAATAAACTTCAGCCGGTGTTCTCCACCCCAAGCACCTTCTTGGTCTATTGTTAATTAAATCGACTATTCTTTGAAATTCCTCTTCGGTTATTTCTCTGAAGTCGAAAC
>JAFZSQ010000007.1 GCA_017619295.1 Lachnospiraceae bacterium
GGCATCGCCAACATGTGGCTTGCGATTTTTGCGGATGTAGGTGTAATGGTTCTGGCGGTACTTAATGCCATCAGAGTTCTCAATGTAAAAAGGGTATAAAAATGACAAAAGCAAACAAAAACATACCGGATGAAACGGAATTATATGATCTTGCCGACCTTTTTAAGGTGTTTGGAGATTCAACAAGATTAAAGATACTCTTCGTTCTTTTTGACGGGGAATTCTCGGTAGGCGATCTTGCAACATCGCTTAACATGACACAATCTGCCATTTCTCATCAGCTTAAGGTGCTTAAGACCAACAAGCTTGTCAAGAGCAGAAGAGACGGCAAATTAATGTTTTATTCCCTTGCCGATGAGCATGTCAGAGTAATAATCGCCATGGGAAGAGAGCATATTGAGGAACAGTAAATACAGGTGACACATTGATTATAAAGGTTTCCGACGGGTTTTATCGGCCTGTCGGAAATTTTTTATGACATTATGTAAAATATACTTGACAAAATGTCGGACGAGTTTTATATTAGCATCGTAGGCAATAAAAACAAGTTAATTTTATGAGGAGAGAGTGATGATTGAAATTAATGGAATCACTAAGATTTACAAGCTTAGTGCCAAGAAGAAAAAAGAATTAAAGACAAATAAAGATGTCAAGATCGCAGTCAATGATCTGTCCCTTATTGCTGAACCCGGACAGATTACAGGACTCCTTGGCCCCAACGGTGCAGGTAAGACTACAACACTTCGTTGCGTATCAACACTGCTTACACCCAACAAGGGCTACGTTAAGGTTTGCGGTCACGACACAGTCAAGGAGGCAGAGAAGGTAAGAGATTCAATCTGTTTCCTTACAAACGAGATTAAACTTGACGAGCACTTCACCGTGGATTACCTTTTCACATTCTTCGGCAGAATCAAGAACCTTGACGATGCCACCATCGAGAAGCGTAAGAAGGAGCTTTTCGACGCTTTTGAAATGAATAATTTTAAAGACAAGAAGATTGAGGAATTATCAACAGGTATGAAGCAGAAGGCTTCCATCGTTGTCAACCTGGTTAACGACCCTGAAGTCGTTATCTTCGACGAGCCCACATCAGGCCTTGATATCGTTACTGCCAAGGCAGTTCTCGACTACCTTAAGAAACTTCGTTCAGAAGGCAAAACCGTCATCGTCTCCACTCACATCATGAGTGAAGCAGAGAAGCTTTGTGACAAGGTAGCAATGATTATCGGCGGCCGCAAGGTTATTGAGGGCACCATTCCCGAAATCCTTGCAGAGACAAAGACTGATGATTTAGAGGACGCTTTCTTCAAGCTTTACATGGAGAATACGGGCGCTGACAAGGAGGAGAGTCATGAATAAAGTATCATTAATCATAAAGAAGGAACTCTACAGAGTTTTCGGTGACAGGAAGTTAATCTTCAGCTTATACGTACTTCCTGTAATAATAACAATTGCTATTTATTCCCTTATGGGCAGTATGATTGGGAAAATGACCAAGGACATTACTGAGCATACAAGTATTGTAACTGTTGTAAATGCAACGGGAGATTTCAAGTGGGCAATCGATCAGAGCGGTTTTGCCGATGGCGCTGAGATTACCTACATCGATTCCGATGATTATGCAACCCGTAAGAATGATATTGAAGAAGAAATCAAAAACGGCAATATCGACCTTGTTGTAAACCTTCCGGAAAATTTTGACGAGGATGCCAAGGCTTACATGGCCGGCGAAGGCGGAATGCCTTCCATGGATGTTTACTATAACGCTGATGAGAACTATTCTTCCAGAGCTAATTCTGTATTTAACTCAACAGCCTTATCTGTTTACAAGAATTCCCTTCTTTCTGAGCGTTACGGTGATGTTGACCTTTTAGAAGCTGTTAACATCAATACAGTAAGCCTTAGTAAGGACAGCACAGGAAACGCAACATTCATGAAGATGCTTCTTCCTTACATGGTAATTATGATTCTTTTCGCAGGTGTTATGAGTGTGGGCGTTGACGCCATCGCAGGTGAAAAAGAGCGTGGAACTTTGGCTAGCATGCTTATCTCTCCCGTAAAGAGAAGAGAGATTGCAGCAGGCAAGATGATTTCCATGGCCATCCTTTCAGGAATTTCCGCTGTGGTAACTACAGGTGCAATGGTTCTCTCCTTCACACTTTTGGGAAGCAACTCAGGCCTTGACGGAATGGGCTTTTCTGCAGTCAACTTCTCTGCAGCACAGATTATTGAGCTTTTGCTTATCATGCTTTCACTGGTACTTTTCTATGTAAGCGTGATTTCACTTATCGCAGTTTACTCAGGAAACACCAAGACAGCAAACTCAGTTATCTCACCTATTTACATGGTAATCATCTTGATGGGTATGATGACAATGTTCAGAACCGGTTCAACAACACCTTCATACCTTTACGCTATTCCTGTTTATGGTAACGCCCTTGCAATCAGTGATATTACATCAAACGAGCTTGGCCTTATGAACTTCATCATTTCATTTGTGGCTACAATCGGCCTTGGCGCAATTATTACAGTGCTTGTTACCAAAGCATTCAACAACGAGAAGTTAATGTTCAACGCATAAAGATATTGATTTGCACTCCAAAATATGGGAAAATGAACGCAAGTTCATTTTCCCAAAGGATGTAGTTTATGCGATTTCTGATAACAAATGACGACGGAATAATGGCTCATGGACTTGCGAGGTTGGCGGCGGCGGCCAAGAAGTTCGGAGAAGTGTGGGTGGTGGCACCTGCTCATCAAAGAAGCGCGGCAAGCCACAGCGTAACGCTCAGAGAGCCACTTGACGTATATCCTGTACCTGACTTTCCCGTAGAAGGGGTCAGGGCTTTTTCATGCTCAGGCATGCCTACGGACTGCGTGAGAGTTGGAAGCCTTAACGTAATGCCGGAGCTTCCCGATGTGGTGCTTTCCGGAATTAATCTGGGCTTTAATCTGGCAGCGGACATTCAGTATTCCGCCACGGCAGGAGCGGCCTTTGAGGCGGCCTTCCAGGGCTATCATGCCATCGCGGTTTCCGAGGGCTTCGACGAGCCCCACGAGGTGACGGACCATTATCTGGAGGAAATTCTCGAGAAGCTTATAAATACGCCTCTTCCAGCAGGCCACATCCATAACGTAAACTTCCCCCAGTGCAAGCTTTCCGAGTGCAAGGGAATTTTGTGGGACAGAACCGTATCCCCCAACATGTTTTACAAGGACCACTACAACGTGGTGGAGGAACTTCCAAACGGCGGCATCCGCTACATGATTGAGGGCGTTCCCAGACCCATCGCGGAGGAGGGCAGCGATTTTAGAGCCATCCTCGACAATTACGTCTCCATCGGCATTGTCAATAATATCGGTTATTAAGGCAAAAGCGCATGTATCTCATGCGCTTTTATTAAATGTTTATAAACTCGCTCTTGAAGGAAAAAAGTGTGCTATAATAACAAAGCACGTATCTGGAAAAAACAATTCATAAGGGGTTATGGATATGGAAAGAAATGAAATCAGAGCAATGATGGAGAAGGCTTACAAGGAGAACTTCGGTGAGGAAGCTCCAAAGGAGTGGTACTTCGCTCCCGGCAGAGTTAATCTTATCGGCGAGCACACCGACTATAACGGCGGCCATGTTTTCCCCTGCGCACTTACCATCGGAACCTATGGAATGATTAAGAGAAGAAGCGACAGAACCTTAAGATTCTACTCCGTTAACTTCCCTGAAAAGGGTGTAACCGTAACTTCTCTTGATGAGCTTAATCCGGGGTCCAACGAGGGCTGGACAGCATATCCCAAGGGAGTTTTCTGGACATTCATTTTAAATAAATACGAGATTAATGAGGGCGCCGACATCCTTATCTGGGGCGACATCCCTGCAGGCAGCGGCCTTTCATCATCGGCATCCGTGGAAGTTCTCACGGGAACCATGATTAAAGATACCTACGGTTTTACCAATGTTACAGGCGTTGATCTTGCCAAGTTCGGACAGTATTCGGAGAATAACTACAACGGCTTAAGCTGCGGTATCATGGACCAGTTCGCATCTGCCATGGGCAAAAAAGACTGCGCTATCTTCCTTGACACTAATACTTTGGAGTATGAGCACGCTCCCGTTAAGCTTCCCGATGCAAAGATTGTCATTACAAATTCAAAGGTTAAGCACAGTCTTGTAACAAGCGCATATAACGACAGAAGACGCGAGTGCGAGGAGGCATTAAAGGACCTTCAAAAGGTTGTTGGCATCAAGACTCTGGGTGATCTGACTGAGGAAGAGTTCGAGGCCCACAAAGATTCAATAACAAATGATATTAATAGAAAACGCGCTAAACACGCGGTTTACGAGAACAGAAGAACCATCAAGGCTGTGGAAGCTTTGAAGGCCAATGATATAGAAACCTTCGGAAAACTCATGAATGCATCCCACGTATCCTTAAGGGACGACTATGAGGTTTCCTGCAAAGAGTGCGACCTTTTGACTGAGCTTGCCTGGAAACAGCCCGGAGTTATCGGCTCCAGAATCACAGGCGGCGGCTTCGGCGGCTGCACAGTAAGTATTGTTAAGAATGAAGCGGTTGACGATTTTATCAAAGCAATCGATGAGCCCTACGAGAAGGAAACCGGCTACAAGGCTGAGTTTTATATTGTAGATATCGGTGAGGGCGCTTCAAGAATCTGATTATAATATAGAAACGAAGGTAGTTTTGCTATGCCCGTAATGGATGAATTTAAGGAAGAAAGAGAATCTATAAAGAACAAGAGTTTCAAGGAGAAGCTTGATTACTTTTGGTACTACTACAAGGTGCACACGATTGTGGGCATCTTTGTTTTGATTCTTGCAATCGTGTTTATTAGAGACGCCGTAAACAAGAAGGATTTCGCCTATTATTGCGTGTTCTTAAACAGCTTTTCCATGGATGAGGAAACCGGTTTCATGGATGAGTTCGCCAAGACCACGGATGTGGATTTCTCCAAATATGAGGTGCGCCTTGACGATACCACCAGGTTTTCACTGGATGGTTACGACCAGACCTCCATGGCCATGATTCAGAGATTCGTTGCCATGATTTATGCCGGAGATATCGACAATGCGGTAATGGAGAAGAGCCTTTTCACCAATTATGCAAAGAGCGATACCTTCATGGACCTTCGCGATGTCCTTACAGCGGATCAGATGGAAAAATACAAAGATCACATCTATTATATAGACCGGGCTGAGCTGGAGGAGGAGAACGATGCTGATTTTGCCGAAATAGCAGAGTCAAACGCCCCGGTTCTTAAGGAAGATACCGTGGACAGAAAGAATCCCGATGCCATGAAAGACCCCATTCCCATGGGCATTTTTATAGAAGATGAATTACGTGGCAAAATCAGTGAATACGGTTTCTACTCTGACGACGAAGTTATTGTTTTCGGCTTCATCACAGAGACTCATGCGGACCTTGGAAGGCAATTCCTTGATTGGTTGACTGCAAATGAGTGATTTTAACGGAGAAAAATGAAATTTGTCGGTAAAGGTTGAGCATTTTTACACCTTTACGGAATAAAAGAATTGTGATTAAATAATAAGTAACATTTCTAGGAGAGTTTAAATGAGCGATACATATGTAGAGTGCCTGGTTGGCCGTAAACCTTCCATTATCTTAACGATTTGTCAGTGGATTCTCACAATAGTCGCAGGACTTGCAATTTTATACGGACTGGTAGCTTCCCCGATTATTTTCATTGTCGGTGTTGCTTTTGGCGTGGGCGCATTTTTCGTAAAGAGACATGCAAACCTTGAGTTCGAGTACCTGTACTTGGACAAGGAAATCACCATTGACAAGATTATGGACAAGAGCAAGCGCAAGAGAGTTGCTAAGTATGACGTTGACGGAATTGAAATCATTGCGCCCGTTAACTCCCATGAGCTTGACAGCTACAACAACAGACAGTCCAAGGTTAAAGATTACAGCACAGGTATTGTTGACGTACCTGACTCCCGCTATGCAATGTTTTACAAGGGCGAAGAGAAGGTTATCTTCAATCCTTCCGGCGAGCTATTGAATGCTATTAAGACAGTTGCGCCCAGAAAAGTCTTTTTATATTAAATTTAGTGAATAAACTTCCCGACCTAAAGGCCAGGAAGTTTTATTTATACCTACATGTGAAGCAATTCCTTGCTTCAGTAATTCGCAAAATTATACAGGAGGAGAAAAATGGGTCAGATTATCGGCGAAGGCATTACATTCGATGATGTGCTTTTGGTTCCCGGCTATTCACAGGTTGTTCCTAACGAAGTTGACTTGCATACCCACCTTACAAAGTCAATCCTTTTGAACATTCCCCTTATGAGTGCCGGAATGGATACCGTAACAGAGCACAGAATGGCGATTGCCATGGCAAGACAGGGCGGAATCGGTATTATCCACAAGAACATGTCAATCGAAGCGCAGGCAGAGGAGGTTGACAAGGTTAAACGTTCAGAAAACGGAGTCATTACAGATCCCTTCTCGCTCTCACCCGAGCATACATTAAAAGATGCCGACGAGTTAATGGGTAAATTCAGAATTTCAGGTGTTCCCATCACCGAAGGAAAGAAACTGGTTGGTATCATCACAAACCGAGATCTTAAATTCGAAACAGATTTTTCCAAGAAAATCAAAGAGTCCATGACAAGCGAAGGGCTTATCACGGCAAAAGAAGGCGTTACATTGGAGGAGGCAAAGCTCATCCTTGCCAAGGCAAGAAAAGAGAAGCTTCCCATTGTTGATGATGATTTCAACTTAAAAGGTCTTATCACCATCAAAGATATAGAGAAAACTATTAAATATCCTCTTTCCGCAAAGGATTCCCAGGGAAGACTTTTATGCGGAGCTGCAGTAGGAATCACAGCAAACTGCCTTGAAAGAGTTGCGGCACTTGTTGCAGCCAAGGTAGACGTAATCGTTCTTGATTCCGCACACGGACATTCACAGAACGTTCTTAACTGCGTGAAGATGATTAAGGAAAAATTCCCTGATCTCCCCGTTATTGCAGGTAACGTTGCGACAGCTGAAGGAACAAAAGCACTTATCGAGGCAGGTGCAGACGCAGTCAAAGTCGGCATCGGACCCGGATCTATCTGTACAACCCGTGTTGTTGCAGGTATCGGTGTTCCTCAGATATCAGCTGTTATGGATTGCTACAGCGTGGCAAAAGAGTACGGAATTCCCATTATCGCCGACGGCGGTATCAAATATTCAGGAGACATTACAAAGGCTATTGCAGCCGGCGGAAATGTCTGCATGATGGGTTCAATGTTTGCGGGATGTGACGAATCTCCCGGAGACTACGAGTTATACCAGGGAAGAAAATACAAGGTTTATCGTGGAATGGGTTCCATTGCTGCCATGGAAAACGGAAGCAAGGACAGATATTTCCAGACCAATGCCAAAAAGCTTGTTCCCGAAGGCGTTGAAGGACGTGTTGCTTACAAGGGACTTGTGGAAGATACAGTATTCCAGCTTTTAGGCGGCCTTCGTTCAGGAATGGGCTACTGCGGAACAAGAACAGTGGAAGAGCTTAAAGAGAAGGGCAGATTTGTTAAGATCTCCGCTGCATCCTTGAAGGAGAGCCATCCTCATGATATTCAGATCACGAAGGAAGCTCCTAACTACAGCCCTGATGAGAGATAAACCACAACATCTAGAGATGGTTTAATTATTCTACCGCTAGATACATTGTTTTATGGTGTGAAATGTGATATAGTTATGGTAACTGTGGGAAATTGTTTCAAATTTCCCCCAGTTGCCATGATTACTGGGAGGCAAATAATAATTATATGGACTTAAGTAGGGACGTCTTGCACTTTCAAGAGAAGTTTTGCCTGACGGCAGATCTTTTTGCTCAGTGCTTTGATACCAATGGGTATCCAATGACCGACATTAGCGGAGACGCAGATGATGTGGCTTTGCTTAAAGAACTGATTGATGAGTCGGAAATTAAATCATTATTGGACAGAGTGTCGGAAGGAACACTTGAAGATGTGGCTGTTGAAGAATTTAAGAGCCATGGTGTTCGTCTTGCGGCTTTGTCTGTGAGCAACGGAAACTTTAAGCAGTTTGCCTGGTTTGTTGCAGGTGTAATCGACGATGAAGCGCGTCGATTTAAGACCCATACCACGGACAAACGCTTTTTTGATGCGTTGGACCTTTTGAGAGAAACCTCTGAGAGCCTCCTACAGAGTAAGTCCGATATAGAAGTCGTAAAAGAAGAAAACAGAAAGAACCTTGTTTCATACGAGGAACTTCAAAGACATTTGGAGAGAAGTGAAGCTACCACCGAGGTGGTTGGACTTCTCGATAACGATGACCCCATCGAAACTTTGCTTGAGAAGGTCATCAGAATCGTTGGACAGCATATAGGCTGCAGCAGCGTTCAGATCATTCAGACTGCTACAGGCACAGACACTATGGATGTGCTTACGGAGTGGTGTCATGACGGTGTGGTCTCATTCTTTGACCAGACCAGAAATATCCCCTCAATGAGTTATTTATTTGGAGACAAACCGGTAGTATTATCCTCAGATTCCCTGGCAGGTTTTGAGGCTAAGGATAAGCTTGCCGAAAATGATATAAGAGCATTTATCTCCTTCCCCCTTATTATTCAGGGAAACAAGAAGATGCATGCTTCATTTCTTATGACCGGAACCGAGAGGAACTGGCTTGTTGACGAGATTAAGTTTATTTCCGATGCGGTTAAGGTCATTCAGTCAATTCTTACAAAGAGAATCCAGAAGAATTCCCTGGCAGGCTCATATGCGTCCCTTGAGACGGTACTTGATAATGTATGCTGTGGCATTTACGTAAGAGACAGTGCTGACGGAACCATGCTTTTCGCCAACAGAATCTTCAGGAACAACTTCTCTGCGGAGCTTAAGAACGGCACCATAGACAAGCTTCTTGATGTGGGCAAGCCCATGGATGACAAGAAGGGCTCATGCGAGTTCTCCTATGTGGAAGGCGGTTTGTGGTACGACCTTTTAAGCACCAGAATCACCTGGGTAGACGGAAGAAAGGTTGACCTTTTCTCCCTCTACGATATTACCGACAAAAAGCTGTATCAGCGTCGAATAGAGCAGCAGGCTTACACCGATTTCTTAACAGGTCTTTACAACAGAATGTGCTGTGAGAGAGACCTGGCAAGACATGTGGATGAGGCCAAGAAGAATAGTACAAGAGGTGCTCTTCTCTATCTCGACCTTGATGACTTTAAACATATAAACGATGGCCTTGGCCACCAGTACGGCGACGTTCTTTTGAAGTCCATTTCCCACTCACTTCAGCGCATTGAGGGAATCGAGAACACATGTTATCGAATGGGCGGAGACGAATTTGTCGTAGTTATCTCCCCTGAGAGCTTTGATAAATTTGAAAACATCGTTTTGGGAATCAAGAATATTTTCGGCAAACCCTGGTTCCTTAAGGATGCGGATTACTACTGCACCATGAGTATGGGTGTAGTTAATTTCCCCGATGACGGCGAGAATGTTCAGGACCTTATCAAGAAGGCTGATATCGCCATGTACGAGGCCAAGAAGAGCGGTAAGAACCGTGTAGCCAACTACTCAGACGGTATCGAATCCGCCTCCAACAGACGTCTTGACATGGAGAAGAACATGAGAGACGCCACCGCTGACGGATACAGAGAATTTGAGGTTTATTATCAGCCCATTATCGATATTTCCAGAGATGGTACTCCTTGTACAGGTGCAGAGGCCCTTATAAGATGGAATTCGGCAGAACTTGGATTTATCGCACCTTCGGATTTCATTCCTCTTGCAGAGTACCTGGGACTTATCAATCCTATCGGAAACCATGTTTTGGAGGAGGCCTGCAGAGACTGCCGTTATTGGAATACCCACGGCAAGCCGGATTACAAGGTTAATGTTAACCTTTCCGTTGTCCAGCTTCTCCAGACAGATATATTTGAAATAGTAAGAGATATAGTGGTACGCACGGAGATTAACCCGAGAAACCTTACTCTTGAGGTTACCGAGAGCCTTGCAATCAACGACATGGAGCGTATGAAGGAGATTCTTAACAAGATTAAGAGCCTCGGCGTCAGAATTGCACTGGATGACTTCGGAACAGGTTATTCCTCCCTTAACCATATCAGAGAGATTCCCTTCGATGTTATCAAGGTGGATCAGGGCTTCGTAAAAGAGCTTTCCGACGACGCTTACTCACAGTCATTCATAAAGATGGTTGCAGAACTTGCAAGTACCATCGGTGTAAGCATCTGCGTGGAAGGTATCGAAACAAAGGAGCAGTACAAAGTACTTGAAGGAATGAAGGTTCGTCTTGTTCAGGGCTACTTCTTTGACAGACCCATGCCCAAGAAGAACTTCCTTAAGAAATATATCAACTTGGAGGCAGCAGGCAATTAATGGAATTACTCTCACTTGAAAAGGAATTACAAGGAAACGCATATCCCGGAAGAGGGATTGTGGTAGGCAAGTCTAAGGACGGCAAACATGCGGTTACAGCTTACTTCATTATGGGAAGAAGCGAGAACAGCAGAAACAGAGTTTTCGTAAAGGACGGAGACGGCATCAGAACAAAGGCTTTTGATCCCGCTAAGTTAGAAGACCCCAGTCTTATCATCTATGCTCCCGTTAGAGTTCTTGATAAGCGCACCATAGTTACAAACGGTGACCAGACCGATACCGTTTACGACGGACTTAAAGAGGGTAAATCCTTTGAAGAGAGTTTAAGAAGCAGAGAGTTTGAACCCGACGGTCCAAACTA
>JAFZSQ010000008.1 GCA_017619295.1 Lachnospiraceae bacterium
AGAGTTTGTTCCGTTAGCTGCCTTAACTGCTAACTCGTTCATTCTCTGAAGCATATCGTGTACTTCTGTGAGTGCACCTTCTGCTGTCTGTACTGCTGAGATACCGTCCTGTGCGTTTGAGGAAGCCTGTGTAAGACCTCTGATCTGCTTTCTCATCTTCTCACTGATTGCAAGACCTGCTGCATCGTCTGCTGCACGGTTAATCTTGTAACCGGATGATAACTTCTCAGTTGACTTAGCCTGTGTTCCCTGAGTGATTCCCAACATTCTGTTGGAGTTCATTGCTGTTAAGTTGTGTTGTACTACCATATTTTTTCCTCCTTGAAATTTGTACGGGTGCTTCCTTGCACCTCGTGTTTTAAGCGATCCGCTTTATTGCGGTTACGCTATATTTACATTGTTTATAGTAACCATTACCGTTTCGTTGGGCCCACGAAACGGTAATGGAAAACTAACTTATAATATTACGAGTTTCTCAGATATTACTGAAGGAGAGAAAGGACTCCCTGGTTAGACTGATTAGCCTGAGCCAACATTGACTGACCTGCCTGAGCAAGAATGTTATTGTTGGAGTATCTAACCATCTCAGTTGCCATATCTGTATCTCTGATAGCTGATTCAGCACTTGTTGTGTTCTCAACTACGTTGTCTAAGTTAGCGATTGTGTGCTCAAGTCTGTTCTGGATAGCACCAAGGCTAGCTCTCTGATCTGATACTCTCTGAAGAGCTGCTGCAATAGTATCGATTGCTGCTGTAGCATTTTTATCATTGTCACCATCAACTCTAAGTCCGTTTATTCCAAGACCTCTTGCTGAAAGGTTTGAAATATTCATGGAAATCTTATTGTCAGATGTTGAATCTGCACCAACATGTAGACTTAAGTCTGCTGCGTTGTTGACATCTGCGAAAGTTTCAACTTTAACCTTTGTCTGGGCTGTTGATCCATTGCTTGCTGTAACTGCTGATACATTTCTAACATTATCAGCATATCTTGTACGGATATCTCTCATAGCCTCATCAAGGCTAGACACGAACTTCTGTTCCTTTTTATCATCATCATATAAGCCTTCATTCAACTCAGTAATTGCCGTTGATACGCTCTTCGCAGCCTCATCGACAGTTGCATCGTCCTTAGAAGTTCCCGTCACAATATGATATGTGAAATCGCCTACTACTAAATCCTGGTAGGAGTATTTTGTATTTGTAGAACCAATCTTTCCACCATCAGTTTCTGCTCCAAGTGTTGATTCAGCGCTACCTGTGGTAGCATCGAAAACATTGCTTGCGCCAAAAAGTGCTTTGGAATTTGCATCTACAGCTGCTCCGCCTTTAGTATATGTCAACTCACCGGATTTCCCGTTTGAGCTTACACCCTTAAGGAGATATGTCTCATTGAACTTGGTTGTTGTTGATACACGATCGATTTCTGTTGTAAGCTGATCAACCTCATCCTGGATAGCCTGTCTATCTGATTTAGAGTTTGTTCCGTTAGCTGCCTTAACTGCTAACTCGTTCATTCTCTGAAGCATATCGTGTACTTCTGTGAGTGCACCTTCTGCTGTCTGTACTGCTGAGATACCATCCTGTGCGTTTGAGGAAGCCTGTGTAAGACCTCTCATCTGCTTACGCATCTTTTCGGATATTGCTAATCCTGCTGCATCATCAGCTGCTCTGTTGATCTTATAACCGGATGATAACTTCTCGGTTGATTTAGCCTGTGATCCTGTTGTGATTCCTAACATTCTGTTGGAATTCATTGCTGTCAAGTTGTGCTGTACTACCATATTTTTTTACCTCCATGTCTTTCCGCTCTTCCTTGAGAGCCAGTCCATTGTTTTCTCTTTTAATATTCTGATTTTTTGTGGGACGTTTCCGGGGGAAACCCCCACGTTAACTTCCTGTTGTTTTATATTTCGGAAGGAATTTTAAAAACTTTAGTCTTTTTTATAATTTTTTTAAACTTTTTGTTTTTTTGCCTCCCTGACAATTAATATATCGGCTTACAATGGGAAAACTTTAGACTGGTTTTGAAAAAATTTTAGATCTGGTTTTCTGATATCTTCTTATATAGAAAGAATAATATATTTGCGGTATTTTTTCAAGAAAAAGGACCGCATTGCTGCGGTCCAAATGCTCTTGTTATTTCTTTATTATGCTTCTTGCAAGTTCCCTTTCTTCTAATGTCTAACCTTAGCAATTAATGCTTCCTGCAGGGTCTGTGAAAAGTTTATTTTCTTTCTCTTAGCTGCAAGATCCAGCCACTGCGGAATGGATAGTGTCTTTTTCACAGACTTTTCGAAATTTGCCTTAGCGTATTCTGCAACGTCGACAGAGACCAGATTCACAAATGCACCTGCCGTATCTGTGTCCAATTCTTTAGCAATGCTTTCAATAGATATATCTGACAAAGAGGATGCCTGTGGAGCTGGATCTCCATCCACATTAAGTAAATATAGATAGCCTGCCAAGCAATCAACTGCATTTCGCATCGCATCACTTTCATTTTTGCCATCTGTGGCCAACCAGTTTAAATCCGGAAACACTACAGAATATTTCTTACCTTCCTTAAAAAAGCATGCCGGGTATATTGATAACATAATAAGTCTCCTCCTCTTTCACAAGACATCAGTTCAGTCCTGCTTGATTGGATGAACATAGTGACGATGCGACCCTTCTTGGCTTTTAAACACCCATCCGTCGCTCATTATTTCACGTTCCATTTCTTTTGGCCGTTTAGGCATAATATTTTTCCCTTCTTTAATTTTATATCTTAATACGTATTATGCCAATACGTATTCGTTGTGTGCGTAATAAACAACTCATAACCCTACCCCTATAATCAATGAAAGGATTTCTCGGACGATTCGTCCACGATTGTACCTGAACAGGTACTGAGAAAGAATAGCAACTATCTATTCAAAAATCTATTGACCGATTAACCAAAGATTTGAAGCCTTTGTACATAATTACGGCACAACAAAAGGCACCGACTTAGTCGATGCCTTCCGTAAGTATAAGTGTTACTTTATTTTTTTTCGTCCATCATAGCGGAGTTCTCTCCGTTATATCCGGCAACTGATTTGTAATAGTCAAAGGCTGCTTTGTTTGATCGCCTTTGCTGGCCTAATTTCTTTCTGGCTTTGGAAAAGTATTTTGTTACCATATCTCTGTTCCTGGCTTCTTGCGCCTCTATGGCCGAAGATAATGCCGTTATTTCGGAAATAAGCTTCTTCATTTCGGCAATTTCCGCGGTATACTTTTCCTTGTTGCCTTCAAGTTCTTTAGATACCTTTTTATATAAACTATCAAAACCCTCATCGAGTTTTGTCAGTTCATCAATGTAACCGTCCTTCTCATCCACGTATGAATCGAAGGCTTCCATATCGAAGCTCTCTTTCGAAAGGATTTCCTTTTGTTCAAAGGTTGCTTCCTTAATCATTTTAAGAACTTCAATTTTCTTTACAAGACTTTCCCTTAGAATGTCCAGATAGTTATTCACGCGTTAAGCCTCCATAGCCTGAGGAGTATGATTCTTGTTCTTGTTGATAGCCATCACTTCTTTCCATGTATCTCTCATGGACTGAAGATGGGTCCGAACTTCTTCCATAATAACGATGTCCTTGTGCATGTTAGCCTCTACAAGACGTCTCTGAAGATATACATATACTCTCTCGAAGTCCTGGGCTACAGGATAACGCATATCAAGGGTTGTTCTAAGATAATCAACGATTCTCTCAGCCTTAACGATGTTGTTATGTGCTCCCTGGATATCCTCCTGTCCGATTGCAGCTATAGCAATGTTACAGAACTTGATTGCTCCGTCATAGAGCATTAAGGTTAACTCTCCGGGAGATGCTGTGAGTACCTTTGAATTGTTGTATTGTGCATAAGCGTTGCTGTATGTCATAGTCAGTGCCTCCTATAAAAAACTAGATTACTGGCCAAGCATGCTTGTTACAGCGCTTGTGTTGGATTGTAGCTTAGCCATAGCCGTTTCCATCTTGGAAAATTTCTTGTACCACTTGTCTTCGTAGTCTGCAAGAGCCTTTTCAAGATCTTTAATCTTACCTTTGTATCCATCATACTCGGTCTTCATCTTCTTATCGTCATAGAAAGTACCGAAGCTTCTTGTTCCCTCAACGCTCTTTGAAAGATCGTTCATCTTCTTATACATGTTGTTGAAGATGGATGTGAAGAAATTGATAACCTTATCAGGGTCATTTGCGATAGCGCTCTTTAACTTATCTGCATTACCGCTGGTGCTTTCATCATCTTCGTCACCGTCGATGTGGTAAGCGTTCTTCTCGTTCTCGGGAGCAAGGAAATATCCAAGTGTGTTGATTCCAAATTCGGAAAGATACATTGTCTTGCCGTCTACCTCAACGCCCTTTGCGAATATGCTCTTAAGGCCGTCAGCTACAGAATAAAGAGAATCGTCTCTTCTAAGGAGCTGGTCTTTAATCTTCTTCTCCCACTTCTCGATTTCTGAGTCGGACATATCTTCCTTCTCTTCATCAGTAAGGGGTTCCATATCTTTAGCCTTCTCTGCGTTATATAACTTGTCCATCTCATTAATGAGAGAGTTATACTCCTTAAAGAAGTTCTTGATCATGTCATAGATACCGTCGGTATCCTGCTCTGTGGTAAGAGTAAGGCCTTCGCCCTCAGTCTTATCAAGAGCTGTGATTGTAAGACCGTTTATCTCAAATACATTGTTCGTATTCTCAAACTTCGCACCATTAAGATAAATCTCTGCATTCTGTCCCTTGACATAAGTAGCTTCGCCTTCGCCTGCCTCTTCGCCTTCAGGAACCGCTTTAAGCCCAAGTCCTGCAACAATTTTGTCAGCATTCTCGTCGCCGCCACTAATAGTGAAGTTAAGGTCCTTGCCGGATTCCTTTGCACTAATGAAGAATCTCTGGGTCTTCTCATCAAAGGTTGCATTTAATTTTCCATCGCCGGCTTCCTTAATCTGATTAAGGATATCGGAAATAGTTGTCTCAGGCCCAACCTTGATATCAACAGCTTCTGCATCTCCAAGTTTAAACTTGAAAGAACTATTCTCGTCCAAAGTAACTTCGTCACCAATAAAATCGCTCACCTTTGAAAGAGCAGTTAATTTCTCTTCTCCGGTTGTCTTGATTTCACCGCCGGTAAAATATGCGGTCTTGGCAAGGTGTGTAATCTTAAGATTCTGTACACTTGCTGTAGCGTTCTCACCGGTAATAACGTTAGCTTTGCTGCTGTCTGATACGTTGGTCTTTAATTTGGCATATGCAGATGTAAAGCGAAGATTGTTTACATACTTGCTCTGTAAGTTTTTAATCTTGGTGTTAAGACTCTTCCATGCGTCCTGTTTCCACTCAAGCTTTGTCTGCGCTTTCTTCGCTGTATCAACTTTCTTCTGTCTAACGGCAACAAGTTCTTTTATAACTGATTCGGTATCCATACCGGACATAAGTCCTGTCATTCTCATCGGCATAACGGGTACCTCCTTTTATCTCTTTTCGTCTACAAGTAAACCTGCCATTTCCCAAACTCTTGCAATCATGTCGAGAGTCTTCTCGGGGGGCAGCTCCTTAATAACTTCTTTAGTATCTCTGTCAACGATCTTGATGGTTACTCTGTTGGTCTCATCATGGAAACCGTAAACAGCTTCAGAATGAGGCATTGACTTGTTAAGCTGTTCAACTGCCTTTCTGATCTTCTCATTATTTGTTCTGACCATCTCCTCATAGTTTTCAAAGGACTCATTGTTGTTGGCATCAGCCTTTGCATCTGCCTTGGCTACTACGGGAGTTGTAGAATCTACCTTGGGTGTATTGTCAGGAGTATAGCTCTCCTTGCTGACTACCTCGGGTTTAACTACCTTGTTGTACTCAGGCGTATTCTGCGCCTGCACTGCTGTCATGCTGCTAATAGGTTCTAAAGTCATCTTGAATCACCTCCGTGTGATAAACTGTTGTGTATGTTAAATCTAAAAAATTACTGTAAAAAAAGCGTATAGGTACACCTTCTAATCCTTTTATCGGATACTTCCGTATAAAAGTTTATAGGTGTACCTATTATTTTTTGCTAATTATTTAAAATAAATCTTTCAGAGCGTCAAGACCTGCAGTTTCAGTAGCTTCCTTATTGGAATCCTGAATCTGTAAATAAACCTCTTTACGATAGATTGTTACATCCTTGGGAGCCTGGATGCCCACCTTAATCTGATCACCCTTGATATCAAGGATGGTTATCTCTACATTATTATTAATGATAAGGGATTCACCCTTCTTACGGGACAGTGCTAACATTCTATTCACCATCCTTTCTTGCCTTAAGGATATCATAAACGGGGAACTTAACTTCGTTCTCGTCACCCTCTACGATAACCTGGATAGCTTTTCTTGTTACAGCATTGATAATGATGGGGCCCTTAAGGTTAACCGTCATGTTCTTAATGTCCTTGGGAACAGTTACAGTTACAAGAACTAAAACCTCGTCATTGTCGATTCCACCGATTGTATCAAAAATTGCATCCTCAACCTGGGGATTGTAATCTGCTTTTACAAATAAAGGATCCATAACGGGCATTGCAAAATTAGGCTCTTCAACAGACTGAAGCCAACGGATACCTGCATTCACGCCCTTCTCTTCATCAAAAATCAGTGTGAAGCGGTTAAGATCGGGAAATCCGATTATGCCCTGAGGGAAGGTGATAATCTTTTCATCAGCTATATCAACCTCTCCAAAAATACGTGTGTTAATCTTCATTACGTAATCCTCCTTGATAGTATATGTTGTGTTTTACTTATTATTTAGATGAAGTCCAATAATGTGCTCTTCATTACCTTCGCTGAAGACATGAGTGATGCCTGGTAAACTACCTGGGCAGCGGAAAGTTCGATGGTTGCTTCCGCAATGTCTATGTCCTCGTTCTCGGACTTGAGGGTTTCGAAGGTGGTCTTCTGGGACTGCATTCTGGTTTCGATAAGGTCTAACTTCTTAGATCTTGTACCGTTGTTGGTAACTGCCAGGTTGGTCTCATCCAGGTAGCCCTGCATTCTTGTGATGCCACGCTCGAATAATTTCTGAGTGGAATCCTTTAATAAGGAATAAGCCTTGTTGGCTGCATCATAAAGTTCCTTAACTCTGTCTTCTTCAGCAGTGCCCTTTTTCTCATCATACATGGCTTTAAGTTTAGCCACTTTCTCTTCCATCTTGATTGTGTCGTCAAGGGCATTTATAAGATCGTCAACTTCTCTTCCCACGCCGTGCTTGAAGCACTCATCTGCGGTGGAGTTGACTCTTATTGTCTGGTTGTATCCTACGTCGTACTCGATTACCTGGGTTGAACCGGTGATGCTATTTAAGTAGTCCTGATTGTACTCAATTTTATCGGGTCCCCCGGGATTGGTTGTACATGCGTAATAGTGTTCCGGGCGAAGGTCTGATTTCTTCCAGTTACTCTTATTATAGGTAATTCTGATTTCACCTTCATTAACATCAGGTGTGCCGGCATTGTCCTTTACGCCCTGGAGAGCAGCGTATACGTTTTTGCCAAGTAATAATTCTCCTGTATCTCGAACAAGGATTACACCGTTATCGTAAGTATCCTCGTTTATGAGTTCGTAAGCTGATTTGCCACCATCAAGGTCGTAGGAATTCATAACACTGTATACGTTGTAAGTTGCGCCGGGAATGGTTTCGCCGGCATCGATTTTTCCTGAAGCATCTTTCACAAGGTTATATCCAATCACCGGCATTGTATCGCCATCGATATCCACATAGTCAAGTCTGATTCTGTGGTACTCCATAGCCTCGATGTCCTGCTCTGTGAACTCCTTCACATTGGAAGGGTCTGAACTGTCTATATATGTAGTATAGTTTGTCTCGTTGATATCGAAAAGGTCTTTGTCGCCGAGAGTAGCATCGGTGGTTTTGACAAATTTCATATCATCGATATAGCTGCTGTTCTTCTGCTCGGTGAGGGTGTACTTAAGAGTGGTATCTTTGCCAAAAGAAAGGGATACGTCCGTACGATAGCCCGTGAAAATATAACGGCCGGCGTAGTCCGCATCACCCGTTGCATAAACCTCGTCGCGAAGAGCCTTGAGGTTCTCGAGTATAATCTTTCTGTCTGTGCTTGTGAGCTCACCACTTGAGCCCTTGGTGCACTGAGCCTGCATGTCTGTAACTACAGACGCAAGGTTGCCAAGAGCACCCTCGGTGACTGATAACCAGTTCTCTGCATCGGGGATGTTCTTGCTGTAATACTGTGTCACCTCAGTAACGTCGCTTCGAAGTCTCAGCGCTCTGATGGCGATAACGGGATCATCTGAAGGACGGTCAATCTTCTTCTGAGTTGACATCTGTGTATTTAATTTGTCCTGATAGGTTTTGTTTGTATTGATATTGCTTAATGAGTTGTTACGGATAATTCTGTTTGTAATTCTCATATCGGTCCCCCTGAAACTTGTGGACCGCGTCCCTGCGATTATTTGCACATCCGTGTGCTAATAAATGTATCGGGTAAAATCAGCTGTTTCTTAATACCTGAAACGCCTTATTTGCTACTATTTGTTACACTCCTGTGTAGAGGATCAGACGATCGTAAACTTCTGTGAGGGTCTGAATCATCTTTGAAGCCAGGTTGTAAGCATTCTGGTATTTTACAAGGTTTACAGCCTCATCATCCTCGTCAACGCCGGAGATGGAGATTCTCTGGTTGTTGATGGCTGTGGAGATGTCTGTATAACTTTGGGTGAATGTATTTGCCTTTGATGCATTAAGTGCAACGTCTGAAAGGATACACTCCAAAAATTCTGAAGCGGAGCAGCCTCTGAAGCTCATCTGATCCTTATCGGAGAACATCTTATAGAGGTCTTCCACTGTGCTGTAATCATCATTACCGTTGCTTAATACGTTTCTTGTGGCAAGTAAATCAGCATCGTTTGCAAAAGCTGCGTTAATGTTGAAGTTTCCTGCTGTCATCCAGTAGTAACTGGATAATGTATCATCATCGGTTGCGTTTACGCCCTGGTTAAAGGTTCCGGTATGGTCACCGTCAAGTCTGATACCAACCTTAAAGTTATACTGATCGGAATCTGTGTTGTGATCAGCTGTAAGGAAGTTGTAACCGGGGTTGCCGTACTTGTCATATCCATTGTTAAGGATATCATTTACGTGCTGCGAGAAGGTTCTTACCCACTCATTCATCTGTTCCATATAATAAGGAATGCCCTGGTAATCGATAGCTGTTCCGATGTTGGCTTCCTTACCTACACGGTCGTTGGTAAGCTTCTGAGTGTTCTTCTTCTCATCTGAAATAACAAATGTATACTCGTAATCTCCGGCAGCATTCTTGGTTACTGACCAAGAGTCATAGTAGTAAAGGTTATTTCCGAGTCTGATAATACCGCCCATGTCAGAAAGGTTACACTTGTTGAGATCCTTAAGGTACTCATTTGTAACACTCACTGTAACGGTGTCAAAATCTTTAGGTCCTACAACGCCGGTCTCGGGATCTTTTACATTAAGTGTAACTTCACCTGTGGCAATTACATGACCTGTGAAGTTCTCGGAGTTGTTACCGTCTCTCATGGCAACGAGGCCCTTTAAGGCTCCGCCCATGGCTGCGTTGTGAAGGTCGAATTTCTGATTGTTCTCCCAATATACGTCGTATAAACCGTCGATATCGGACTGGTTAACTTTCTCGTAACCCTTCTTGGCAATGCATGTAAGGGTGTTGTATTCGGAATCATCCACAAGAGTCTGGCCGCCTGCGATGGTAACGATGTATCTGTTGGCGCCCGTAACTCTGTCGGGATAGTTTGTATCTCTGATAGGAATTTCCTGTGTCTCTACATCAACGATTTCTGAAAGCTGATCGATAAGAAGAGTTCTTCTGTCTCTAAGCTCATTGGCATGTCCGCCGCCCATTTCGATAACGTTGATCTGCTTATTTAAGGAAGCAACCTCTGCAGCTATGGAGTCGATCTCGTCGATTTTAAGCTTAATCTCTGCATTGACATCCTTCTGGAGTTTCTGCATGTTTCCGTACATATTATTAAAGTACTCGGTTAAGCTTGACATTGAACTTACATACTGAGCCTTTGTGGTAACGCTTTCAGCATTCTTCATAACTTCCTGCAAAGCTACCTGCATGGAATTGAAGATTGTTGTAAAACCGGGATTCTCCTTACCGCCGTCATTGAAGTAGTTCTCCACCTGCTTCATATAATAAGCCTTGTCGGAATACTCACCTGTAAGGGCTCTGTTATTCCAGTACTTATTATCATAGAAGTCATCGTGAATTCTCTCAATTGCAAGGGTATCAACACCTGCGCCTGCACAACCATACTTCTGGAATACACGAAGGGCATTGGATGCCTGCTGCTTAACTTCCTGTCTTGAATATCCCTCTGTGGAAACATTCGCTATATTATTTGAAGTTGTATTAAGGGCCGCATTAGATGCTAACAGTCCTGTATATGCGATATTTAATCCAAAAAATTGTGAAGGCATGTGTTTCTCCTTTCTATCCCAGCTTCTCCAGCAAATGCTCTAACATCTCGTCGATGACGTTGATGTAACGGGAGCTTGCGTTGTACGCATTCTGGAATCGGATCATGTTTGAAAGCTCTTCGTCTGATGAAACACCCACAACCTGCTCACGGGCGTAGGATGCGGCTTCAACTGTAGCTTCCTGGTTTGTTGCGAAAGCTCTGTAAACGTAACCGGAGTTTGCAACCTGAGCAACCAGATCCTGATAGTAATCAATAAAGTTAACTGTTTTCTTAACGTTAGGGTTAAGGTTGTATTTCTCTTCCGTGAAAGCAAGTTTTAATGCTTCGGCGGTATCGTAATCGATTCTCTGATCCTCGGTTCTGAAACTTAAACGTCCGGGGTTCTGCTGAAGGGTTACGTTAATCATAAGGTTCTTAACGGTGTAAAGGCTGTCCCTGTATTCAGGATTCTCAGCGTTGTATGTCCATCCACCCATACCGTCTGAGGTATAACCGTCGGTGGTAATCTTCTTGAACATCTGAAGAGGTTCGCCGTTAACGTCCTTCATGTAATCGGTTCTTGCCATAATGTCGTTGATGGCGGTTACGATGTTGTGAACCATCTGATCGAACTCGCCCTGAACATTCATAACTATGGACTGAGAAACCGTTGAATTGTACTTGTCTTCCTGAACATCTGTGTAATCGGCTCTGTGGTCACCTCTTGCAAGGAGGATTGACTTAAGCTCACCGATATCTGTATCAAGGTCTGAAGAAATCTCTCTGGAAAGATCAAATACCTCAGCATTTTTTATATCGTACTTTTTGGAACCATCCGCCATAACTTTGTATTTGGCGTTCTGGGGCCAGTAGGGTGTGTAGAAACCTGTGGTCTCATCCACATCAAGGCCGATTTCAAAGTAGCGGTCCATTTTTACAAAATCGATACCTTCGATCTGTACGGATACGTTGGTGTCGATGGCTTCCTCAAAGGTGATGTCACAAAGCTTTGACAACTCATCGAGGATGGCGTTTCTGGTATCGCGGAGGTCGTTTGCTCTCTCGTTGATTTCCAGATTGTTGATTCTTGTGTTGGTAATCTCTATCTGTCTTATCTTGTCGTTTAATTCAACAAGCTGTTTTCCGTATTCATTAATCTTTGTAACCTTTTCGTATACCTGACGGTTAAGGTTATTCTGATATTCTTCAAGGGCTGCGTATACTGCCTTGGATCTGTCAACAAATGCTGAACAGCTCTGTACGAGAAGGCCCTGGTTAACAGAGTTGCCGGGATCCTTTGCCAGCTCCTGGATAGCTGTCCAAAGGTCGGAAACTGTCTTCTGGAAGTTTTCGCCTTCCATTTCGCCTAATAAGTTTTCAACTTCTTCAAGGGAACTTGCCTGAACTTCATAGAAGGCACTGCGTCCTGACTCCTTACGGAATGTCTTGTCAAGGAATACGTCACGCACCTGTCTTGAGGCAGCATAAAGAACTCCCAAGCCTACTTCCTGATTGGAAACGGCCTGGTAGTCTTTCTTAAGAGTATTATACCGACGGGTTGCCAGCAAAGTCTGCTGCCTGGTGTACCCCTCGGTATCTATGTTTGAAAGGTTGTGTGCTGTTGTATTTAGAGCGTTCTGTCCGGTCTGAAGCCCGGAGAGTCCGACGTAAAAGCTTCCCATTAAAGGCATGTCATTACCTCACTATTGCTTAGCGTCAAAACTTCCCGAATTTAAATTTCCTCCCAGGCTGTCGCCTACGTTGTAGGCTCCTTTGTTATAGTTCGCCGTTTCCGGTGCTGTCCTATATGCTTGAAGAAGATTCAGATCAAATTGTACAAGCTCGAGAGCATTTTCTATTAACCCTTCATTCTGGGCATTTGCTCTCTTTAATTGTTCGGTTAAGTTTTTCAGCTTGTCATGAACATCGGCCAATTGCCTTTGCTCGTCAGGTCTGTTATCCATCATCGTAATAAGAGATGACAGATTCATTTTTTGAACATCCTTGTTCAGTACGCTCGCTATGTCATTCATACACACGTCTCTTTTCTTTTCGAGACGGTTAACCTGAATGACAACGTCTTGCTCCTCATCCGTGATTTTTTGTAAATTTTCCAGATCGCCGCTCACTATGACCGGCGTCTTATTTTGGGATAGCGTAAGCAGCCCCTCATATTCACTGCATTCTTTTTCCAGTACATCTATCAGGTTTTCCAT
>JAFZSQ010000076.1 GCA_017619295.1 Lachnospiraceae bacterium
CAGCAGATAGAGCAGGCCGCAAAGGGCGGATATTCAGCTGTTATATGCAGACTTTGCGATGCAACAACAGCTCTTCATATGGAAGCTGCCGCAGGTGATTTACCAATAGTTTTCATTAACAATGAACCTAATATTGACGTTTTAAAGGGTGATAAATATATCTATGTAGGTTCTTACGAGCAGGATGCCGGAAGATTCCAGGCTGAGTACATCTGGAATGCACTCGGTAAACCGTCAAAGGTTGACCTGATTCTCTTAAAGGGTGAAAAAGGACACTCGGCTGTTGAACCTCGTACGGATGCAGTCAAGTATTACCTTTGGGATAACGGCGTTGATGTAAATATCGTATTCTGTGATTTCGCAACATGGTCAGATACTCTGGCTTATGAAAGACTTGACATGTTCAAGCTTACAGGGCAGAATTTTGATTGTATCATTGCCAATAACGATCCCATGGCAGTAGGTGCTATCAACTGGCTTAAGGATAACGGCTATGATACACACAAGTACCTTGTTGCAGGAATTGATGCTACAGCATCAGGCTGTGAGGCGGTTGAAGCAGGCGATATGTACATGACCGTTCTTCAGGATACTGCAGGCCAGGGAAATGCAGCGATTGAGAGCGCCAAGATACTTGGAAGCGGAAAGTCTCTTTCAGGTGTTGAAGGAGCAACAGATAATCTGAAATATGTATGGGTACCTTTTGTTCCTGTTACAAAGGACAATGTTGCCAAATACAAATAAATAAAGGAAGTACAATTTAATGAGTAAAGTTCTGGTAACCTATTTCAGTGCCGGTGGAACAACAGCCAAGGTTGGCATTAAACTTGCCAAAGCAATAGAGGCTGATGTTTACCAGATTCTCCCCAAGGTTCCTTACAGAGCCGGTGATTTGAACTGGATGAACAAGAAGAGCCGAAGCAGTGTGGAGATGAGTGACAGAAACTGTCGACCTGAAATGGCTAATAAGCTTTCCAATATGGAAGATTATGATGTGATTTTCTTAGGATTCCCCATTTGGTGGTACAGAGAACCTTCAATCATAGATACATTCATGGAAGCTTATGATTTTAAGGGTAAAACTGTTGTTGTATTTTGCACATCAGGAGGAAGTGAACTTGGAGAAGCTCCGAAGAACATTCAAAACCTTGCACCAAAGGCAAAGGTTGTGGAGGGCGAAAGATTTAAGAGAGGCATAAAAGAAGCTGCTCTTAAGGAATGGGCTTCCAAGTGGATATAACCCGAAATTATTTAAGGCTTGTCAAGTAAAAATACTTGACAAGCCTTAATTGTTTATGTATTATAGGAAAGGTGTCTAAAGGCAAGGGGTATTTTGCTATGGAGAAAATCGTAGAACAAGGTCTTCTTTATGACTATTACGGTGAACTTTTGACAGATCATCAGAAGAAGATTTACGAAGACGTGGTTTACAACAATTTATCCTTAAATGAGATTGCTGAGGATGAGGGAATCAGCAAGCAGGGAGTTCACGATCTTATCAAAAGATGTGACAAGATGCTTTCTGAATATGAAGACAAGCTTCATCTTGTTAAGAAGGGAAGCAGACTTCAGGAACTCGTTTCGGAACTTGAGAAGATGAATCTTCCCGTAGAAGCAATTGATAAACTTAATGACATCAGAGATTTGATATAAGGTATACAAATGGCATTTGAAAGCTTATCAGATAAATTACAGAATGTATTCAAGAGCCTTAGAAGCAAGGGACGTCTCAGTGAGGCCGATGTTAAAGCAGCCTTGAAAGAAGTAAAGATGGCTCTACTTGAAGCTGACGTTAACTTTAAGGTGGTTAAGCAGTTTATAAGTGCGGTTGAAGCAAGAGCTGTCGGCGAAGAGGTTATGAACGGCCTTAATCCCGGCCAGATGGTTATCAAGATTGTTAATGAAGAACTTGTAACCCTCATGGGAAGTGAGACCACTGAGCTTGATTTTCTTCCCGGTAAGGCAGTAACCGTAATCATGATGTGCGGCCTTCAGGGTTCAGGTAAGACAACCAGTACCGCAAAGATTGCCGGAAAGCTTAAAACTAAGGGCAAGAAGAGCCTTCTTGTTGCCTGTGATATTTACAGACCCGCTGCTATTGAGCAGTTAAGAATAAACGGTGAGAAACAAAACGTTGACGTATTCGATATGGGTACTGACCATAAGCCCTGGGAGATTGCTACAAAAGCTATCGAGAAGGCAGAGGCTGAAGGCTATAACGTAGTAATCCTCGATACCGCAGGCCGTCTCCATATTGACGAAGAACTCATGCAGGAACTTGTCGATGTTAAGGAGAAGGTTAACGTACATCAGACACTTCTTGTTGTCGATGCGATGACCGGTCAGGATGCAGTCAACGTTGCCGAAGAGTTCAACAATAAGATTGGCATTGACGGTGTTGTCCTTTCAAAGATGGACGGTGACACCAGAGGCGGTGCCGCATTATCAGTTAAAGCCGTTACAGGCAAGCCTATCTTGTTCGTCGGTATGGGTGAGAAACTTTCCGATATGGAGCAGTTTTATCCCGACAGAATGGCGAGCAGAATCCTTGGAATGGGAGATGTACTTTCCTTAATCGACAAGGTTCAGGAAGCAAATCTTGAGATAGATGAGCAGACCGAGAAGGACAGAATGTCCAGACTCAAGAAAGGCAAGTTTGACTTCGAGGATTATCTTGATTCCATGAAGCAGATGCGTCAGATGGGCGGTATCGGTTCACTCCTTGGAATGATGCCCGGTCTTGGCAGCAAGATGGGAGACATCGAGTCTATGGTTAATGACAAACAGCTTGCTCACACAGAAGCTATTGTTCTTTCCATGACAAAGAAGGAGAGACGCGATCCCAAGCTCTTAAATCCCCAGAGAAAGCACAGAATTGCCAAAGGCGCAGGTGTTGATATCGCTGAGGTAAACAGATTCATCAAGCAGTTTGAACAGACACAAAAGCTTATGAAGCAGTTTGGCGGCGGCAAGAAACACGGTGGATTCGGCGGCCTCGGAGGAATGCTCGGAATGGGCAGA
>JAFZSQ010000077.1 GCA_017619295.1 Lachnospiraceae bacterium
TAGTAATCAAACTTACCGTAGGTAGGTATCAGCGCTGCATAAAAGTCGTCCTCATCAGCCAGCTCCATATTCTTGTCATAATCCAAAGAAGGAACGCATAAACTTACCCTCTTTGCCTTAGGAAAAAAAGCCTGAATAAGAGTCGAAGTTCCAACCTGATGGGCACCCAAAACTTCCCCGGGTCTTGGTGATTCAGAATAAATAATCTCTTCAATTCTCGGCCAATTCATTAGTTTATACAGCTTGTTAGTCATTGTGGAACGTCCTTTGATTTATATTTCGTGTATAAATAATCCGCTTAACAACTTAGGCTCAAACCATGTGGATTTTGGGGGCATAAGCATGTCCTTATCTGCAACCGCAAAGAGCTCATTCATGGATGTGGGATGCATTGAAAAAGCAACTTCGTAACCATCCAGAACTCTTCTTTCAAGTTCCCCGAGACCTCTTATTCCACCGACAAAATCCATTCTTTTATCAGTTTTAGGGTTCTTGATTCCAAGAATCGGGTCAAGAACATAATCCTGTAAAATCGAAACATCAAGACTTTTAACAGGATCTGTTGACTTTAATTCCTGTTTAGCCTTTAAAACATACCACTTTCTGTTAAGGAACATGCCAAAAGTTCCTTTGGATTTGGGCTTAACCGCCGTTTCACTTTCGGAGATTTCGAAGTGCTCTCCTATTTTTTCAAGAAACAGCTTATAAGTTAATCCATTCAAATCTTTGACAACTCTGTTGTAGTCCATAATACAGAGTTCGTCCTCAGGGAAAAGTACGGAAAGGCAATAATTAAACTCTTCCTCACCGGTATAACCCGGATTCTCTTCTCTCTTTTTAAGGCCAACCTTAACAGCTGAAGCGCATCTGTGATGACCGTCAGCTATGTAGATGTGTCTGATTTTATCAAAAGCAGATACAATACCTTGGACATCATAGTCATCGTCTATGACATAGACCTTTTCAATCACTCCCTGCTCAGTGGTAAACTCATAAACAGGCTTGGTATTTAACGCCTTTAGTGTAATATTGAAGATTGTTTCATTCGCCCTGTAAGCAAGGAAAATGGGGCCTGTCTGAGCAGAACAGGTATAAACATGATTGATTCTGTCAATCTCCTTATCTTCTCTGGTATTCTCGTGTTTCTTGATGGTACCGTCAAGATAATCGTCTATTGCAAAGCAACCGACTATGCCCGTTTGTGTACGTCCGAGGAAGGTCATGGAATATACATAAAAGCAGGGTTTATTCTCTTTAATAAATCTGCCCTCGGCAATCCATCCTTTCAAAAGTGAAGAAGCCTTCTCATAAACATCAGGGCTGTAAATATCGTGACCCTCAGGAAAATTAACCTCCGGCCTGTCTATTGCCAGAAATGAAAAAGAGTTTGCAGACACAATCTGCCGTGCTTCCTCAGTATCATAAACATCATAGGGAAGCGCAGCAATTCTCTCTGCAAACTCTTGCCTGGGTCTTATTGCTTGAAACGGTCTAATGTGCGACATATTCCAAAATTCCAAACCTTTCAACTATATATAGTAGTTATTTTATCAAATTTCACTGTTACAAACAAGTAAATTATGCTAAAATGTACCACAGTAGACACCAGTAAGGAGTGAATGATATGACAGACGAAGAAAGAAAGTTTTTATCCCGAATCAACAAATATGCGGAAACAAAACTTGCCGATATAGAGCCTCAGAAAACTCTTGTTTCCGTACAGCTGGAAGCATTAAAGCCAATTATGCAGGAACTGGCCGATGAAACCGGCATGAAGATTGAAGAAGTTTTTATCAAATATATGGATCTTCAAAGCGAAGCTGTGGTCGAAACCGAGAAGAAGCTTCAGGAAGATATGAAAGCTTTGGATGAAGCTTCAAAATAATGGCAACAAAAAAACCTGAGAGAATTAATCTCTCAGGTTTATTATTTCTTAATTCTTTACAACTCTTACTCTTATTACTCCGTCAACCTCTTTAAGCTTTGCAATCAGCTCATCGGTTATCTTCGCTTCAACATCCATAAGGGTATAAGCATATTCACCCTTTGACTTGTTGGTGAAGTCAGAGATGTTAATGTTTAAGTCCGCAAATACAGCGGAGAACTTATTGATTGTTCCGGGGATGTTCTTTGAAAGAACAGCCACTCTGGAATTCTCAGTGCAAGGTCCCATGTCAACTGTAGGATAGTTAACGGAATTAATGATGTTACCGTTTTCAAGGTAAGCTCTTAACTCCTTAACTGCCATCTTTGCACAGTTATCCTCTGACTCTTCAGTGGAAGCTCCAAGGTGAGGGATTGCAATTACTCCCTCCATATTGGCTGTCTTGGGATTAGGGAAGTCGGTAACGTACTTTCTTACTTTACCGCTCTTTAATGCCTCTTCCATTGCCTCGTCGTCTACAAGAAGGTCTCTTGCAAGGTTGATGATAATAACACCCTTCTTCATCATAGCGATGGTGTCTTTATTAATCATCTTCTTTGTGTTTATATTGGGGTCCTCATTCTCAACAAGAGGAACATGAACGGAAATATAATCACAGGTGGAGAAAATCTCTTCTCTAGTTTTAACATGATGAATGTCTCTGGAAAGATTCCATGCCGCATCGATGGAGATGTAGGGGTCGCATCCATATACATCCATACCAAGATGCTTTGCAGCGTTGGCAAGAGGTCCGCCGATGGCTCCAAGACCGATAATACCAAGCTTCTTGCCGCGAAGTTCAGTTCCGGCAAACTTGCCTTTTCCCTTCTCAACTACCTTGGCAATATTCACATCTTCCTTATTCTCTTTAACGAAATCAATTCCGCCGATAATGTCTCTGGAAGCAAGAAGCATTGCACAGATTGCAAGTTCCTTAACTCCGTTGGCATTTGCACCGGGAGTGTTGAATACCACAACACCCTTTTGAGCCAGCTTATCAAGAGGAATATTGTTAACTCCCGCACCGGCTCTTGCTACACATAAAAGTTTGTCGGAAAAATCCATTTCATGCATAACGGCACTTCTTACGAGAATACCTTCTGCTTCATTTACATCTTCTGTCTTAGTGTAATTCTCATCAAAATTATCAAGTCCCACACTTGCGATGGGATTTAAGCAATTATATTTAAACATTAAGCATTCTCCTTCTCATACTTCTTAAGGAAGTCTACCA
>JAFZSQ010000078.1 GCA_017619295.1 Lachnospiraceae bacterium
CTTATCAACGCAAAGGTTAAGAAGGCATTTGCTGCAGGCTTAAAGCCCATCCTTTGCTGTGGTGAGTCTCTTGCACTTCGTAAGGCAGGAACTTACAAAGAGTGGATCACAAGACAGATTACTTGGGATCTTGACGGCGTAACAGCTGATCAGGTTAAGAACCTTGTTATCGCTTACGAGCCTATCTGGGCTATCGGTACAGGCGAGACAGCTACAGCTGATCAGGCTGAGGAAGTATGTAAGCTCATCCGTGAGCTCATTGCTAAGCTTTATGACGGTGCTACAGCTGAGGCTGTTCGTATCCAGTACGGCGGATCAATGAACGCAGGTAACGCTGCAGAGCTTCTTTCCAAGGATAACATCGACGGTGGTCTTATCGGCGGTGCAAGCCTTAAACCTGATTTCGGTCAGATTGTAAACGCTTAATTTGAAGCATATTAAAGAGTCCGGTTGGATATCCAATCGGACTCTTTTTATGTGCAATCCCCGGGCGGACGTGCAATCCGGGGACAGTCCTGCTTTGCACACTACGCATGCAAAGACACGACAGTCCCCGGAATGCACATCCGCCCTATTTTTTTGTTTGGGTGGTATAATGGGGGTATGAATATATGTTTATTGAATGATTCTTTCCCGCCGGTGATTGACGGAGTGGCAAATGTGGTCATGAACTACGGGAGAGTGCTGACTGAAGAACTGAATGAAAGAGTGGTGGTGGGTACTCCGAAATATCCTGATGTGGATTATACGGGGTATCCTTATAAGGTTATACCTTATCCCAGTATAGATACCACGAAGATTGTGGCGGGATACAGGACAGGAAACTCATTGGCGATAAGAGAGATTAATGAGATTGCGGATGAGGCGCCTGATATTATCCATACCCATTGCCCTGCGGCATCTACGCTAATGGCGAGAGTTCTGCAGTACGAGACAGGAGCACCTGTGGTTTTTACCTATCATACAAAGTTTGACATTGATATTGAGAGGGCTGTGGGCGAAGGCTTACTTAAGAAAGAGACCATAAGGGCCATGGTTCAGAATATATCTGCCTGCGATGAAGTGTGGGTAGTTTCAAAGGGGGCCGGTGAGAACCTTAAGTCCTTGGGATTTGAAGGTAACTACCGCGTAATGAATAACGGTGTTGATTTTGCCAGAGGTAAGGCAAGTGATGAGGCGGTGGCGAAAGTTACAGCTGATTACGATTTGCCAAAAGGGGTACCGGTATTTTTATTTGTTGGAAGGCTTGTGAAATATAAAGGTATTCCCCTTATTTTGGATGCCCTTAAGAAACTCGATAATGAGGGCATGGACTTTAGGATGCTTCTTGTGGGCGGCGGTCCCGATGAAGACGAGCTAAAGGACAGAGTGATTGAGCTGGATTTGGAGAGAAAGGTGATTTTTACAGGTCCCATAAGAGACAGGGAAGTTTTGAGGGCCATAAACACCAGGGGAGATCTTTTCCTTTTTCCATCCACTTATGATACCAACGGAATTGTGGTAAGAGAGGCGGCGGCTTGCGGGCTGGCGTCGGTGCTTATTAAGAATTCCTGCGCCGCTGAGGGGATAACCCACGGCAGGAACGGATATGTGATTGACGAGAACGCTGATGCCATGGCGGCTTTACTTAAGGAAGTATGTAAAGATCTGGCCAGGGTTAAACAGGTGGGCGAGAACGCCATGAATGAAATCTACATCTCCTGGGAGGATGCGGTAAGATGCGCCCACAGAAGATACGGAGAGTTAATCGAGATGAGTAAGGATGGCACCTTGCCCGGCAGAAAACACGTGCCTACGGATTTTTTGTTTGAGGCTACGGCGGATTTGGCTGAGGGATTCAGACGAATCAGAGATTTAAGAGCAACTATTAAAGAAACAATAAGGGAGAGCTTTGACAATGAGTTCTGGGATTGATTCGAGAGAGTGGTATAAGAGTGCGGTTTTCTATCAGATTTGGGTCAGGAGTTTCGCGGATGGAAACAATGATGGCATAGGGGATTTGTACGGAGTTTACGATAAGCTTGAGTACATCAAATCCCTTGGTGCTACGGCCATCTGGTTTAATCCTTTGTATCCTTCGCCCAATGCTGATTACGGATATGATATTTCGGATTACTGCAACATTCATCCTGATTTCGGTGATTTGGAGCAGTTTAAGAAGGTGCTTGATAAGGCCCACGAGCTTGGAATGAAGGTTATCATGGACCTGGTTATCAATCATACATCAGACGAGCATCCTTGGTTTATTGAGAGCAAGAAGGGGAAGGATAACCCCTACAGCGACTATTATCTTTGGAGAGATGAGCCCAACAACTGGGATTCCTTATTTGAGGGTGAAGCCTGGGAGTATGTGCCGGAGCGAGGCCAGTACTACTTGCATCTTTTTGCAAAGAAGCAGCCGGACTTAAATATGGATAATCCAAAGGTCCGGGAGGAAGTAAAGAAGATACTGCGTTTTTGGCTGGATATGGGTGTTGATGGTTTCCGTGAGGACGTTATCAACTTTATTTCAAAGAAGGAAGGCCTTCCTAACGGTATAGGGTTTCTGCCTGTAATCGGAAGCATGATGCACTATAAGGACGGGCCGCATATTCACGAGTATCTTAAAGAGTTCAGGGATGTGTGCGATGAATATGGTGCGGTTCAAATCGGTGAGGGTCCCATGACTACGGCGCGTTCTGCTCTTAAGTATTTAAGCGGCGATACCAAGTCAATGGATATGATGTTCTCCTTTGATCATATGATGGCGGATTGTCTTTTTACCGAGTATATGCACAGGCCTTTTAAGCTGATAAAACTTAAGAAGGCTTTGAGCAAGTGGCAGGACAAGCTTAATGACAAGGCCTGGAACTCCTTGTATATGGAGAACCACGATCATCCCAGGGTTGTCAGCAGATATGGAAGCAGGAAGTTCCACAGGGAGAGTGGCTGTGCCATTGCGGCGGCTTACCTTTTCTTAAAGGGAACGCCCTTTATCTATCAGGGTCAGGAAATTGGAATGACCAATATTAAGCTTCGTTCCATTGACCACTACGTAGATATTTCTTCCAAGAATAATTACAACAAGTACAATCTTAAGAAGGACGAGGACTTCAGACTTAAGAGGATTCATATATCAAGCCGTGATTCGGCCCGTACGCCAATGCAGTGGGATGACGGAAAGAATGCGGGCTTTTCGGATGTGAAGCCCTGGTTCTACGTTAACAGTAATTATAAAGAGATAAACGTTAAGAAGCAGGAAGGTGAGGATGACAGTATCCTTAACTTCTACAGAGAGTGCATTAAACTTAGACAGTCTAACGAGACTTTAATTTTCGGCGACTATTATGAATATGAGAAGGCAAACCCTTACGTTTATATGTACACCAGGACCTATGGTAATGAGGCTTTCATTGTAATCTGTTCCTTCGCGAGGGAGAGTATACCCTTTATTCTTCCTAAGGCTTTTAGGGGAGTAAGGACCAGGCTTATGGTGACAAACTATCCTGATAAACGTAATAAGGGTGAGATACTGACGCTGCCTCATTCTGGGTTGATGCTTTATCCTTATGAGGCGCTGGTGGTGAGAGCGAAGGCAAGGACCTAGGTGCAATCGGGGCCTGTCCCCAACTGCACATAAAAGAATCCGGCAGGGAATTTCCCTGCCGGATTCCGGACAACATTATTTATTACTTGTAATTACTTACTTATGAGCGCAAATCTCGAAATACTCTTCCAATACCTCTTCCAAGTGTGCAAAGAATTTCTTCATAATGAACGCCTCCTTTGATAATAATAAGCCGTGGTTAATAGGTTATTTAGTTATCGGATCCGATTCATTTAAGTTATTTTCTTCTTTCTGACTTAATCATAGCACTCCAATTATGATATATCAAATACATATATCTTAAGAGCATTCATACCCAATAGGTATAGATAATTCAAAGGGCTCGACGTGCAACCCTGGGCCAGTCATGCAATTTGGGGACAGTCCTGCTTTGCACACTACGCATGCAAAGACACGACAGTCCCCAAAATGCACAACTGTCCCCATAATGCACATCTTGTGGTAGAATGGAAGAAAGTTTAGCTTTGGAGAAATATATGAGTAAAGTTGTAGTTGGAATGTCCGGTGGAGTGGATAGCTCGGTTACCGCGTACCTTTTAAAGAAGGCGGGATATGAGGTTATCGGAGCCACCGTTAAAATATTACATACGCAGTTTGGTGAGGAAGGCAAGTGCTGTGAGACAGACGATGCTAGAACGGTCTGTGACATGCTTGATATTCCTTATTATGTTATAAACGGAGTTGCGGATTTCAAGGAGAATGTAATCAATCCTTTCATCTGCAGCTATATTAAAGGTAAGACTCCCAATCCCTGTATCGAGTGTAACAGATTCATTAAATGGGCCAAGATGCTTGAGTTTGCCAATGATGTGGGAGCGGAGTTTGTGGCAACAGGTCACTATGCTCACGTAGTGAAGCTTGATAACGGTAGATACACGGTTAAGAAGGCTGATTATGCAAAGAAGGATCAGACCTATATGCTATACCGCTTGACCCAGGAGCAGCTTGGGAGGACTTTAATGCCTCTTGGAAAACTTACCAAGCAGGAGGCAAGAGACATAGCAGAGTCCATAGGACTTCCTGTGGCTCATAAGGCAGATTCTCAGGAAATATGCTTTGTTCCCGATGATGATTATGCAGGATATATTGAGGAGCATTATGATGGGGAGCCTTTGCCTGAAGGGAACTTTGTTGATACTAAGGGCAACGTTCTTGGCAGGCATAAAGGTATAATCCACTACACCATCGGTCAGAGAAAGGGCCTTGGCATAGCTGTGGGTCATCCGATTTTTGTTAAGGAAATAAGACCTGAGACCAATGAAGTAGTTCTTTCCGATGAGGAAGAAATCTTCAGCGATACAGTTATCTGTAACAGAGTTAACTTCCAGAGCATCGAGGATTTGAAACTTGGAGAGACTTTAAGGTGCAAGGCAAAGGTGAGATATCATCACATCCCTGAGGAAGCAACCTTGGAGCGAATCGATGACGAGAGGATAAAGATAACCTTTGATAATAAGGTGCGCGCTGCGGCACCGGGCCAGTCAGCAGTATTTTACGATGACGAC
The DNA here is from genome assembly GCA_017619295.1 of Lachnospiraceae bacterium. Classification (GTDB taxonomy): domain Bacteria; phylum Bacillota; class Clostridia; order Lachnospirales; family Lachnospiraceae; genus G11. The sequence continues at coordinate 5,113 of JAFZSQ010000078.1, forward strand.
GACTGCGTAGTTGGCGGCGGAATAATCGAATAGGTGCAAGTGGGGCCTGTCCCCAATTGCACATGTCATAGAAGAATTAAAGATGGATATTTGTTAATCATTATACTGGCAGGGGGTTTTCCCCCTGTCAGTTTTTGTGTTATATTGGGAGAAAGGGTCTGAAAATTTAATAACCGTACAAACAAGGAGACAAAGCATGGGCGTAATAGTATTTTACTTTGTGACTGCACTACTTTCTCTGATATGCTCGATTATTTATTTTTGGAAATGGCGCAGAAATTTTGAACTGTGTTTTACAATAGTTTACCTGATGGTTCCCTTCGTTAATGTGGGATACCTTTTGGCTGCCGTTTCAATAGACCTTGGAGAAGCAATTACCGCCACAAAGATTACATACCTTGGCGGATGCTATCTTATGATGCTTATTATGATAAGCATTTTTACACTATGTCAGATGAAGCTTCCAAGATGGGCAATTTTTGTCTTTACTGCAGTAAGTACATCTGTCTATATTGCTGTGCTTACCATCGGCCACTCGGAAATCTTTTATAAAGATGTTTCTCTGGTAGTGGAAGATGGGGTAACTGTATTAAAGAAATCATACGGCCCCATGCACGCGGTATTTTATATATTGCTTTTCGTTTACTTTGGCCTTTCCGTAGCGGCGATAATTTATGGTTTTGCCTCAAAGACAGAGGCATCAAGGAAAAACATCATTATGCTTTCCGCAACTCAGGCCTTCGGATTATTTGCATTCTTTATAGGAAGAGCAATAACGGACAGAATAGAGTGGACACCTTTAGCTTATGTTTTTGACGCAATCGTTTATCTTTTCATCATAGACAGGTTGGCCCTTTATGATATAAGAAGTACCATAAAAGAATCCAGGGCAGACAGAGATGAGAACGGATTCCTGGCTATTGACATGAAGTTAAACCTTCTTGGCTCCAACGAATATGCCAAGACCGTATTTCCGGATTTGATTTATGCCATGGTTGACAGGCCCATTCCCGAGGGAAGTCTCAGTAAACATCTTCAGATTTGGATTAACGATTTTAACAGAGACGGAGTTACAAGAGATAGAACCTTTAAGGAGTATGACAGGGTCTTTAAGGTAAGAGTCAGCTACCTTATGGATGGAAATCGTAAGAGAGGATATCAGATAGATATCTTTGATGATACGGAGATGCAGGATTTCCTTAATTCAATCTCTGATTACAACAAAAAGTTATTAAATGAGAATCTTGCCAAGGATAAGATGATAGAGGATCTGGTAAGAGAAAAAAATAATTAGTGCACGAGCTTTTGGCACGGGAGAGAATATGACAAGACGAATCGGACGAGCACTTAGCTTGGTGCTTATTCTAAGCATTATATTATCGATGACGGGATGCTTCTTTGGAAGACGAGGTTCTGACGAAGAAGAGACTGAGGAAGCCGTCACCATGGGACCCACTGAGGTTGAAGTGGGCCTTCCCAATCCCATGAGAGAAATAAGACCTTTTGAAGTTTCAAGTGAAATGGGCTTTTCTGTGGATCTTCCCAGATTCTCAAGCGATGCCAAGTATTTCATCTATGACCTTACTGTTGGGAAGATGCTTGAAATACAGTTTACCTATGAGCGTAAGGAACTCTCTTTAAGAGCTCAGCTTGTAACCAATAATTCTATAAAAGAAAGTGAAGACATTTCGGGCCTTTACTTTACTCCCAATCTTGAAAAAGAAGTTTCATTCCGAAATACCGAAGCTCTCATTAAGGGCGGAGACGGAATGGGATATGAAACATGGATTGATTCTGCCACAGGTATTCATTACTGCCTTGGTCTTGCCTCAGGCTTTGATGAAAACTTTATTGAGAAAGTGGCTACTCTTGTATGCAATGCCAACGTTAAAGAGGCTGCCCGTACAGAAGCCATGGATATAATCGAAGGCAGCAAGGTAACTCACCACAAAGACGGTGAGCTTGATGGTGAGATTGTATGCTTCACGGATTATGATACATTTGCTTTAACTGAAGAGGATGCAAAGAAGTACCCTGAGCTTTCCAAGAAAGTTACTGAGTTAAGCAAGAATATTGAAAAGACATACGAGGAGTATGTGGACTCCACGCTGAAATCCTATAATGAAGAATTCGGCGAAATGAGCTGGCATCCCACCTTGTACAGTCAGATAACAACAAATGTAATAAGGGCAGATGAAGTTGCCTTTACCCTTGTACATAATGTAGATGATTATTACGGCGGCGCCCACGGAATGTATGGAATGTATGCCGATAATATCGACACTGCCACAGGAGAGGAACTGAAACTCAGTGACGTGGTTGTAGACATTCAGGGATTAAGAGATTATGTTATCGATGATTTAGTCTACAAATATGGAGAGAACGGTTTCTATGATCTGGCAAATTCTATGGATGATATCTTTGCAGATACCGAATCCATTAACTGGATGCTTGGTTATAACGGAGTCACCATTTACTTTGGACCTTACGTTTTAGGCCCTTACGCCAGCGGAGATTTCTCTGCCACAGTTTATTTTGACGAAGATCCCAAGCTCTTTAATGAGAAGTATCTGGAAGTTCCGGAGATTTATGTTATTCCTTCAATATACGGCGAAGTATTCGGTTCACCTGAGAGGGATTACGGAACTCTTATAGAGAGCCTTACCAATGATTACAGATACGGCTACGAGGCCTACGTGGTTCACAGAAAAGAAAATGATTATGCGCTCGTTTTCAATGAGGACGGGGTAGGATATGCCGATTTGAATATTTACACTATCGATTCCGAGGCAGCAGTACTTGTTTACGTACTGCCCGGTGTATCTGTCAAAGGCGGAGTTAAAGATTATTTCCTTACAGATCCCAACAATTTAATTATGATTGACCGTATCAACATGATTAAGCCCATGGGCTGCTACCAGAAATTCTGCCTGTATGATGACGGAGAGCTTTTATACAGCGAGAGCAATTATCTTGTTGCGGATATTGCAACGGATGAGACCTTAACAACCAAATGTAATCTTACATTTACAAAAGCAATTCCTGACAATGAGTATCGCTATGATACTACAAGCGAGCAGGTAATCGTTAATGCCGGAACGAAGCTTAAGCCCCTTTACACTGACGGATATTATGAAATGGTTCTTTCCGATGAGGCAGGAAACCTCTATCAAATGGAAGCCATGAGCATCAGTGAATATGAAATGGGATACAACGGTATGGCATATACCGCAAGCTTTGAAGAAGCCATCAGCATGGAGAACTATTACGTTCAGGGCAACTGGTCTCTTTCCGAGGTGAATCTTGGGGATGGGATTAAAAATGCTTATACCGAAGGATATGAAGGCGGAATTAATGTTGACGAGAACGGTGTTTTTGACATCCTTATAAAGGGACCTGACGTAGACGGAATTGAGACCGGATTAGAGAGTAAATTCACGGTTGAGGATATTGAATCCAGAAGCGGAATAGAGGATTTTGGCGACGATTATGAGTGGGTATCCTTTGATATTGAAAGCTCTGACCCCGATATTAAGTATTACGGTTGTATTCTTGACAGTAATAAGTTGATGGAAATCGTCAGAGTAAGTACCAAGGATCACAAGAGGGATGCTATTGCTTTCTATTTAACAAGAGTTAAGGGAGAAATATCCGTAGGGTAAGACATGAGAAAATACAAGGAGCGTATCTTCAACATAATTCAAATAGGTACAAAGGATAACTTGTTAAGCAGGTCTTTCGACTACTTTATAGTTATAGTTATTTTCCTTAACCTGTTTGCCACACTTTTCTCAACATATAAAGAGTCAGAGCGGTATTCAGAAGTTTTATATGCCATAGAGCTTGTCACATCCGTTATATTCACCATCGAATACATTTTGAGGGTGTGGACAGCGGAGTATCTGTATCCCGGAGAGTCCAAGATTGGGTCAAAGGTCAAATTCATTTTCTCCTTTTACGGAATAATTGACCTTCTGACATTCCTTCCCTTTTACCTGCCTTTGTTTTTCCCTGCAGGAGCGGTTGCCTTCAGACTCCTTCGCGTCATAAGGATATTCAGACTGTTCAAAATAAATACACAGTATGATGCATTTAATGTCATCACAAGTGTCCTTAAGGAGAAGAAAAACCAGCTTATCTCATCCTGCGTCATGATATTGATTCTCATGGTGGCATCGTCTCTTTGCATGTATTCCGTTGAACATGATGTTCAGCCCGATGCATTTAAGAATGCTTTTTCGGGCATATGGTGGTCTGCATCCACTTTACTTACGGTTGGATACGGAGACATATATCCGGTTACCACTATAGGAAAAGTTTTGGCCATTGTCATATCTTTCCTGGGAGTAGGAATGGTAGCTATTCCCACAGGTATTATTTCCGCAGGCTTTGTTGAACATTATTCCCTCATAAGCGAAGGCAGAAACTACATGCTCTCCGATGAGACAGAGTTTAAAGAAGTGTTAATCAAGCCTCAGAGTGAGTGGAAAGACAAGAAAATCAAGGACCTTGATGTTTCAAGATTAGCTATGATCGTAATGATAAGGCGAGGGGACCAGGTTATTATCCCCAGGGGTGATACGGTCATAAAAGCCGACGATAAAGTTATTATGTATACAAAAAGAAATTAATTTTTTAAATATTTATGCATATTTCTACTTTACAATGCATAAATATTTGTGATAGTATTATTTCATTCAGATATGCGTTAGAAAACAGAACGTAGAAAGAGTGAGGATAATACTATGAAAAAGTTAAACAAAATTCTTAGCCTTGCATTAGCAGGCATTATGAGCGTAGCAATGTTGGGATGCGGCGGAAGCGTAGCAGCAAACACAGTTTTCAGTGCTGACGATCTTCCCGGAAAGACAATCGGTGTTCAGCTTGGAACCACCGGTGACATCTATGCATCAGATTATGAAGCAGACGGTTCAACCATCGAGCGTTACAACAAAGGTAACGATGCTGTACAGGCACTTAAGCAGGGCAAGGTTGACTGCGTTATTATCGATAACCAGCCCGCACTTGCATTCGTAGCTAAGAACGATGACCTGATGATTCTTGACGATCCCTTCGAAATCGAAGATTATGCAATCTGCGTATCCAAAGAGAACACAGAGCTTACAGCAAGCATCAACGGTGCCCTCGCAGAGCTTCAGAGCGATGGAACAGTAGACAAAATCATCGGCAACTACATTGGTGATGAGACCAAGGGTAGCTTCAAGTATGCTAGCCCTGAAGGAACAGAGTATCCTAACGGCAAGCTTGTAATGGCAACAAACGCAGCTTTCGAGCCCTATGAGTTCATCGAGAACGGTGTTATCACAGGTATTGATGCTGACATTGCAAAGGCAATCTGTGATAAACTTGGATATGAGCTTGTTATCGAAGACATGGAGTTCGATGCAATCATCAACGCAGTACAGTCCGGTAAGGCTGACTTCGGTATGGCAGGTATGACTGTAACAGAAGATCGTCTTAAGAACATCGACTTCACAGATTCATACACAACAGCAACTCAGGTTATTATTGTTCGTAAAAAATAATTCTTAAGGAGAGTCCTCGTGACTTTTAAAGAAAAACTTATACAGAACTTTATAGAGGAAGAGCGTTATAAACTAATTTTCAAAGGCCTTGAAAATACACTCATTATAACGCTTTTCGCTGTGCTATTGGGAATACTTTTGGGATTCCTGGTAGCAACAATCCGTTCCACTTATTCAAAGACAGGAAAACTTTTCATCCTTGATCGAATCTGCTGGATTTACATTACGGTTATAAGGGGCACACCTATGATTGTACAGCTCCTTATTATGTACTATGTAATATTTGCCAGCTACAATTCGAAAATCGTGGTGGCCATACTGGCTTTTGGAATCAACTCCGGGGCCTATGTATCTGAAATAGTTCGAAGCGGAATAATGGCGGTGGACGCAGGACAATTTGAAGCGGGCAGAAGCCTTGGCTTCTCCTATGCCCAGACTATGATTTATATCATCTTGCCGCAGGCCTTTAAGAACATCCTTCCTGCTCTTGCGAATGAGTTTATTGTTCTATTAAAAGAGACTTCAGTTGCAGGATACATTGGACTTACAGATTTGACTCATGCTGGAGATATAATCAGAAGCCGCACCTACGAGGCGCTGATTCCTCTTCTTGCAGTGGCGGTAATCTATCTGATTATGGTAGCCGGCCTTTCCTACCTTGTAGGACTTTGGGAAAGGAGGTTACGTGCAAGTGAGCGATAAGATTTTATTTGAAATAAAGAATCTCTCAAAGAGTTTCGATAAGCTTGATGTATTAAACAATATCTCCACTGAGATTAGAGAAGGAGAAGTAGTGGTTATCGTAGGACCTTCAGGTTCAGGCAAATCCACCTTCTTAAGATCCTTAAATCTTTTGGAGACGCCCACATCCGGAACTATTGAATTTGAGGGAACACCCATAACGGATAAGAAGGTTAACATTGATGAATACCGCCAGAAGATTGGTATGGTATTTCAGCACTTTAATCTTTTCCCTCATATGACCATTCTTAAGAACATGACAATCGGTCCTGTGAAGCTTCTTAAGATGGATGAGGAGGATGCAAAGAAGGAAGCTATGGCACTTTTGGAGCGGATTGGCCTTGAGGATAAAGCAAATGCTTATCCAAGCCAGCTGTCCGGCGGCCAGAAGCAAAGAGTTGCAATTGTAAGAGCCCTTTGCATGCATCCTGAGGTAATGCTTTTTGATGAGCCCACTTCAGCCCTTGACCCTGAAATGGTAGGGGAAGTTCTTGAGGTTATGAGGGAGCTTGCAAAGGATGGAATGACAATGGTGATTGTCACCCACGAAATGGGCTTTGCAAAAGAGGTTGCAACCAGGGTTCTCTTCGTAGATGAAGGACAGATTAAAGAGGAAAATACACCTGATTTATTCTTCGGAAAGCCCCAAAATGAAAGGCTTAAGGAATTCTTATCAAAGGTTTTATAATCGAAAAATGCCCGCAGACCGCATGGTCAGCGGGTTTTTTGATGCTCTGAAATAAAATTTGTCATTAAGATGTCTTAATCCGGAATTAAGAAATACTTAAGATGACAAGGCTCAAATGCTGTATTACAATCAAGATGTTGAAAGACAAAGAATAATTATTCGCACATTTTGTAGTTGAAGTTTTTAATTCATGATTCTTAACTTTGGAGGAGAGAAACAAATTATGAGAAAGCAGAAGTTTTTAACTAAAGCTTTGGCAATGGTTCTTGCTTCAGCAATGATTCTTTCTCTTGCAGCCTGCGGCGGCAAAGACGGAAAAGATGGCGAGAATAAGCCGGGAGTTACAACAGAAGCGGAGCAGTACGGGGGTAAAGAATTCGTTTACGCTGCTTCATTTATGGACGTAGATTATACGGGATATCTTGATAACGGACATATTAAAGACAACTATTATTATTTCCTGGGCGGTGATTATAATGAGGCAACTCAGATATATACTCAGACCCTTTATAAGATGGATCTTACAGCAGGAAAGATTGCTCCTGAAGAAGCCGGATTGAAGACGTCAGCGGGAATTAATGATACCGAGGCATGGTTTGCCAATAACTTTGCAGTTTTAAGTGATGGCAGCGTGGTTGTTCAGCAAAGAAAGAGCAGCATGAACGGTGATGAGCTTGAAAACTGGCTGGTACATATTGACGCAGATGGAAATGAGATAAGCAAAAAAAATATTACAGAGGATGTCAAGATTGAAGGCGTTGATTATTCATATATAAGCGCTATGATCGCCACCAAAGATGACGAGATTGTTCTTAATGATGGACAAAACAAAGTCTGGAAATTTGACAAGGAAGGTAATCTTCTTGCCACAGCAGATATCAAAGGAATTCAGTGGATTCAAAGTACAGGTATTGTTTCCGACGGAACCATAGTTTTGACAGGCTGGGGTGAAGAAGGGGGCCAGCAGGCTTGTAAGGTTAATTTTGACACCAAATCAACAGAGAAGTGGCTTGATTTCACAGGCGACGCTGAGGGTCTTGATATAGAGGAAGTTTTGGTAGGAAAGAACGACCAGACATACGTAAGAACTGCAGATGCTTTGTTTGAATTAAACACTGAAACCGGTGCTACAACAGAAGTTCTTAAGTGGCTTGACTCCGACATTGCTTCATGGGATATCAGACAGGTTTTCTGTGCAGAGGAAGATGAGTTCGGAGTAATTATGGGTGATGGTTATGAGGATGATGCCCAGTATGAGGTAGGTATTTTAAGAAAAACTGCCGTAGCTGATATGCCTGTGAAAGAGATTATTACCCTCGGAACCTTCAGTTATTCCGGAGGCGGAAGCGATTCTCAGAAAGCAATTGTTAATTTCAACCGTAAATCTGATAAATACAGAGTTGAGGTTATTCCTTATATGGTAGAAGAAGGCGAGGATGCATGGCAGAAGGCAGTTGAGGCCTTTAATAATGACATTCTTGCGGGAACAGGTCCGGATGTTCTTGACGCAAGCAACTTAAACACAGAAAGACTTACATCAAAGGGACTCCTTGTGGACCTTAATGAGTATCTTGATAAAGACCCCGATGTTAGCAGAGATGATTATTTCAAATCTGTACTTGAGACCAATACATCAAAAGAGGGAACTCTTTACTGCATTCCCAACTCATTTACGGTTTTGACCCTTGCAGGCTGGAAAGAAGATGTAGGTGATAAACAGGGCTGGACCGTAGATGAAGCAAAGGCTGTTTTTGAAAAGAACAAGGGCAAAGATTACATGTATATGACCGACAGACGGAGTGCTCTTTCAATGCTTCTCTTCACTAACTATGACCAGTTTATTAACTGGAAGGAAGGTACATGTAATTTCAATAATGATGATTTCACCAATCTTCTTGAGATTGCTAACATGTTCCCTAAGGAAACACCGAATAATGATGACTATGATCCCGCAGGAGGAATAATTGACCATACGACTCTAATTTATGAGGCTTACATGTCGTCAATGAACGAGTATCTCCTTACAAAGGCAATCTTTGGTGATGACGCAAGTAAATTTACCCTTATCGGTTTCCCGGGAAACGAGGGTAACGGTGCAAGAATTTCCACAAACGGCGGATACGCAATTAACGCCGCTGCAAAGAATAAAGATGCTTGTTGGGAGTTTGTAAAAAGCTTTATCTCCCCTGACGCATATAAGGCATCAAACACCTGGCAGATTCCCAGTCTTAGGTCTGCATTTGACGCACAGCTTGAGAAGTTGATGGTACCTGAAACATATGTTGATGAGAACGGAGAAGAGCAGCAGGTAGCTTCCCTTGGATATGGCATGGGAAATCATACATTTGAAATTTTCCCTCCTACACAGGAAGATGTTGATGCCTTCATGGATTTGATTGACAATGCCAGAGGAAGTATCAACTACGATCAGTTTATCTATGGTATAATCGAGGAGGAAGCCGGAGCTTTCTTCGACGGAGGCAAATCGGCACAGGATGCGGCTGCAGTAATCCAGAGCCGTATACAGACTTACTTAGATGAGAACGACTAAACAACTTACAGGAAAAGCAACAAAGTTCACAAAGAAAAGCAAAAGGAGTTCGAGGTGGTTTCTCACCCCGAGCTTCCTTGGCGTTTTTCTCTTTTTTGTGCTTCCTTTCTTCGTGGTTATTTACTATTCAATGGTTAATAACCCTATAGCTCATGAATTTGTATTCCTTGACAACTTCGCCAGAGTTGCAAGGAACGGAGCATTCCAGAGAGCGGTCAGAAACACTGCGGTTTTCTCCGCAATTTCCGTACCTCTGGCAGTAGTGCTTTCACTTCTTTTGGCGGTGGTTTTAAACCAGAGGCTGCCCTTTCATTCACAGTTCAGGACAGCATTCTTAAGTCCCATGATGGTACCTGTTGCATCAATCGTACTTATCTGGCAGGTGCTTTTCCATTACAATGGTGCGGTTAACGACATTATTGTAAACATGGGAGGAGACAAGATTGACTGGCTCAAATCTGACAAGGCAATCTTTGTTATAGTTATTCTTTTTCTTTGGAAGAACTTAGGCTACAACATGATTATGTTCATGGCGGCCTTAGGAAACCTTCCTACGGATTTGATAGAAGTCGCAGAGCTTGAATCCGCCAACAGATGGCAGATTTTCGTACATATTAAGTTAAGATACATGTCGTCTACAATTCTTTTTGTAACCATCATGTCTCTTATAAGCAGTTTCAAAGTATTCAGGGAGGTATACCTCTTAACTGAGGACCACCCGGTTGAAAACATTTATTTATTACAGCATTTTATGAACAACATGTTTGGTAATCTTGATTACCAGAAGCTTTCATCGGCAGCGATTTATATGTCTCTGGCTATGATAGTAATCATTGGAGTGCTTTTCGCAATTGAGAATCACTTCGGAAAGGACGTGGAAGAATGAATACTCCTTCTAAGTACGATCCTTTAAAAGCCAGAAAGAAAAGAAGAAAAGTAATACATGGAATAAACATCAGCATCTGCGTAATTATAGCGGCGATGTTTGCAATCATGTTTTTGACACCCATTATTCTTACCGTCACAAACTCCTTTATGGGAGCCAGTGAGATATCATCCAACTATGGCTCTGTTTTTGCCAGAAGTGAGAAGGGCGGCAGGGTGTTTATATCCGAAAAGGTCAATCTTAAGTTCATCCCTGACATGGTCAGCGGAAGCCAGTATCTGACGGTTCTGTTTAAGAGCCCGGATTACCTTTTCAAGTTTTGGAACTCGGTTATTCTCGTTGTGCCTATTGTGGGATTCCAGTTGTTTGTCGCGTTATTGGCGGCCTACGGTTTTACCAGGTATAGGGGAAAGATACGAGAGATAATATTCTTCGGATACATTATCCTCACTTTGATGCCTTATCAGGTTACCCTTGTACCGAACTTCCTGGTGTCAAACTGGTTAGGAATAATCGATACACGGTGGGCAATTTGGCTCCCCGGTATATTCTCACCTTTTGCGGTGTACTTACTTACGAAAAACATGAGAAAAATCCCCTCCTCCTTCATTGAAGCAGCGAAGATTGACGGAGCGGGAGAGTGGCAGATTTTTAGTAAGATCTGCGCTCCACTTTGCAAGGGAGCCCTTTGCTCCGTAGCAATTCTCATTTTTATAGACTATTGGAATATGGTTGAACAACCAATTATTCTGTTAAGCGATGAAGCCCTGCATCCTTTGTCGGTATTCCTTTCGAAGATTAACTCGGGAGAGATTGGACTGGCCTTTGCGGTGGCAACAATTTACATGATACCAAGTTTATTGATTTTCCTTTATGGAGAGGATTACCTTGTAGAAGGTATTACGTTCCAGAGTGGTATTAAGGGGTAGAGAGGTATTTAAAAAATGTCTGAGAAAACTAAGAACAAGAGAGAATGGGTCAAAACAGCGGCAATCATTTTCCTTTCGGTAATGCTTGTGCTCACCTTCTTCTCACAAACCATTATGAATTATTCATTGCCCATTGTTACGGCTCAGTACATTAACAGTGGACAGATTTCAGCGAAGGTAAGAGGAAGCGGAAAGATTGAGTCCGCTGATTTATATAACGTACAGATTCCTGAAACCAGAGATATTCAGAGCATTGAAGTCAAGAAGGGTGACAAGGTCGAGAAGGACCAGGTAATGATTCACCTTCAGGACAAAGAGAGTGATGAATTACAGAAGGCTAAAGAAGAGCTTGAAACACTTCAAGTGGAGTATAAGAAAGCGCTTCTTGACGGCGGTATCTCCGATTTCGTTTACTACGATGCAGTTGCAGGAAGAGAAGACTCAACTGACGGATACAGAGCGAAGATTAAGGCAGCTAAGGCGAGAGTAGAGAACCTTGATGCACAGATTCTTGCGCTTAAGAATCAGCAGCTTACAGGAAGTTATGACGAAGCTTCACTTGACGCTAAGATTACAAATGCACAGACTGCAATGAGCAATGCACAGGCTAAGATGGAAGGGGCAAATGTTACAGCACCTTCAACAACCTATGCTAATGCTAACGAAGCTAAGACTGCGATGGATAATTATGCCAAGGCTATGGAAGCGGCTAGGATTACCAGGGATAATGCTCAGACGGAAATGAATGAGAAATATGATGCTATTACCAAGCTTCAGGCTGTATTGAACGCACGAAATAGTGCAGCAGATGATGCAGCGTTTCAGACATGGTATAATGATGCATCCAATTCGGCGTACAAGACAGTAGCTGAAGCTAATGGCCTAAATGAATCAAGCTCTGCATCTGATATTCAAGATAAAATAAATGATTTAAATGGAGATGCTGCAACAAGTGGCTCAGGCGGAGGCGCAGGAACCAGCGCAAGTGGTTATCACGCAGCAGTAGATGCTTACAACGCAGCTCAGGCTGATTACGAAGCAGCATACAAGCTCTACGCAGACGCAGCAGCAGCTTACAACAGCTACGGCGCAGCAAGCTCATCTCAGGGTGCGTACAACTCAGCAAAGTCTGAATACGATAACGCTAAGTCAAACTATGACAACCTGGTTCAGATGAAGGCTAATGCAACTTTGTCAGGCAAGGATTTGGAGAATAAGATTGCTCAGCTCGAGAATGAGAAAACAAAAGCTTCGACAGATTTAGAGCAGCTTTTAAAGGACATCCCCGGTGAGATTGAGTTAAACAGTACCGCCAGAGTTTTAAAAGAGAAGCAGGAACAACTTCAGAAACTCCTCGATAATGCAATCGGCGCAACCATCGACGCACCAATTGCAGGTACCATCGTTGATGTAAATGTTGTTTCAGGCGGCAAGGCTGAGGCCAATGCAACAGTTGTTACAATTCAGCCTGAGAACAAGGGCTTTACACTTAGCGTTCCCGTTACTGCGGAGCAGGCTAAGAAAGTAAGTGTAGGTTCCATTGCCGAAGTACAGAACTCCTGGTATTACAACGACATTACCGTAGAACTTAAGAAGGTTCAGAATGACCCTGCAAACCCCGGAAAGAGCAAACTTCTGGTGTTTGATGTAAGCGGTGATGTTTCAGCAGGTCAGGAATTAAGTATTTCTGTAGGTTCAAAGTCTCAGGGCTATGACATGATTGTTCCTAACAGTGCAATCAGATCCGACAATAACGGTAAGTTCATCCTTATTGTTGAGTCCAAGAGTTCACCTATCGGAAACAGATATTACGCAAGCAGAGTAGATATAGAGGTTTTGGCAGAGGATGATACCTCTACAGCAATTTCTGCGCCCATCGAGGCTTGGGAGTATGTAATTACAGCAGCCAACAAACCGGTGGAAGCAGGTAAACAGGTAAGACTGCAAGACTAGTCGGGAAGGGATTACCTTGAAAAGTATTATAAGAAGAATTGGGTTAAAGAGGCTTATTATTGCCGGGACTGCTGTTTTGGCCCTGGTGATTGCCTTAATCATAAAGATAATCTGTTCTTCTAAGATTAATTCTTTAGATGAGCAGATGGCATGGAAACGCTGGGGCAACATTTCCGAATGTACTCAGGCCACCATCTTCTTCGACAGTACTTACGGATTCAACTATTATAAGGTTCGTGAATTCGAAAATACCATGGAGAAGAAACTGACTGAGGCATCGGTTGTCAGCGAGTCCGAAAATGCAAATGCAAGACAGTGGATTGACGCATACAGCGTAAGAGGAGACCTTGATTACGTAGGTGAGGCGGGAAAGACCAACGCCAGGACCTATGGAGTGGGCGGAGACTTTTTCCAGTTTCATCCTCTTAAACTTGTAAACGGAAGTTATTTCTCAAACGATAGCCTGATGCAGGATTACATCCTTCTTGACAGGGATTTGGCGTGGCAGTTATTCGGTTCATACGACATCATAGGCAAGCAGGTTTGGGTTAACAACATCCCTTTGATGATTACAGGTGTGTATGATCGTCCGGACAGCAAATTCAATAATGCTGCAGGAAATAACGTGCCTACCGCGTATATTTCCTACAACATGTTTAATGAATTAAACAGCGGTGAAGATTCAACCGAAAAGGGCGTGGACAGCTATGAGATTATCCTCCCCAATGTTGTTGATGGCTTCGGGTACAAGATGCTTACCGACAACTTCAAGGGTACTGAAAACAAGTACTTCATGATTGAGAACGCTGCAAGATTTAATTTCTTAAACCTATTGAAGGTTATAGGCGGTTTCGGAAAGCGTTCCATGAGCTTGAACGGAATCGTATTCCCCTATTGGGAAAACGTGGCAAGAGGATATGAGGATATTTTGGCTCTTTTCCTTTTGATCAGACTTGTGTTATATTTGTACGCGGCTGTTGTGGCCATTGTTTTCCTTATCATGTGGCTTAGAAGCCTTCCTTGGGATAAGTACAAGCAGAGGTTTTCAGATAAAATTGAGGAACTTAGGTACAAAGATCGTAAAGATATCAAAAAGTGGTTTCAAAAGTTAGGTAGGAGAGACGAGGAATTATGAAAAAAAGAATAGTTAGCTTAATCGTGGCAACTGTAATGGTTATTGGAACCCTTGCACTGGCAGGCTGCGGATGTGGCAAAGAAAACGGCGGAGGCGGAAACGGCAAGACCGTAGCTTCCAAACTTGACAAGGACCATGTATTTAAACTTGAAGAGTTCGATATTGATTTCGGCAGCGGCTATGTTAACGCCATGGGTGCCAACGGAGATGAGGTGTTTTTCCAGGTACATGATTGGGGCGGAGAAGACGGCAAAGAAGTCAATAAGATTGTTACTTATAACATTAAGACCAAAGCTTCAACAGAGGCTGAAATCTTCACAGGCTTTGAGGATGAGATAGCTGAGTCTACAGATGGTGGCGATATGCACATCTTTGATGCTGAAGGTGAAGGTGAAGCAGAAGGAGAGGCTGATACGGAGGCAAACGCTGAAGGAGAGGCTGACACAGAAGCAGATGCCGAAGGCGAAGCAAAAACCGAGGCAGTAACTTCTTCAACCGAAGTATTCCCCTTGGATGGAGATGACTCCTACTACGGAGATCCCGAAGGTGAGTACACATATGTAAACATCGGTACCGGAAGCTTTGATGCAGACGGTAACTTTTACGCTCCCGTATCCTATAACCATGAGAAATATGGCGACGAGTACGTAAGCGATAACAAATCATACATTTACTGCTGGGATAAGAACGGAACCGAGAAGTGGAATGTTTGTACTTATGACCAGTCAAAAGACGGTGATAAGGATTCTTACTACAACAGCGGATTAAATGTAACAAGCGACGGTAAGATTGTTATCGGTGAGTATCAGAAACTTTCAGTTTTCAGTGCTGCGGATGGTTCTCCTGTAAATCAGGTTGACCTTTCAATGTATGAAGACTACACAGTTTTATTTGGCAGAACAAAGCCTTACATTCTTGTTTGGACTGAGGACTATTCCAAACAGAATTGCTATGAGGTAGATCTTACATCAGGAAAAGTTGGCAACGAGATTACTCTTCCGGAATCATTCTACAGATACAACTATATTTCCGGCGGACAGAACTATGACCTGCTTTTGACATTTAACCAGTCTGAGATTTATACATTTAATTTCGGAGATGCAGAGCCTGTAGAGCTTCTTGATCTGGTTGATTCAGACGTAGCTTGCGGTGGCTTCAACAGCGCAGTGCTTTTGGATGATAAGACTGTTGTTGCTGCATACAGTGATCTTGAAGACTGGAACCCCAAGGCAGGAATTCTTACCAAGGTTGATCCCGCAGATGTTGTTGAGAAGTCGGCAATCGTTGTGGGCGGTATTTACCTTGACAACGAAGTTAAAAAGCGTGCCATTGAATTCAACAAGAGCAGTGATAAATACAGAATCCAGCTTAAGGACTACTCACAGTTTGCTACAAACGACGACTTTGATGTAGTTTATACAAAGCTTAATAACGATATTATTTCAGGAAACATGCCTGATATTGTCCTTGTTAATCCCAGCATTCCTTTTGACAGCTATATTAACAAGGGACTTATAGAGGATTTGGATTCCTATATGGAGAACGATCCTGATTTTAACAAAGAAGATTACCTTATGAATGTCTTTGAGGCATTCGGAGAAGACGGAAAGGTTTACTGCATAGTTCCCAACTTTGCAATTGAAACCCTTGCAGGTAAGACAAAGGATCTTGGAGCTGAACCCGGTTGGACCATGGAGCAGTTCGTTAAGTATGCTGAGTCACTTCCTTCAGACTGTACTTTGATTAATGGCGAGACACAGGCATCATTCCTCTACAACATCCTTTATTCCGCAATCGGAAACTATGTTGATTTCAAGAAGGGAACATGTAACTTTAACGATGGCGATTTCGCAAATCTCCTTGAGTTGACAACCAAGTACTTCCCTAAGGAAATCAATTATGATGATGACGACTACTGGATGACAATGGAGAATGCATTCAGAGAGAACAGGGCAGCACTTTCAAATACATATCTTTCAGACTTCAGAGGATATGCGAGAATAGAACAGGGTCAGTTTGGCGAGCCTATTACCCTTATCGGATTCCCCGTTAAGGAAGGCAACGGCGGTGTTCTTTATTCATATGAGAGATACGCTATAAGCGCTACATCAGCTGCAAAGGATGGATGTTGGGAATACCTCAAGTACTTCCTTTCAGATGAGTATCAGGAATCCCATTCCTGGAACTTCCCTGTTAAGATTTCAGCCCTTCAGAAG